>JAUVFR010000009.1 GCA_030594205.1 Methanobacteriota archaeon
ACCGAGAAGGTACTCCGTGTAACCGAAGCAAAGACCAAGGACGTGGGCCGCGGAATCGCTCGCCTGGATCCCGCGGTGATGAAGGCACTCGACCTGACGGCGGGCGACATCATCTCTATCGAGGGGAAGAAACGAACCGCGGCGGTTTGTTGGCCCGGCTATCCTGAAGACGAGAACCGCGGCAGGATTCGCATCGACGGCAACATGCGCCGCAACGCGGGTGCCGGCATCGACGAGAAGGTCGGAATCCGAAGGATCAACGCCAAGCCGGCCACGAAGGTGACGCTCGCGCCCACGGAGCCGCTGCGCATCACCGGAGGCGAGACCTACCTGGCGCGGTACCTCGAAGGCCGCGTCCTCACCCGCGGCGACTACCTGGAGATCAACATCATGGGGCGAAGGCTGGACCTCGTGGCCACCGCCCTCGCACCCGCCGCGGATGCCGTGCTCATCCAACGGAGCACCCGGGTCGCCATCAGCGAGAAGCCCGCACCCGAGGAACTCCAGATCCCCCGTGTCACCTACGAGGACATCGGCGGCCTGCGTGAGGAGGTCAAGAAGGTCCGCGAGATGATTGAGCTCCCCCTCCGCCACCCCGAAATCTTCGAACGACTGGGCGTGGAGGCACCCAAGGGCGTTCTCCTGCGTGGACCCCCGGGGACGGGGAAGACGCTCCTCGCTCGCGCGGTTGCCAGCGAGACGAACGCCTCCTTTTTCTCCATCTCGGGCCCGGAGATCATGTCCAAGTACTACGGCCAGAGCGAGGAGAACCTTCGGGACATCTTCGACGAAGCAGGGGAGAGCGCTCCCAGTATCATCTTCATCGACGAGCTTGACTCCATCGCCCCGAAACGGGACGAGGTCGTGGGGGAGGTGGAACGGCGGGTCGTTGCCCAGCTTCTCTCCCTCATGGACGGGATGCGGACCCGCGGCAAGGTCGTGGTCATCGGGGCGACGAACCGACCCGACGCCCTGGATCCTGCCCTTCGCCGCCCGGGTCGCTTCGACCGCGAGATCGAAATCGGAATCCCGGACCGAGAGGGGCGGCTGCAAATCCTCGAAATCCACACCCGGGGGATGCCCCTGGCCGAGGATGTGAACCTGGAACAGATGGCCAATCTCACTCACGGTTATGTGGGGGCGGACCTGGAATCCCTGAGCAAGGAGTCCGCCATCCGCGCCCTCCGAAAGGTGCTCCCCGACATCGACCTGGAGGCCGCGGAGATTCCCTTGGAAATCCTGAATCGGCTGACGGTAACCGCCGAGGACTTCATGCAAGCCTTCCGGGAGATGGCGCCCTCCAGTCTGCGGGAGGTCTTCATCGAGAAGCCCGACGTGTCCTGGGAGGACATCGGCGGCCTCGAGGAGGCAAAGCAAGAGCTCCAGGAGACCGTGGAGTGGCCCCTGAAGTACGGACCGGTGTTCGATCAGGCGGGGGCCGAGCCTCCCAAGGGCATCCTCCTCTACGGCCCCCCGGGGACGGGAAAGACGCTCCTCGCCAAGGCCGTCGCCGCCGAAGCCGAGGCCAACTTCATCAGCGTCCGCGGTCCCGAGTTCTTGTCCAAGTGGGTGGGCGAGAGCGAGCGCGCCGTCCGAGAGACCTTTCGGAAGGCCAAGCAAGCCGCCCCGGCGGTCATCTTCTTTGATGAAATTGACGCCATCACGCCTGCCCGGGGGGGCACGATGGACAACCGGGTCACGGAGCGGGTCATCTCACAGATGCTCGTCGAGCTCGACGGGTTGGAGGAGCTGCACAACGTCACCGTCATCGCCGCAAGCAACCGACCCGACATGCTGGACCCGGCCCTGCTCCGACCCGGTCGATTTGACCGACTCATCCACGTGCCTCCGCCCACCTTGGAGGCTCGCGTGAAGATTTTCAAGATTCATACGCACGAGAGACCCCTCGCCGAGGACGTCGATTTGGAGGACCTAGCCAAGCGGACCGAGGACTTCACCGGGGCCGACATCAAAGCCATGGCCAACGAGGCCTCCATGCTGGCCATCCGGGAGTACATCCTGGGCGGTGGCTCGCTCGAGGATGAGGCTGTGAAAGAGCTGGAGCTCACCGAACACCACTTCGACGAGGCCCTGGTCAAGGTCCAACCCAAGCGGCGGGGAGAGTTTGAGAAATACGCGGAAATCTCGCGCAAATTCGGAACCGGAATCGAGGTGGCATAGAATGGGAGAGACAGAGAAAAGACGCTGGCCTTTCGACGACGACGACTTCTGGGACTACTTTGGGGACGCCTTCGACGATATGCGGGAGCGCATGGAGCGGATCATGTCCCACTCCTTCGACGACTTGACCGAGGGAAAACCGTTCGTATGGGGTTACTCCTTCCGGGTGGGTCCCGACGGACGGCCCGAGTTCCGCCAGTTCGGCGACACGAAAATGCTGCGACCCTGGAAGGAGGAGACGGGCCGAGAGCCCATGACCGACGTGATGGATCACGGGGACTCCGTCTCCGTGACCGTGGAGCTGCCTGGGGTCGACAAGGACGAGATCGACCTTCGGACGACATCGGACCGATTGACGATCCGAGTCGAAAGCTCCGAACGGCCCTACTACAAAGAGATCAACCTCGAGACCCCCGTGGACCCGAGGTCTGTTCAAGCGACCTACAAGAACGGCGTCTTGGACATCAAACTGAAGAAGACCGGGAAGGACGCGGGCGAGCCCGTCGACATCGAATAGGCTAGGGTCGCAACAGGATCTTTCCGAACTGGTCGCCTCGCTCCAACCGCTCCTGGGCCTCCCGGGCCTGCTCGAGGGGGAAGGTTCGGTCGATGACCGGCTCCAGCTTCCCTTCCCAAATCAGCTTCATTACCTCCCGCAATTCGGCCCGGTTGGACATGGTAGAGCCTAGAATCTGGAGCTGGCGCCAGAAGATGTAGCGGATGTCCGTCTCACCGATGGGACCTGTCGTGGCTCCGCACGTCACCAGCCGACCGTTCTTCCCGAGGGCGCGGATGCTCTGCTTCCAAGTCGCCTGGCCTACGGAATCCACAACCACGTCCACGCCTCTCTTCCCCGAGAGCTCCCAGACCACTCGCTCGAAGGGCTCTTCGGTGTAGTTGATCACCTCGTCCGCCCCGAGTTGGCGGGCCCGATCCAACTTCTCCTGCGTGCTCGACGTGGCGATCACTCGCGCCCCGGCGTGTTTCGCGATCTGGATGGCCGCGCTCGAGACTCCTCCGCCGGCCCCGAGGACGAGGACCAGTTCCCCGGGCTGGACGGCAGCCCGGGTCATGAGAAGCCGCCAAGCCGTCATGAAGGTCATCGGAGCGGCCGCCGATGGCTCCAAGGGGACCCCGTCCGGCAAGGGCAACAGGTTCTCCCCAGGCACCTTCACCAGCTCGGCGTAGGTGCCGTCCACGTGTTCGCCCAGGATCCGGTATTCCACGCACAGGACCTCGTCCCCCCGGCGACAGGCGTCGCAAGTCCCGCAGGTGAGGCTCGGATCGATGACCACCCGATCCCCCACGGCGGCCGTCTTGACCTCCTTGCCCACGGCCTCCACCACCCCTGCGCCATCGGCGCCGAGGATGTGCGGGAACTTGAGGCCGAGGCCCGGCCATCCCTCCCGGACGAACACGTCAAGTCGATTGAGCGCGGAGGCCTGAAGGCGGACGAGGGCCTCGTCGTCGGCAATCTCGGGATCGGGCAGGTCCCGGTAGTCCAAGACCTCAGGTCCGCCGTATCGGTCGATGGCGACAGCCTTCACGTCCGGTTCATCGGCTGCTCCATTAACCCTTTTCCGGGTCTCGCCTCTGAGGCACGGGGTCGTTCCTGCCGGACAAGCGTAACTCTCCCGAAATCCTGCCGCAAACCTATCGGTTAAGTAAGCCCCGGCACCTCGAACCATGAGGTGAGAACACGACAAAGCGCGCTCTCCTGACCATTGATATGACCAACGACTTCACGCTCAAGAGCTACAATCCGAACCTGGCCTTCGATGGGGCGTTGGCGATTGTTCCCCAGATTCGACGGCTGCAGGACGCCTTCCTCGATGCAAACCTCCCCGTGATCTACAGTACGGACCGACACCTGCCGACCGATTTTGAACTCAAGAAATGGGGACCGCACTCCATGAAGGGATCCGACGGATCCAAGATCGTGGAGGGGCTGCGGACGGACGGCGTCCATACCCTCGAACGGGAGTGGAGACCCGACGATGTCGAGAAGGTTGATGCGGAACACCGATTGTGGGAGGTAGAGAAGGGAACCTACAGCCTCTTCACGGACAACGGAGGCCGCCCCACGGCCATGGACACCGTCTTGGGAAACCTGGGCTTCGAGGCCGGGGACGAGCTCTACATCACGGGCGTTCACACGAACTGTTGTGACAAGCACGCGGCGATGGATGCCTTCTTTCGAGGGTACCTCCCCGTGACGATTCGCGACGCGACCGCCGGCTTTCAGGACCCGGACGGTGACCTGGGCATGGGTCCGGAGGAGGCCCTCAACTACGCCCGGTTTTGGTACGACGCCAAGATTCGGACCGTGGACGAGGTCCTGAAGGGTCTAGCCTAGCTGTCGCCGCTTGCGTGCCGCTTTCCGGCCTGGGCGGTGGTCCCGGGCCGTCCTACCGCGCCCTCCTCGTCCTCCGCCACGAGATAGAAGATGTCCGATCGGAGATCCCGCAGGTGTGGGGATCGGGCGACCAATCCGTTCTCGACGAGAATGGCCACCGCATGGCGCACTGTGCGGGGCGGGAGGAGCGTCTTGGCCGCGATGTCTCGGGCCGTCATCGGACCCTCGTATTCGATGGCCTTGAGGACAAGCTTCGCGCTAGGTGGCATCTTCATCAGCTCCTCCGTGGAGCGCACACGTCGCAGGGCCTCCAGTCGGCCGGTGGAACCGCTGTTCATCCGAATCAGATGCCCCACGTGGCCGCCTTGAATTTCGACCCTTTCCTCGACACGCTGTCTCTGCAGACCGTCGATGACGACCTCGCAATCGGACCGGGCGCTAATGTCGGTGAACTCAAGAATCGACTGGTCCGACACGACAAGGGGCCGCCGGGAGACGTCCATGGAGTTGACGGACACCACCACGAAGACACGGGACTGGGGCAGGACCAGGGGACCACCTGCGGAGAGGGCGTAGGCGGAGGACCCGGTCGGGGTCGCGACGAGGACCCCATCGCTGTAATCCCGATAGACCTCCTCCCCGTCGATGGTCAGTTTGTACTCCATGAGCGTGGCGGTCTTCGCAGGGAAGACAGCGACCTCGTTCAGGGCGGCGGGCAGGGGCGTCTCGTCGACGGTCACGGAGAGGCGCTGACAGGCCTCGAGGCCGTATTCCCCCTGCCCTACCCGCCGGAGTCCCTCCTCCAACGCGTCGAGCGAAATGTCGGTCAGGAAGGCGGAACCGGTGGCGTCGTTCACCCCCAGGATGGGCACCTCCGCATCCCCGTACTCTTGGAAGGCCTTCAGGACGTCCCGGTCGCTGCCCAGGACGAGGATGAAATCCGTCTCCCCCAGCTCCCCACGGTCCCCCGGGAGGGAACCCGTCTGAATGCCTAGCTCTTTCAGGACCTCGCGGACGCGGACCTCGATCTGGGAGCCCTTCCCTGCAGAGGGACCGCCGGGAAAGGGGGCCAGAAGGACTCTCACGCGCCTGACTACGAGGGCCGGGATAATAACCTCTCTGGGGACCTGGCCGCCTCTCGCCGAGCCATTCTCAAACGTGATAGCGCCTCGAAAGCCTTTAAGTAAGCTCCCGCGGGACGAACGCTCAATGATGGAAGAGGAGCGACCCTGGGAGGACGCCCCCTCGGAGGCCCCCGCGGCTCCGCAGGCGCCGGCCCCACCTGAGGCGGTCCACGAGGACGTGGACCACGAGACAGGCCTCCAGGAGGCCAAGGAGGCCCAGAAGAAGGCCGCCTACCAGGAGAAGGCGAGCAAGCTCAAGGCCAAAGCCGCCAAGCTGAACGCGAAGGCGCAGACCCTCCGCGCCAATGCCGAGAAGCTGGAGGACAAGGCTCGCCGCCTCGAACTGAAGGCGCAGGAATACGAGGCCCGCGCCCAATAAAAGGTTAAACTTAACTCCGGTGAGTCAACCCATTTATTCAGCGGAAGCTATAGAGGGGTAGGGTATGTTTCTGTCATGGCCGGACATTCACGGATGCCGGAGCTCGTTCTGCCCAAGAACTCGCTGAGCCTCTTTCGAAGGAGCATCGGCAGAAAATAGCCAAGGCTCTGATGGGGAACAATCATCACCTCGGTCAACACCACACCGAGGAAACCAAGAAGAGGATATCCAAGACGATGAAGGAGAGGATGTCACTGAGAGCAGCAATTGTCTATGAGGAGGGTCTCTGACTCTCCTTCTATGAGGTTGGGACAGGTCCGTTTCGCACCACTCAGAGCCACGTGGTCCGCTTCTAAGGTGGGGGTTGGGTCCTGTGAGGGGGGAAAACCCCCTTCCACGCACAAAGAGGACATTGCGTGGCCTCTCCTCTCGCCGACACGTTTCGGTTAGAGGATTGCCCCCCCATTCTTGACTGTCGTAGTCAGCACTACCAGGCTGATAACGACTATGCCGGCGACTAGAACAGCAATTCCTCCCCACTTCATACGACGTGCCAGGCTACTCCCTCCCGTGACCGGATGTTGGGCGTCCTCCGTTACTCCTCTCTTGACCCCAAGGAGCGAGAATTCGTACCGAAATTCTAAGACCTTGTGGCTACTTGGTGAGTAGGGATGGCCGGATTCAGAAAGTGCCCCGTGTGCGGGGCATCCGTCAAGTTGACGAATGTTCAGCAGCACACGAAACGGGTCCATTCTGGCACGAAGGTGGAATGGAACCTCTCCGGCGAGGAGGAAGCTGCCGTTGAGGAGGTGCGCCGTCGACCAAGGGGCCTGCCCCGCCGCGAACGCATGCTCTATCCTGTGGTGGCCGTGGTCGTCGTTGTCGGCATCATCTTGGGGGTCATCATTCTGGTCCCGCCGCAAGGCCAGGTGCCCTCCGTCGCCCCGAACTTCATCCTGCCGAGCAGCGATGGGGGGAACGTGCGCCTTGGGGACTTCCGCGGCTCCGTGATTCTTCTGGACTTCATGGACCCGCATTGCCATAACTGCCAAGAAGAGACGGCGGAGGCCCTTACGCCCCTCCACGGCACGTACGGCGGTCAGGTGGTCTTCCTCTCCGTTGATGTGGGGTTCATTGGCCCCCCCTCCAACCTCGGCGACCTACTCAACTTCAAGGCCGCCTACGGGGCGACTTGGACCTACCTGCTCGATGATGGCTCCGTGGCTCCCATGTATGGGGTCACGGGTACGCCGACAACTTTCATCCTGAGGCCGGATCTCACTGTCCACTCCCACTATGTAGGAAAAAGCTCAGCCTCCGTCCTTTCGTCGGCCCTCGATGCCGCCCTGGGAGGGGGCTGATGGAGAATGCCTCCTGGAGGCTTATTCTCTACCTCTCCCTCGCGGGTCTGGGGCTGGGGAGCTACCTCACCGTTGTCACGTTCGTGACGGCAGACCTCTCCTACTGCGAACCTCATCCCTTGTTTTCCTGTGATACGGTCATTACAAGCTCATACTCCCGGCTCCTCGGTGTCCCCGTCGCCCTCCTTGGCACCCTAGGCTTCCTCGGAGTCTTCCTGACCTCCTACGGCGGCCTCATCGTCGAGGGAGACACCCGAAGGAGGCTTGCGCTCCTTGGCCTCGTCCTGGCGGGCGCAGGCCTCGCCTTTGGGATCTATCTGACCTACCTTGAATTGTTCGTGATCCAGTCCGTCTGTCTGCTGTGTCTCGCGACCTTCACCTTGATGATACCTATCTTCTACCTGTTCCTGAGGGTCGCCGATGAGGAGCGAGGGCGGGGCGCATGACGGGGGGGTCCTCATTGGTGCCATAACGATTACTATCAGCGATTGAGTGCTACAGGTAGCCTACCTGTAGATTCAGGTCGGTTGAGACAAGGGAGAACCGCCAGAAGGCCGTTACCGAGTTTCTCTGAACACAGACCAGTCTAAGACGCGTAGAGCATCCCAGGAGAAGCAAAGAAAGAGAGGAGAAGCTTGAGCAAGAGAAGTCAGAATGAGGAGAACCCCCACGAGGGGGTCTGAATCTCTCCCACTTTCTCATCACGAGAACCATTCTAAGCCGCTTCTAAGGTGGGGATTGGGTCCTGTGAGGGGGAAACCCCCTTCCACGCACAAAGAGGACATTGCCCCCCGAGACGACTCATGTTGTCCCCGCCCGAGGAGGACGACTCCTTCACGAAGCTGGACTTCAATCAGATTTCTTGACTAGACTGTAGCGCGATAGTCAGGCGTCTTGGGATCCGTCGACGATTCAACCAAAACGTAAAGAGTGCGAAAACTACCATGGCTAATCCTAATATCAGCTCGCCCGCCACGGCCCACGCTATGAAGGAGAACCATAATCCAGAGGCTGAGCAATACCTGAAGGAGATTGTACATGGAGGAAATGGATAGAGCAACTATTCTTGAGGGGCTTAGAAAGATGACTGCCGTCCAGATAGCAGACTGGGTTGAAAAGGAGGGAGAATCTTTCGGTCCACTGGTGCGGGGCGGAAGAGGAACCCGCTATGACATTGAGCAAGCAGCGGGTTTCATTACGGAACTCCTTGAGGGAAAGGTGATGCACTACGATGGGGGCAGAGAGGAGGCTGAATTTCACTCCAACCTTGCCGTACTAGAAATCTATGGACAGAGCGGACTTCGGAGAAAATATGTGATTGTGAAGGACGGTGAAACCGAAGAGTACGTGTGTTATCTCTCGTGGCTAATGTAGACAATGTGGAGATGGAAGGAGAATCGCCGGGAATGCTCCTGACAGAATCGCCATGATGATATCGCGCTAGGCGAGCTTGGGGAGGAGATCCAGGACGCCCTCGATAACACCTTCGAGGAAGAGTACACCGTCCAGGACGTGCGGATCACCGAGGCGGACCGAATCTCGGTCCTCATCGACCTCGCCGGGCGCGGAGAGGCCTAGGCGCAGGTCTGCAGGTGCTTCCACATCCCACCATAGGTTCGAGTCTTAAGCCCGCATCCTCGACAGCGATAGGCCCCATGTTGAGGGCCGGGAGGTCCCCGCGCCCCTCCAACTTTCGCTTCAAGAGAATCATTCTGAGCCGCTTTCTAGCCCTCGCGACCGGGGAAGATGGGTGATTCTCCCTTCTCATCCTCAACACGGCCACTGCGACCACCACGCGGCCCATAGAGGTCCTCAGGAGGCCCCCCCTCCCAGTCCTCTTTAAATAAGACTCTTGACTCCGAGTATTTAAGGGAAACCTTGTCTGCTTCTTCAGTCTTAACAACTTGGACTCAACGGAGTTAGGTTAAAGGTTAAACGGCGCTTGGGTTTGCGAGGCAGTTGGTCGCCGCATCCGCCCCGGGCAAGCTCATTCTCTATGGCGAACACGCCGTTGTCTTCGGCGAGCCCGCCCTCTCCGTGGCCATCTCCCGGCGAACGCGGGTGGAGGCACGGCCGGGTCGGCGGACGGAGGTCAACGGGCATCCCCTGGAGGAAGGACGATACCCGTACGTGGCCGAAACACTCCGCACCACGAACCACAATGAACCCCTCACTCTAACCACCCAGTCCGACATCCCCATGGCCTCTGGAATGGGGTCTTCTGCGGCGGTGACCGTCGGCCTGCTCGCCTGCCTTCAGGGCGCCCCGGGGCCCCTCCAGAAGGAGGAGATCGCCCGGACGGGATTCGAGGTCGAACACGCCGTCCAGGGTCGGGCGAGTCCCATCGACACGACGACGGCCACCCACGGTGGGGGTATCCTACTGCTCAAGGAGCGGGAGGAGAACTTCCTGTGGAGCATCGAGAAGGGAGAGACCCGGTGGAACCTGCATGGCTCCCCCCTGCCGGAGATGAAGTTCGTCGTGGGAAGTACGGGGATCGAGGCGTCCACGGGCCCCCTCGTGGCGCAGGTCAGGAGACGTGTGGAGGCCCAGGCGGTGGCTCGGAAGGCGGTTGAGCGCATTGGCGAGATCGCTTTGGAAGGAGTCGAGGCCCTTCGCCGGGGCGACCTTGAACGGGGGGGTGACCTGATGCTGGAGAATCATCGCCTCCTGAACACACTCGGGGTGGGCCATGTCGCCTTGGACAAGCTTGTGGCGGCCAGCATGCCGTTCTCCTTCGGGGCAAAGCTGACGGGCGCAGGCGGCGGAGGGAGCATGATCGCCCTGACCAATGACCCAGTTGGGGTAACACAGGCCCTTAGGAGCGCGGGAGGGAGCGCCTTCGCGGTCTCTACGGTCCCCACGGGAGTCCAGCTTGAGCGCGAACCTTGAGTCGGCGTCCGGGCCTTGGGACGGGGGGGACCTCCTCGTCCGGAACATCGGCCGGCTCCTGACCCTGGGCGGATATCGCCGGCCGAGGCGAGGGAGGTCCCTCCTGGACCTTGGGGTCCAGGATAGCGCGGCGGTCCTCATCGAGAGGGGGATTGTCACCGAGGTGGGGCCCGAGGCGCAGGTCGTGCGGGAGGCGCGCGGCGTGGACATCCTGGACGCCGGAGGCCGTCTGGTCCTCCCGGGTCTGGTGGACGCCCACTCCCACGCTGCTTTCGTCGGGTCCCGGGCAGGGGAGCTCGTCGACCGATTGAAGGGGAAATCCTATCGGGAAATCGCACGGGAAGGCGGAGGCATCCTCCGAACCGTTCGGGCCGTGCGGGCCGCCTCAGAGGAGGAGATCGTCGAGGAAACGGTGCCTCGACTCCGCCGGATGATCGCGCACGGGACTACCACGGCGGAGGTCAAGTCGGGGTATGGCCTGGACGGGGAATCGGAGACCAAGATGCTCGCGGCAATCGCGCGACTGAACGATCGGGTCCCCATCACCCTCGTGCCCACGTTCCTAGGGGCCCACGCGATTCCTCCTGAGTTCGCTTCGGACGCCGAAGGATATGTGGACACCCTCGTGGACACTCTCATCCCTGCCGTGGCCGACCAAGGCCTCGCGCGGTACTGCGACGTCTTCGTAGAGAGCGGGTTTTTCAACCCCGAGCAGGGGCGCCGCATCCTCATGGCTGGGCAGGAAGCGGGCTTGCCCTCGAAGGTGCACGCCGATGAGCTCACCGCGTCGGGAGGCGCCGAACTGGCCGCGGACGTGCAGGCCGTTTCGGCGGACCACCTTCTCTTCGCCGGGGAAAGGGGGCTTAACGCGCTGGCCGAGAGCGGAACGTTGGCCGTCGTCCTTCCCGGCACATCCTTCAGCTTGTTTGACCTGCCTTACGCCGACGCCCGTCGGATGATTGAGACCGGCGTGTCCGTGGCCCTCGGCACCGACCTCTCCCCGAACGCCTGGATTGAATCCATGCTCTTCGTAATCTCCCTCGCCTGCTACCGCCTCCGGATGCGCCCGGAGGAAGCCGTTTCCGCGGCCACATGGAACGCCGCGTGGGCCGTGGGTCTCGCGTCGGTGGTCGGCTCCGTGGAACCAGGCAAGCGGGGGGATCTTGTGGTCCTCGAGGCACGGGATGTCCCGGAGATTCCCTATGGGATCGCCCGAAACCTCGCGCACACCGTCATCAAGGACGGCGCGGTCGTCTCCCGCAAGGGTCGCCTCACTCCGGGGGAGGAGCCAGGCTAGCGCCTTCCAGCCGGGAGTGGGCCCGGACGTGCATTTCGTCCCCGAGGACGCTGTCGAGGATCTCGACATCCTCGTCCACCATGCAGGCGGTCGACAGGACGCTGCCCCGGACGCGGCTCCGCCAACCGATGTGACTCTCCTCCATGACAACGGAGTCCTCCAAGTCCACGTCTCGATCCAGGAAGACCCCGTCGTACACGCACGACCGGCGCACGCGAACGCCCTTCGAGAGGGTGGCCCCCCGACCGACGTAGCTGGGGCCCTCGATTTCAACCCCCTCGTTGATCCGGGCTTCCTGGGAAATGAGGACCGGTCCTTCGCTCTTCACCCCTTTTAAGGCAACCTCGGTCCCGGTTCGCCGGATCACCTCCAGGCTCGCCCGCCAGAGGTCCTCGGGTCGACCAATGTCCATCCAGAGCCCCTCCAATTCCATGCCGAAAAGCGCTTCGCCCTTCTCCAACAAAAGGGGGAAGAGGTCCTTGGAGAAATCGAAGGTCTTCCGTTCCGGCACGAACGCAAGCACCTCGGGCTCGAGGACGTAGATGCCCGCATTGATCAGGTCCGAGAAGGCCTCCTCGGGCGCGGGCTTCTCCTGGAACCGGACGAGGCGGCCCTCCGCGTCCACCTCCACCACTCCGAACTGGCGCGTGTCCTCGGCACGGGTGAGGGCCATCGTAGCGAGGGCCCCGCTTCGGGTGTGACCGTCGAAGAGCTTCTTGAGGTTCACATCCGCCAGGACGTCGCCGCTCGCGACCACGAAGGTCCCGTCCACGAAGTCTTCGAGGATCTTCACGGCCCCGGCGGTTCCCGCGGGGACGGCCTCGAAGGAGTACAGGATGGAGGCGCCGTAGTCAAGGCCGTCTCCGATCCGTTTGATAACCCGATCCGACATGTAACTCGTCGCGACGATGATCTCGCGAAAGTCCGCGGAGGCCAGGGAGCGGAGCACGTAGTCGATGCACGGCTCCCCCGCCACGGGCAACAGGGGCTTGGGAACCGTCTCGGTCAGAGGCCGGAGCCTCGTCCCGTACCCTCCCGCCAGGACCACCGCCTTCATGGCTAGAGCTCCAGTTTCCCGCCCTTCCGCAGGGCGGCAATAGCCTCATCCACCGCTTCGTCCAGCTTCTTTTCGTCCTCGAGTGCTTCACGGACGACGGCCTTCTGCTGCTTCACGAGCGCCTTCGCCTCGGTGTGTTCTTGCCGCCGGGATCGCTTGATCGAGATGACCTCCTTGCGCATCTCCACGGCCCGTTGGTGGAAGTGGTCCGCCCTCTCCTTGACCTTCACGAAGAGCTCGTGGATGCGGTTGGCCTCGGCAATGAGAACGGACTCTTCGTCCAGCTTCTCGTCCAGCTCGTGGCGTAGGGCCTGGGCCTGTTCGGACTTGGTGACGACCTCCTGGTGCTCGGCGTCCGCCCGTTGGAAGTGGTCGTCGATGGAGACGTCGACGTCCCCGACCTCTCTGAGGACCGACTCGTGTTCCCGCGCCAGGGCCTCCAACTCCGCGAGCTCCTTCCGGGCCCGCCGCAGGTTCTCCAGCAGGCGGCTCTCCTCGGTAAGGCTGAGCGATTGGGTCTGTTGCTGCGTCTCCAGCTTCGTTGCCTGGTCCCGGTGTTCCCGGACCTGGGCCTCGACCCCGCCCTTCAGACGACCACGAAGCTTCCGCTTGATCTGGATGAGCTCCTTGCCGCGTCGTTGGAGGTCGTTCCGCTTCGCCTTGTGGTCCCGGACCTCTCCGAGGAGCTGAGATCGGCGATCGCGAATCGCGTTCGCCTGCTGGCGCACCAGGCCCTTATTCTTGTTGAGTAGATCCCGTTCCTCCCGGACAACTCGCGATTCCGCGTTGAAGCGGTCTCGCTTTTCGATCATGTTCTGGTACCGCCGTTCCGCTTGCTGCCGTTCGGTGAGGTCCTCTTTCCGAGCCATCGGGGCCACAACCACTCTCCTTGGAACCGCTTTAATCTTTCGAAGGAAAGAGTCGGTGGGTCAATCCGGCCATCTCCTCGGGCTGCATCGCGTCGGCCCGCTGTCTGGCGAGGGGGTCTCCCTGGAGGGCCTCCTCGATCGCCCCTTCCGGCCGACCCAAGGAGGGTGCGGCGAGGCGGAGGGCATTCAGGGCGGTCTTCCGGCGATGCAGAAACAGGGCGTCGACGACCCGGAAGTATGCGTCCCGGTCGACCGGAAAGGGTGGATCTCTCGCGTCAATCTGGACGACGGCGGCATCGACCTCAGGAGCGGGCCAGAAGGCCGAACGCGGGATCGTCCGACGAACCCGGGCCTCTGCTCGATAGTGGACCTTCACGGACAACCGGGAATACGCCCTGGTGCCAGGCTCCCCCACGACCCGTTCTGCAAACTCTCGCTGCAGGGTCAGGACGGCCCGTTTAAAGGGGACCTCGAGAAGGCGTCCCAGGAAGGGGGAGGAGATTTCGAAGGGGAGGTTGCTGACCACCTTCTCATATGGGGGCAGCGTGACGCGGAGGACATCTCCGACCAGGAGCTCGAGTTGCGGGAACCGCTTCCGAAGGTATTCGGCCAGGATCGGATCCTTCTCGACGGCGATCAGGTTCCGGGTCCGGTCCAGGAGAGGCGCGGTGAGGATGCCCACACCCGGCCCCACTTCCAGGACGGTCTCCCCCGCCTGGATCTCGCCCAAGGCCACGATCTCCTCGGCCGTGGCATTGGATAGGAGAAAATGCTGGCCCCATCGCTTCGAGGGTCGGGTCCCCAGCTCGCGCAGTATCTCTTGAATCTGCACCGCCTTCATGGCTGCACCCGAGGTTGAGGGATCGTGGCATCAGACAATGACGACGCTCTGGACGTCGTGGTGCCGGCTGATGAGCTCCCGTGCGAGGCGGAGATTGCTTCCCTCCTTCCCGATGGCGCGACCCTTCCGCAAGGGGTCGACCTGGACCGACGCATGGGTGGTCTCGCCGCGCTCCTCGAACGTCACCTCACGGACGCCGTAGTTGCGGAAGATGTTCTTGATGAACCGGGTGGGGTCCTGGCTGTGCTCCACCACCTGGACCTCCCTGTGAAGAACTCGCCGGAGTTTGTTCACGTTTTGGCCACCCTTGCCCACGGCCGGGCCAATCTCCCCCTCCTTGACCACGAAGAGGATCTTGGACTCGGACTCCAGGCAGTCGATGGGGGGGATCTTGGTGAGGTCCTGAAAGAGGGTCATCTGCCGTAGGGTATCCCCCGTGAAGGTGATGGCCGCCATCCCGTCACCTACCGCTTCAAGATCTTGGATTTTCCGGGGTCCAGAACGGCAACGGCGGAGACGGAGAAGGGCTTCCCGCAGGCCGCCCCCAGTTCCACGTTGCTGCCCGGGAACTCCTCGACGGGAACGTCCTCAGGTGTCCCTAAAAACTCATCGGGGCAGTTGCTGGCCCTGATAACGAGGCGCGCTTGGTCCGACTGGAGGGCCCGACGCACCTGATGCAGGCCGAGGACCACCTGGCCCGTTTCGATGGCTCGGCGGAGGGGGCCAGCGAGATCCGCCATGGCCTACCCTTCCTTGGCCGACGTCCGGTAGACCAGGTTTACGGCCCCGGTACCGAGGGTGACCGGCTGCCCGACGATGACGTTCTCCGCCACCCCGTCCAGGTAGTCCACCTCCCCCGTCACGGCGGCCTTCAGCAGATGGTGCGAGGTAATCTCGAACGCCGCCCGAGCCAGGACGCTGGACTTTCGGCCGGAGATGCCGTGGCGCCCGATGGCCTTGACGTCCCCGGCGTTCGTCATCATGTCCGAGACGAGCATGATGTGGCGAATGTCGACGGTAAGCCCCTGCTCGGCGAGGGTGCTGGTCGCCTCCCGTACGATGGCGTTTCGGGCCGCCTCGACCCCCAGGACCTCGTAGATCTCCGTGATGTTGTTGGAGTTGGTCCGGGTCGGGTCGACATAGGGGAGCTCCAGGGCTGCGGCCAGGTTGGAGCCCTCCGTGTAGATCACGTACTCGTCACCCCGCCGGCGGATGATCGCCCGGTGGACGCCGTCGATGCCCTTGATCTTCGAGGTCTTGACGGTCTCGAGTTGCTTCTGGAGTCGTTTGTAGGAGACCTGGTCCAAGTCCAACACGTAGGCCTCCATCTTCCGCTTCTTGTCGCCCTCGACCCGCTTGACCTTCTCTCGCCGCATCTTGGAGAGGGTATGGTCCAGGTCCTTCCAGGTGACACCTCGGCTCCGCATCTTCGCCACGTTGGGGTAGACCACCACACGGTTGTTCAGGAAATCCGCCTCCGTGTCGGCGATGTCCTCCAGGTGGGTCATCTCGATCTCGGTGGCATGCTTCCGCATGCGGTCTAGGTCGTCCGCCCCGTCGCTGACGAAGACCTCCATGACGGGGGTGGAGGGCACCCGACGGGCATCCACGATCTCGATGAGCCGGGGGAGCCCGAGGGTGACGTTCATCTCCGCAACGCCTGCATAGTGGAACGTGCGCATCGTCATCTGGGTCCCGGGTTCGCCGATGGACTGGGCCGAGACGATACCTACCGACTCGTTGGGATCGACGAGGTTGGCGCCGTATTGGTCCCACAGGTAATCCACCACCTTCTCGAGGTCCGGCTTCTTCAGCTTCAGCTTCTGTGCCCGGGCGGCCAGGTTCTGGATGAGGGAAGAGGGAAGCTCCCGCTTCTTCGACTGGAGGATCCGCATGACGCGCTTCTCCCAGGCCGACGGCTCCGGCACCTTCGAAGGGATGGTGGGACGGACTTTGGGCTTCTTCCTGGCAGCCTTCTTCGCGGGCTTCTTTGCCGCTTTCTTGAGGGCCTTCTTGGCCGCCGGTTTCTTGGGGGCCTTCTTGGCTGGCGTCTTCTTCTTCACCGGCGCCTTCTTCTTGGAGGGTGCCTTCTTTGGCGGCGGCACCTCCACCTTGATGCCTAGGCGTTTCAACGCGCGGATCGCATCCTCCTGCGTCACCACCTTCTCGAGGTCCTTCAGCTTCGCCTTCTTCAGGGAAGCCATCGTGTAGCCCGCATCCACGAGAAGGGCCGCGGTCTTGGCTCCCACCTTTCGGCGTCGTAGGGCGTCGATCGTGTCTTTTCTGGCCATCTAATCCTCCGCGTCGTCGCTGAGGGCGGCGGAGTCGTCCTCGAGTTCCACGACCATGTCCTTCTCCTGGGCTCCGTAGCCAGCGACCGCATGTCCGGCCCCTTGGGCGCCGGAGAGGGCCTCGGGACCGAGAACTCCCGTCAGGATGTCGTCCAGGTCGACGGCCTCCCCGCCGATGCTCCGCATCGGATCGACCCCGTCCTCCCCGAACCGGAACTGGATGATCGTCTTTGCCGTGTTGCGGACCGTGCGGTCTTCCATCACCTTGAGGTCCTCCAAAACGTTGATCAGGCGGCGCTGCATGTACCCCGACCGGGATGTCCGGACGGCGGTGTCGACCAGTCCTTCCCGCCCACCCATGCTGTGGAAGAAGTACTCCGTAGGGTTCAGGCCGCTCTTGTAGGAGGAGCGGACAAAGCCCTTGGCCTCCGCGCCCAGGTCCTCCGGCTGGAAGTGGGGGAGGGTGCGTTTCCAGTAGCCCCGGGAGATCCGCTCCCCCCTAACGGCTTGTTGCCCGATGCTTCCCGCCATCTGGCTCAGGTTCAACATGGAGCCTCGGGCGCCGCTTCGCGCCATGATCACAGCACTGTTCTCCACTCCCAGGTGCCGGGAGGCGATCTCGCCCGCGTCGTCTCGGGACCGGCCGAGCTTCTTCATGGCCTCCACCTCCAAGGTCTCCTCCAACGAACGGCCAGGCATCTGCTCTAGTTCGCCCCCTTTGTAGGCCTCCACGAGACCGGCCACTTCCTCCATGGCCCGCTCGAGGACCTCCGCAATCTCGTCCTTGGCCTCCTGAGGGATGTCCTCGTCGTCGATGCCCGTGGTGAAACCCCGAAGCATGATGGTCGCGATGGCGAACCGGGTAGCGTCGTCGATGAATTGGCGGGCCCGCTCGGTTCCGTAGTCCCGGGCGATTCGATCGACGAGTTTTCCCTTGAAGGCGCCGATGGCGTTCTCGTCCATGACCCCTTCGCGAATCTTGCCCTTCTCGATCCGCACCACGGCATCCTCCTCGTCCCCTCGAGAGCCGATGGAAGCACGGAAGGTGACGGTAAGGTCCTCTGGGAGGATGGTACTGAAGAGGAGCTTCCCGCTCCAATACGATTGGCCGTCCGCCTTCATGTCCGGCTTGGGGAGGCCCGCGCGCCCGACCATGGAGAGGAGGTAAGAGGTCTCGTCTCGCGTGAACCGGGCGTCCTTGTAGGTCATGAGGAAGGCGCCGGTGATATGGTCGTGGATGGCCCCGATCACCGGGCCTCCGAAGCGGGGCGACAGAATGTGCTCCTGGACCTTCATGAGGATCTTCGCTTCAGCCCGCGCCTCCTCGCTCTGGAGAACGTGGAGATTCATCTCGTCGCCGTCGAAGTCCGCGTTGTAGGGGGGACAGACGGCCAGGTTCAGGCGGAAGGTCTTTCCTGCCATGACCCGCACCTGGTGGGCCATGATGCTCATCCGATGGAGGGATGGCTGCCGGTTGAAGAGGACGATGTCGCCGTCCACGAGCTGGCGTTCCACGACGTAGCCCAACTCGACGGCGTCGGCCACGGTCTCCGCGTTCTTGTCGGTGACCCGAATCCGACGCCCGTCGGGACGGATGATGTAGTTGACGCCGGGGATGTACTCCCCATTTTCGCCTGTAGGTTTGGGACCCCGAATCACCCACTCCTTCACGATCTCCTGGTTGTACGCCTGGACGTGGACGGGGACGGTGAGTTCCCGGGCGGCCTGGTAGGGAATCCCCACCTCGTTGATGCTGATAAGGGGGTCGGGGGAGATGACGGTGCGGGCGGAGAAGTTCACGCGTTTCCCGCTCAGGTTGGAACGGAATCGTCCCTCCTTCCCCTTTAGGCGCTGCACGAGGGTCTTGAGGGGACGCCCGGATCGATGTCGGGCAGGAGGAATCCCGCTGGTCTGGTTATCGTAGTAGGTGGTGACGTGGTACTGGAGCAGCTCCCAGAGGTCTTCCACGATGAGCTGCGGGGCGCCCGCATCCCGGTTCTCACGCAGACGCTGGTTGATCCGCAGGACGTCCACCAGTTTGTGAGTCAGGTCGTCCTCCGACCGGTCCCCGGACTCAAGCGTGATGGAGGGCCGCACGGTCACGGGAGGGACCGAGAGGACCGTCAGGATCATCCACTCCGGACGGGCGACATCGGGGTTGATCCCCAAGGGTCGGAGATCCTCATCGGGCATTCGTTCCAGCCGCTCGCGCACCTCCTTCGGTGTCAGCTTGTGGCCGTCCTCTCGGAAGGTCGTGGGCTTGTCCAGCGTGATCTTCATCTGGTCCGCCTTGCAGTGGGGGCAGACCTGGCGCTTCATCGCGTCTCGCGCCGCCTGTTTCGTGATTTCCATCGTCCGCGGGGACTCGCCGCCGGCCGCGAGGGCGTCACTCTTCCGCATCTCGTCCAGGTACTCCTGCTTCTCCTCCCGGCTGAGCAAGAGCCGGCCGCAGGCACGGCACGTGGACTGCAGGAGTGTCTTGATCTCCTTGATGTAACCCACGTGGATGACGGGCATGGCAAGGTCGATGTGGCCGAAGTGACCCGGGCAGTCGTCTACGCGTCCGCCGCACGTCTTGCACCGCAATCCCGGCTCGATGACGCCCATATGGAGGTCCATGAGACCCATGTCGATGGGGAACCCGTCGTCATCGTAGGTGTCGGCCGTGATGATCTTGGTGGCGCTCATCCGACGTATCTCGTCCGGACTCAGGAGCCCGAACCGTAGGGCTTGGATCCGTTTCGAGACCCCGTGGAGAGGTGTGGGCATCATCGAAGGTCCTCCAATTGGAGACGCATGGCCACCCCGAGAGAGAGCAGTTCATCCACGAGGAGCTTGAAGGCGTAGGAGGTCTGGACGGGGTAGATGTTGGAGTTGTTGCCGCAGACGGTGCAGCGAAGGTTTCCTTTCCGATCTTTGATGGCGAAGTGGCCGCACTCGGGGTTCCCGCATACGTACAGGAGGATGCCGTCCGACTCGTCCAAGAGGCGGTCCTTGATCACCATGGCCGCTCCGTGGCCGATGAGGCAGTCCCGTTCCATCTCGCCGAAGCGGAGGCCGCCTTGCCGTGATCGTCCCTCGGTGGGCTGGCGGGTGAGGATCTGCACGGGTCCTCGACTCCGTACGTGGAGCTTCCCAGAGACCATGTGGTGGAGTTTCTGGTAGTAGATGGCCCCAACGAAAATCTCCGCGGGAATCATTTGGCCGGTCTTGCCGTCGATGAGGACCTCTTTTCCGTTGCTCTTGAACCCGTTCTTCACGAGGGCCTCTCGCAACGCGTCCTCCGTCTCCCCGCTGAAAGGCGTGCCGTCTACCGAGCGTCCCTCGGCGGAGCCGACCTTGCCCCCGATCATCTCCAGGACGTGGGCCACAGTCATCCTCGAGGGGATGGCAGGGGGATTGATCACGAGGTCCGGAACGATGCCTTGCTCCGTGAAGGGCAGGTCCTCTTGGGCGGCGAGGAGACCGACCACGCCCTTCTGGCCATGGCGAGAGGCAAATTTGTCCCCCAGCTCGGGGATACGAAGGTCACGGATTTTCACCTTGGCCAGCTTGCTTCCGTTCTCGGATTCCGTGAGCATGACGCTGTCGACCCACCCCATCTCGCCGTGGCGCACCGTGATGCTGGTCTCGCGCCGCTTCTGTGGTGTTAGAAAGTCCGTCTCCTCCTCCAGGAACCGGGGCGGAGAAGTCTTTCCGATGAGAACGTCGCCCCCTCCCACCCCCACCTCGGGGCTGATGAGGCCGTCCTCGGGGGTCAGGCTGGCGTAGGCCAGGTCGGCGCGGGCACCGCGGACGTCGGGGCTCGGGGTCTCGAAATGGTCCTCCTGGCCGCCGGGGTAACGGCGTTCCTCGGCCTTGTAGGTCCGCATGAAGCTGGAGCGTCCGAGGCCGCGCTCCACGGAGGCCTTGTTGAGAACCACCGCGTCCTCCATGTTCCACCCGTGGTAGGACATGACCGCGACGATGTAGTTCTGGCCTGCGGGACGGCGGTTGAAGTTGAGGAATTGCATGGCTTCGGTCTGGACCAGCGGCGCCTGCGGGTAGTGGAGGAGGTGGCTACGGGTATCGGGCCGAATGCGGTAGTTGGATGCCGCGAGGCCTAGGGACTGCTTGATCATGCCGGCCCCCATCGTGACGCGGGGCGAGGAATTGTGTTCCGCGTACGGGACGAGGCCCGCACTGACCCCAAGGATGACCAGGGGGTCAATTTCCATGTGCGTGTGCTCCTTCGTAAGAAGGCTCTCCCCCTCCAGGGTGGACTGGCAGAAGTGACACTGGAGCTCCACGCGCCCCGCCTCGCTGCCGGGGTTGACCCAGTCTACGTCGCCACGCGAGAGGGCGTGGCCGCAATGCGGGCAATCGGGTGGCACGCCGTATCCGTAGAGGGCGATGAAGGCATCCTCCTCTTCCTCGGCGTCGATCCACTCCACGATTCCGTTGTCGATCATGTCGGCCCACCGGAGCTTCCCGATACGGAGGTCTTCCAGGTCCTTCTGCGTGAGGACCGGAATCCCCTCTCGGAGCACAATCAGCGGTCGTCGCATCCGGCCCTGGTCGCAGTTGATGATGATCTCGTTCATCGACCGGTCGAACCGGATGTTGACTTCGTGGCTTAGGAGTCCGGAGCGCCGTCGACCCCGAATCTCCTCGACGAGGGTCTCGGGTTCTTCGTGGAGGCCCACGAGGTCTCCGTTGACGTACACACGAATGAGCTGGGTCTGCTGCCCAGCCACACGACGGGTCCCCAGGTCGGCCAGGAGGAGCTTGACGGTGTCCTCATCGAACCCTTCGGAGACGTCGATGACGAGGGCGGCGTTCTTGACCAGTCCACAATTCTGCCCTTCCGGTGTCTCGTTGGGACAGAGGCGGCCCCACTGGGTGGGGTGGAGGTCCCGGGCCTCGAAGTGAGGCTGGCTCCGCGTCAAGGGGGAGGTCACCCGCCGCAGGTGGCTCATGGCACTCATGTGCGACGTCCGGTCGAGGAGTTGAGATACCCCCGCCCGGCCGCCCACCCAGTTCCCCGTGGACAGCGCGTGCAGCAGGCGTTGGGACAGGAGGTCGGGCCGGATCGCAGCCGAAATCTTCAGTCCCTTCCCGCGGGCGTAGGCGCGCTCCAGCTGGTACTTCAGGTCCTTGATAAGGTTCGCGAAGGCCACGCGGAAGAGGTCTTCCATCAGGTCCCCCGCCAGCTTCAGGCGCTTGTTGGCATAGTGGTCCTTGTCGTCCGCGCGACGAAGGTCCAAGGAGAGCTCGAGGATCGTCCGCGCGATTCGGCCCAGGAAGAGGCCCTTCTTGATCCGGGCCTCCTTCGTGTCGCCCAAGTGAGGAAGGAGGGAACGGTCCAGGATGGAGTCCACCTTGCGGATCCGGTACTCCTTGGCCTGGCCCGTGGCGAACTTCTTCTCTAGGTAGAGGAGCGCGTCCTCCTGGCTGAAGATCCCCGCGGGTGGGTAGAGCTTCTTGTTCTGGATCTCCTCTAGGTTCGCGTAGACGATAAGGCGCATCTGGGGGGTCGAGACAATGGCGTTGAAGATGTCCTCGTCCTTGTCCATTCCTAGGGCCTTGAGGAGGATGACGAGGGGGATTTGGCCGGAGGCCGTGGGGACGGTGACCATGAGGATGCTGTCCTTCTTCTTCTCCACCAAGGTAAGAGCCCGGTACCCTTCCCGCTGGGAGAAAACCTTGGCCACCTCCATACGGCGGCCGTACCGCTCGTTGAATTCGACGAGGACGCGATTGGGAGCCAAGTCCTCCAGGGAGATGAGCACCCGTTCTGTGCCGCTGATGATGAAGTAGCCACCGGGGTCATAGGGATCCTCACGGTTTTCCACGAGCTTCCGGTGATATTCCTCGTCGAGGAGGTCGTACCCGTCCTCCAGGTTCTCTCGATAGAGGCGGCACTTCCTCGTCTTGACCATGATCGGGAGGTTGCCGATGAAGACCCGAGCAGGCTCCCGCTCGATGCCGTCCTCGACGATGGTGAAGTCCAGGTAGAGCGGTGCTAGGTAAGTCAGACCTCGGAGGCGGGACTCCATGGGGGTGAGAGGGTGCGAAGCGCCGTTGGCCTCCTTGACTTCGGGCAGCTTCACGTGGATGGTGGGCTTCGCATCGGGCGGGATCCTTCCGTTCTCCTCGTTCCGACGGCCAAAACGAATCTCGACCTTTCTACCCTCAGTTCGGTCCTCGTCGAGCTTAATGATGCCCCGCCGGTCATCGTCCACCATGGCCCGAAGGCTGTCCACAATGCCTTGCATCCGGCTGTTCGGATTGTCATCGGACGCCAGGAAATCGTTGAAGCTGGCGATGTGGTGGTTGACGATGCTCCGTTCCCGAAAGAAGGCGTGTACAAGCTCCCGCATGCTTATCTCTCCACGACGACCCGGTAGGCCACGAACACCCCGGCCGTGGCGCTCAGGCGAACGACCTTGATGACCCGCCCTTCGGCGATGGGCTCGCCCACCACCTCCTCGAGGAAACGGATGGCGGGGTCCCCGCTTTTGATCTTCGGGAGCTGTTCCCGGCCCACGCGCAGCTCGGCCAGGACGCCATCAGCTTCCTTCTCGGAAAGCAGGTGGTGCTCGGGGACCATGTCGTGTTCCATCACATTGAACGCCATTGGGTGTCCTCCTACCGCTGGCCGCCCGACGGGCCCGCGGGGACTTTCGCTGCGCCTCCCGAAGGGACGCAATTTCGAACCCCGGACCATCTGGTTTCAGCGCAATCGCTCCCAGGAATCGTTCCTAGAGCATTGCCTAAAAGCCAGACGCTCTTTCTAGGGACCAGCCTCCGGCCGTCCAACCTAGCTGAGCTACGGGCCCAGGGGGCGGCGGTACGCAGGGTAAATTGAAGCTCCAGGCTGAGATAAACCTTACGGTGTGTCATGTCGGGCCAGATCGCCTCGATGTGGCGGACCTCGGGTGGCGAATGGCGATGGAGTTCGTCGCTATATAATCCTCTCGTCGCGAAGCGGACCGGGGAACCCTTTTAAAGGCCTTGGGCCTGAATGAACCGTGCTGGCCTGGATCGAGACCAAATGTACGACGTGCGGTCGTCCCTTGACGGAACAGGGATCCGTCATCTTCCGGTGTCCACGGTGCGGAGATACCACCATCGGCCGGTGCGTGCGTTGCCGGGATCAGAGCGTGCCTTACGCCTGCAAGAAGTGCGACTTTCACGGGCCCTAGGTGATCGTATGGGCCGGGTCGTGGTCACCTTCCGGGTCATGCCGATGGGTCCGGACGTCGAAATGCCCCCAATACGGGAAGCCCTGCACGAATCCTTCGCGGGGGACCTACGGGACCTCGTCGAGAAGCCGGTGGCCTTCGGCCTCGTGGGCCTGGAAGCCATCGTCCTCCTGGACGACGCGGAGGGGCGCCTGGAGGGCGCGGAGGAGATGATTCGCGGGTTGGAGGGTGTCGGGAGCGTGGAGACCCTCTCTGTCGACCTGATTTGAACATCAGCGCCCTGGCGGCGTGACGCTCGATGTTTTCGAGGATGATGGAGGCCCCGCAGAGGGGACCCCGCTTGAACTCGGCCCTCCACCGATTGCATATGATGGGAGGAATTTATCCTTGGGTCGTGAGAGGCTTAGTTTTGTGGGTGATAATCAGAAACAAAGCTTCATGGAGGCCGAAGAGGGCTGGACACATGGCGGTAATTTGGCCAAAGGTGCCCTCCAGGAGTTCATTCTGGACAACATGGGAGTACGGGCTGTTACAGGACTGATCGCGAAGACACTGAAGAAGTCGAAGTTCAAGATTCTCGAATCGGGCGGTGAGGCCAATAGGGGATACATCAAGGCAATTTGGGGTGGAAAGCTCAAGTCGTATTTCATCGGGAATCTGCCCTTCGGGAAGCTTGTCAAGTCGGGCAAGCGGCTAGGGGCTGAGGTCGACGTGACGGCCCACGGGTCGGGAAGCCATGTGCGGCTCCTCATCGTCCCCTACATGGAACTCTGGAATCGGCCAGAGGTCTTCCTCATGAGTCAAGGCATACTCGAGAAACTGACGGACGATAGCTTCTCTCGGAAGAAACTCGACGAGGTAATGGCACGTCTGAAGACGCCAGTAGCGAGGTAGAGGTCATCCCGCCTCCCCCGCAGGGTGACTACGATCCAAGGCCCGCCCCAACTGCAGCAGAAGGAATCCCCGCTTATGCCACTTCGATCAGGACGGTATACCGCACGCCACGGGGGGGCTGGCTCTTCTGGCTTCTGGGTGTCGTCGTCTCCGGTGCGATCCTCTACTACTTCTTCGTCTACGCCCCGGGCACGTACACCACGCAGGATATACTCCTGATTGCCCTTGGCGCCGTCTTCCTCGGCGGGTTCATAGCGCGAAAGGGCACGCGGGGAGCTCTGCTGGGCTTCTTGGTGTTCTTCGGGCCCCTCATGGCCCTTGGCATCATTGTATTGATGGGGGCCGTAGGGGCTGCAGGCAGCGCTCAGGGACTTGAGACCCTCGGTCCGGTCATCGGAGCGGTGGCGGGAATCATGCTTGTAATCCTGGCCTTCGCCGGCGGGATCATTGGCCTCATAGTGGCTGGAATCGCGGGATGGATATCGGGTAGGATCTTCCCCATCGGCGGGCGACGCTAGGAAATCACGCCTTCAGAAACGGGTCCGGAGCTTGCGCCAGCGCCTTGACTTTGTCCTCTGGTTCACCTTCGAGGAACCTACGTTTCCTCTCTGCGGGCTCCCCCTCCACCAGCTCACGGACGATGGTATATGCGCCTTTCAGGCCGATCTCGCAGTGTGTGTCCACGTTCCACTTCGCCTGAAGGTCCGGAGTCGTCAAGCTGGTTCCTGAGGTGGTCGAACTCCCTCTCATCCCCAGCCGTCAGGCCGATCATCGCGGCGAGCTTCGCAACCCTAGTTCGGACGGACGTCAAGGATTCGCCCTACGTCTTGACGAACGCCTTTTCGGGAAGAGGTAGCTTCACGCCTAGAGGCGGGATTGGCGATCGCTTCCCGTCAAATGGAATTGCCGGACCCCTCCGCGTCTGTCCTGTCAGGCTCCGATACGGAAGTGACGGCGGGCCATCTCCTCCTTTTCTGGGCTTGCTTCCCCTCGCCATGTAGTCCCGGTTATGCCGCAGGACCACGGCGTGGGATAGCCGACTCTGGCAACTGTAATGCCAGTTCGGATGATTTCTCTATCCAGGCGGCTCTCGAGCGCCAAGCCTGGCACGGACATGGCCTACCGCTGAGCTGATTTGAGCCCGATTAACTCATTAGAACTCAGCTAAGAAGGATTATATAACCGCTTCTGGGTCTTTTGGGCGCTGTGTCCCCCCACACCATGGCGCTACTGGACGACCTCACGCAGTTCGTCTTGACATTCTGGCCGGCCTTCGTTCTCACCTTCTTCATCTCCGTGGCTTTCCTCTACATCTTCGCCTACCAGAACCGCTTCTTTGAGTACCTAAAGGCCCAGGAGAGCCGGTACCTGGACCGCCGGACCCTGGAGCTCATCAAGCGGATCCTCATCGGCACCTGGACCTTCCTCGGCGCGGTCGTGGTCCTGGTGCCATTCTCCGCCGGCTCCCCGGTGATCCGGGACTACGCAGTGCAGGTCATCCTGCACATGCCCTCCATCCTCTTCGTCACCTTCGTCCTGATGGCCACCATCGTGGCCGCGGGAGCGGTCCGTCGGAACCTCACCTATCTCCGGGGGCAACTCGAGGACAAGCCGGAAAAGGTCATCTCGGCTCGGTCTTTCGCCGTCACGGAGGTCATCGTCCGGTATGCCCTCTACCTCTTCGGGGTCGTGGTGGCCGCCATCGGGGGCCTGGCCCTGCTCCCGCCGCAGAATTCGACCGTGGCGGACTTCGTCAGTCGTTACATCCTGGCGCCCCTCGAACCGTACCTGCGTGTGTCCTTCCTCACGGTCCTCATCGCTACCTTCGTCATCATGGCCGTCGCCGTCCGTGTAGCCGATTCCTTCTTCTCCGACTTCAAGGTTCGAACGACAAAGTACAACCCCCGGGTCCTGGAGCTCTTCCGAACGACCACGATGTACGCGATCTACGCGGGGGCAGCCCTGGCCATCATCTTCCTCATCCTCTCCGTCAACTTCTCCGCCGATCAGCTGCTCCTTATCGGGCTCATCCTCGTCATCAGCGGCATCGCTGGCGTCCTGGTCCTCTACGAAGCCATCAGCGACGCCCTTGCGGGGGTTGCCCTCATCAACGCGGACCCCTACCAAGAGGGAGACCGCATCAAGATCGGGGAGAACATGGTGGCGGACGTCTTGGAGGTCAACCTCACCCTCACGAAGGTGAAAAACCTCCGGGGGGAGGTGGTGAATCTCCCGAACAAGGAACTGCTGGCCAAGACCATCACGAACTTCAGTCGGTCCAAGACCTACGCGATGACGGTGGACATTACGGTGAGCTTCGACCGGCCCCACCGGAAGGTGGAAGCCCTCCTGACGAAGGCAGCCCAACGGGTGGAGGGCATCCTCACGGATCCCGCGCCCGTCGTGTACGCCCGGGAAATTCACGGCAACGCTGTAGGCTACCAGCTCTGGGCCTACATCTCGGACCCGGCCCAGATGAAGCAGATCAAGAGCGAGCTCATCTCCCGGGCCCAAGAGCTGTTCCACGAGGAGAACATCAAGCTTCTGTTTCTACAGGTTTAGCCGCCTCCACGGCCTTGCGCACCATCAGCACGGGGGAGGTGATGCGCTTCGCGATGCGATCTTCCAAGGGACCAAAAGCGTACTTCCGCAGCACCCAGGTCGGGCTGGCCCCCATGACCAGGAGGTCGGTGTCGCGGGCGGCCCGCTCCACCGCGCTCAAGACGGAGCCGGAGTAGACGATCTTGTGCTCATGGGGGACCTCCGCCTCCACAAACACCTCCATCAGCCGGTGTGCCAGGGCGATGGCTTCCTCCTCCTGGGCTCGCTGGGGAACCACGGAGAGCACGGTGACCCGGGCTTCGTTCTCGCGCGCCAATTGGGCTGTGATCCGGGCCGCGTAGTTCACATGGGAGGTGCGGCCCGCCAGGAGAGTAATCCGCTTCAGCTTCTCCTTCATCCCTACCGTCTTCATGACGACGACGTCCACGTTGACACGCTGAACCAGGAAGTCGATGTTGCTGCCCAGGATCCGACCGCCCCGGGCCGGCCGTTCCCCCCGCCAGCCGAGCACGAGGAGATCCGCGCCCTCCTCCACCACCGCCTCCAGGATCGTGTCGTAGACCCGGTGGGAGATCTTGACGACGACGGAGACAGGGACGCCCACGTCGCGGGCGGCCCGCTCTGCCGGACGGAGGGTGCGAATACGGTCGTTAACGTACGCGAAGCGCACCGACTTCGGAGGCATGTTGCGAGGGACCTCGATCACGTGGAGAAGGAGGAGCTCGGACTCCCTCTCTTTCGCGATCTGGGCGGCGGCGCGGACCATCGCGAGGTTTCCGGGATCCCGGATGGGAAGGAGGACACGGCGGCCCTCACGAGCCCGTCTCCGAACCGGGGTGGCGATCACCTCCAGGATCTCCCGCCGGACGACGCGGGGGGCTTCGATTTCGGTCCGTCCTCCGGAGAAGAAACGATACGTGAGGCCTATGCTAAGCCAAAGGATCGCGATGTACCAAGCGACCTGACCGGTGCTCAGGCCACCGATCACTTGGCCAGAGAAGTTCAGTACGTAGATCGCGAGGCCGATATTCGCGACGATGCCTACGATCGGGATGTACGGGAAGAGGGGAACCCGGAAGCCCGGATCGAGGTCGGGTCGTTTCTTCCGGAGGGCGATGAGGCTCATGTTGGCGATGGCGAACAGGAGAAGAAACATCACCGCCGCCGACGCGGCGATCTGTTCGATGGGGAGGACGAGGGCGAAGACCATGATGATGATCCCACTGGCGAGGACCGCGTTCCCGGGAGACTGCCGCTTGGGGTGAACCCGTCCCAAGGAGCGCGGAAGGGTCCCGTCCCGTCCCATGGCGAAGCTCACGCGTGAGGAGGAATAGAGGGTGGCGTTGAGCGCGGAGGTGGTCGCAAGGAATCCCCCGACGAGCATGATGGTCAGTCCGAGGGTGCCCGCAAGGGATTCGCCCGCCCGGATCATGGCGAGCTCTGGGTTTGCGGGCGGGAGCCCCACCGCCTTCGGGTCGCCCAGACACAGATAGGCCTGGGAGGGGTCCGGGCACCCGATGACCCCCAGAGCCACGGTGAAGGTGAGGACGTAGAAGATGACAACCACGAAGATCGACACGAAGATGGCCCTCGGGATGTTCCGTCGGGGATCCTTTACCTCCTCCCCGGACTGCGCGATGATCTCGTATCCCTCGAAGGCGATGAACGTGATGCCCATCGCGAGGAGGATGCCGCCGCCTCCCGCGGGCGCGAAATCGGCCACGAAGCGTTGGGGGAGAGTCGGGTCCCGCAGCATCGCGCTGATTCCGAGGGCGATGAAGAGGCCTAGGACGACCATCTTGCCAATGGTCATGACGCTCTCGGTCCGGCCCGTGGTCTGGGCCCCGACGTAGTTGACCATGACGAAGAAGATGATGATGAAGGCCGTGACGCCCTGGGTAAGCGGGTTGAACGTCAGACCGCCTAAGGAGACCTCGGGGGGGAGGACGGACGACCCAACCCCCAGTACGTCGAGCGCCAACGCGAGAAACTTTCCAAACGCCGCCGCGTAAAGGGCACAGGCAATGAGCGTCGCGGCCCAAGAGAACCACCCGCTGATGAAACCGATCGGCGGAGGCAGGCTCTCGCGGGCCCACACATAGCCCCCTCCGGCCTGGGAATAGGCCGAACCGAGCTCCGCGTAGGTGAAGGCCGTCACGAGGGTGACGAGACCGTTGATGACGAGAGCGATCAGCGCCGCCGGTCCCGCAAGACGGGCCGCGGAGCCCGTCAGAACGAAAATCCCCGCACCAATCATGGCCCCGATGCCAATCATGGTGATGTCGAAGAATCGAAGATCGCGGCTCAGCTCGATGCGAACCTCGGTGCCTGCGGGTTCGCGCGCCTGCAGGACCTCCGCTGCCATCTGGCGCTCCCGGCGCGCGGCTAGCAGGCCCTCCGCTTAAAAGCTTTGGCCGGTGGTTCTCGGGAGCGACCCAGCCTCCGGCTCCGAAGGAGGCTCGAGACAGTCCAGCTTATGTAGGCCAATGGACCTCCGGCCCCCCGTGCTCCTGTCCCTACTACGCCTGCTGGTGGGGGTGCTCCTCCTCTCCATCGCATCCTTGGCCGACTGGCGCACGAGGCGGGTCGGGGACGCACCCTGGGGCCTCATAGCCGGCGTCGGACTGGCCCTCCTGGCTAGCGAGCTCGTCTCAGCGACGCGTGACCCTCTCCCATTCCTAGTCCTTGTGCCCCCGGCGCTCCTCTTCCTCGACGTCATTTGGGAACGGGGCGGGGGCAGGTTCGTCAATGGCACGACCCTCCTCTTCTACGGTCTAAGCGGCCTCGCGGTCCTCTTTCTCATCATGGGGTTTTCAGGCCAGGGACCCACCGAGCAGGCGCTGATCATCCGAGGCTTGGGCATCCTTACGGTAATCCTCCTGGGGTACGTCTTCTACTACCTCGGTCTTCTCAAGGGTGGGGCCGACGCGAAGGCGTTCATGGCCATCGGCATCCTGGTCCCGGGCTATCCTGCCCTTGGATCCTTTCCGCTTCTCGCGGTCAGGCCCCCCCTCTTGGCCCCTTTCGAACTCCTGTTCCCCTTCGCGATGACGACCCTTCTCTGGGGGGCCCTCCTCCTCATCGGGTTGCCCGTGGCCTTCCTCGTCCGGAACCTCGCTCGGGGAGACCGTCGGTGGCCCCAACTCCTGCTGGGCTACAAGGCGCCGGTGGACCAGCTACCTCGGTTCGCCTGGACGCTCCAGGAGGTGAAGGACGGCAGGATGCGCTACCGAGTCGTCCCCCGCACGACTGCCAAAGAAGCCGACCTGGAGGCGCTGCGAGCTGCCGGGGTGAGTCGAGTATGGGTGACGCCGCAAATCCCCTTCCTCATCCCACTGACGGTGGGGTTCCTCCTCGCGTTTCTCATAGGGAACCCACTTTTCGCCCTCTTCTGAGCCTGCCGGCCTTGAGTTTATATGGGGCATGCACCTCCTGCGCACGAGACTTCCACCGAGGGAGTGCGTTATGTTTCACATCGTCCTCATCGCCCTCGGGGTGGCGGGCCTCACCTTGGTCTTCGCCGCCTTCCTTGTCCGCGCCATTCTGCGCCAGCCGGAAGGGTCGGAACGGATGCGGGAGATCGCCCGGTTCATTCAGGAGGGAGCCGCCGTCTTCCTGCGGCGGGAGCTCCGCGCCCTCTCCGTGTTCACGGTCGTCCTGGTGCTCGTTCTCACCTTCCTCATTTCGCCCGGCACAATCCACGCGGAGCTGGGAGTGGCCTTCGCCCTCGGAACCGCTGCCTCCTTCGGTTCGGGGTACCTGGGGATGTGGATTGCCACGCGGGCCAACGTGCGCACGGCCGGTCTCGTCACGGTAAGCTTCACGGGCGCCATGCGTACCGCCTTCTTTGGCGGGGCTGTCATGGGCTCCGTCTCCGTCGCCCTGGGCCTCATCGGACTGACCAGCCTCTTCGCTGCGTTCCCCGCGGAACCGGAAGTCTGGTTGGCCTACGCCTTCGGGGCCAGTTCGGTGGCCCTCTTCCTGCGGGTCGGGGGAGGCATCTTCACCAAGAGCGCCGACGTGGGGGCGGACCTCGTCGGGAAGGTGGAGGCCGGCATTCCCGAGGACGACCCCCGGAACCCGGCCGTCATCGCGGACCTGGTCGGGGACAACGTCGGGGATGTCGCAGGGATGGGCTCCGACCTCTACGAGTCCTACGTCTCCGCCCTCGCGGCCACCATGGTCATTGCCCTTGCGCCCGCCCTCAACCTCGGGGTCGACTACGCCCTCTTCCCCCTTCTCATGGGGGCAGTGGGTCTCCTCGCTTCGATGGCGGGGATCCTCGCCGTACGCCCTCGACGGCGCGCCGAAGGCTACGAGCAGGAGGCGAGGGCCGCGCGGTCGGCCTTGAACGTCGGCGTGTATGTGAGCACGGGCGTCATGATCGTGGCGGGGTACTTTGCCGCCCAGTTCCTCCTGGGTCAGGACGGGCTCTTCCCCTTCCTCGCGCTGGTCACAGGCCTCGTGGGGGGGTTCTTAATTGGACTCTCGACCCAGTACTTCACATCGGAGTATGGCCCCGTGCGGGGCATCGCGAGAGCAGGCGAGAGCGGGGCCGCCATCAACGTGATGGAAGGGCTGTCGGTGGGGTTCCTGAGCACGATTCCGCCGATCCTCGTCGTCGCGGGGGCAACGTTCGTGGCCTTCTTCTTGGTGGAGACAGGCTCCCCTGGTTCGGGGCTCTACGGCATCGCCGTCGCCGCCGTAGGCATGCTGGTGACCCTCGCCATGCTCCTGGCAACGGACGCCTACGGCCCCATCGCCGACAACGCGGCGGGCATCGCTGAGATGAGCGACCTGGGTTCAGACGCCCGCGAACGGGCGGAGGCCCTGGACTCCGTGGGGAACACCACGGCGGCCATCGGGAAGGGGTTCGCCATCGCCTCGGCGGCCCTTGCGTCGTTGGCTTGGATCGCGACATTCCTCGTGGTGGCCGAGGTGACGGTGGTCCCCATTCTCGCCTTCCCGCTGACCTTCACGGAGGTCGGGGTCTTCATCGGCCTCTTGACCGGGGGCTTACTCGCCTTCGTGTTCTCGTCCCTCACGCTGAAGGCCGTCAGCTCCGGGGCCTTCGAGATCGTTCGCGAGGTTCGACGGCAGTTTCGCGATACCCCGGGCCTGCGGGAGGGGAAGGTGCAGCCCGACTACGAAGCGGCCATCTCCCTGGTGACCCGGAAGGCCATCCGGGCCATGTTCCTCCCGGGCCTCTTGGTCCTCGTCGTCCCGCTTGCGGTCGGGTTCAGTCTGGGGGCCGAGGCCCTCGCTGGACTCCTCCTCGGCGTCCTGTTCGTGGGTTTCCTCCTGGCCGTGACGATGGCCAATTCCGGCGGGGCCTGGGACAACGCGAAGAAGCTCATCGAGTCGGGGTTGCACGGGGGCAAGGGCGGGGAGGCCCACAAGGCCGCAGTCATCGGGGACACGGTGGGCGATCCATTCAAGGACACCTCGGGACCGTCTCTGAACATCCTCATCAAGCTCGTGGGGAAGGTGGCGGTCATCTTCGCCCCTCTATTCGCGCTGATCGCGGTGATGTGAGCTGCCTCCACAAGGCTTAAGCCGCCGAACTGGCTAACGACCGCGGAAGGGTGTGACGGCCATAGCGGCGGGGATACACCCGGTCCCATCCCGAACCCGGAAGTTAAGCCCGCCTGCGTTTCCTCTGGTACTGCGGTGCGCGAGCCCGTGGGAAGGTTGGCCCGCAAGGGTCGTGGACCCCTGGTCTAGGCGCGCTAGCCTGGTTACTTCGGTAGCCGGGTGAACCGTTGCCGTTGACGGCCAATGGGTCTGCGGAACGCTGTCAGCCCTTCCCTCACCCTGCTTCGGATCCGGCCAGGACGTCTTCCAGGTCGGCCTCGGAGAGCCCATTCCCCAGGACCCCATCGGCCCGACCCGCGATATTTCCTCCTTCGAAGAGGATCAGCGTGGGCACGACCTCGATGCGGTACCTATCCCACAGGGGATTAATCTCCTCCGAGAGGTCCACCTCGACCTTCTTGATGGAGCCCGTGTCCTTTACGCGGAAGAGCGGCAGAAAGTCCTGGCAGTAGCCGCACCACGCGGCGTGAAAGAGCGTGAGAACCGGCCCCTCCGCCTCGACGACCGCTTCGCGAAACTCATCGGGCGTGGTGACCTGCTCCATCGATCCGGCCTAGTCCCTCCTTCCATATCAAGGGGGCGGACAGACCCCGGGACAGCCTTTATAGCGACCCCTCCATACCTGTCCGCTTCTGCGTGATGGGATGACCAACCTTAGCTTGAGCCAGGCAATGAGGGGCTACCTGGAGGAGCTGAACGGGGAGGCCGAGGCGTGCTACACTATCGCCCGCCACGCCCGGGCGCAGGGGATGGACCCGGAGCTCACCGTGGAAATCCTCGCGGCGGAGGACCTGCCGAGTCGGGTGGAGCGCCTCCTGGAGGCCTACGATCTGGAGGGAATCGCCCAGCGGATTCGGGAGCTGAGCGTCCATCACGACCGCGAAGAGGCCTCCCTGCTACTGGCGCGGGAGCTGGCCCAGGAGCCGGGGCGGAGCATGGAGGAGCGCATCGAACGCGCGATTCGAGCGGGCCTCGCCCTCCTGACCGAGGGCGTCGTCGTGGCCCCCTTGGAGGGACTGGGGGGCGTTCAGGTCAAGCGGAACGAAGACGGGACCACCTACCTGGACGTGTTCTATGCTGGCCCGATTCGGTCCGCCGGGGGGACGGCCCAGGCTCTCAGCGTGCTCATCGCCGACGTGGTCCGCCGGGAGCTGGGCATCGGGGCGTATCGGCCGACGAAGGAGGAGGTGGAGCGTCTCAAGGAAGAGATTCCCCTCTACAAGCAACTTCAGCACTTGCAGCATACCCCTACTGGTAGGGACATCGAGCTGGTCATGGGCCACTGCCCGGTCGGCATCAACGGGGAGGGCACGGAGGAGGAGGAAATCAGCGGCCACCGGGACCTCCCCCGGATGGAGACGAACCGCATTCGTGGTGGCGCCTGTCTCGTCATTGCCGAAGGACTCTGCCTCAAGGCGCCCAAGATCCTCAAGCACGTACGGAATCTCCAGATCGACGGTTGGGATTTCCTCGCCCGCTACCTGGAAGAGCGGAAGAACAGCGAGGAAGAGACAGAGAAGGAACCCAGCTTCATCCAGAACGTCATTGCGGGTCGACCGGTCCTCGCCCACCCGAGCCGGAAGGGCGGGTTCCGCCTCCGATACGGCCGCACGCGCGCGACGGGACTCGCGGCGCTGGGCGTCCACCCGGCCACGATGCACCTCGTCGACGAGTTCGTCGCGATTGGGACGCAGATCAAGGTGGAAAAGCCAGGGAAGGCGGGTGCCGTTTCGCCCTGTCCGACCATCGAGGGGCCCCTGGTTCTCCTGAGGGACGGCAGCCTGACCGAGGTTTCCACCCTGGAGGAGGCACGCCGGGTTCGGCCTGAGGTCGTGAGCCTCGTGGACCTGGGGGAACTCCTCGTGGCCGTCGGCGAATTCCTAGAGAACAACCACGTCCTCCTCCCTGGCGCTTACGGCCTCGATTGGTATCGGACGGAGCTCGAGGCCCACCTGGGCCGCCTTCCCGACAATTGGGAACGACCGTCTTTCGAGGAGGCGGAAACCTGGTCGCGTGAGTACGCCGTCCCGATGCACCCCCGCTTCAACCTCTTCTGGCACGAGCTGTCCGTGCAGGAGCTACGGGCGTTGCGTGAGAGCCTCGCGGAGCACGGTCGGTGGGCGGAAGGGCACCTCACCGTACCCGCTGCGGACGATCTGCAGGCTTCCCTCGTGGACCTGGGGGCCCTCTTCCGCCGGGAGGGGAACACCTTGCAGGTCGGGCGTCACGGTCGCGCCCTCCTACTGGGACTCGGTCTTGCGGTGGTGGACGGAAGGCTCCGGGCCGGGAAGGAGGTGAAGGCAGAAGGTGCCCTTGAGTACGTCTCGCGTCTCTCCGGGATCACCCACAGGGCCCGAGGACCCACGCGGATTGGGGCGCGGATGGGCCGCCCGGAGAAGGCGCGGCCCCGCCTCATGAAGCCACCTCCCCACGGCCTCTTCCCCCTCGGCGTGCAGGGAGGCCCCCAACGGCTATTGGGCAAAGCCCTCGAGAAGGATCGAGTCGTCGCGGAGGTCGGGATTCGAAAATGCACCGAGTGCGGTCGGTCCTGGTTCCTCTCCAGGTGTCCCTGTGGTGGCCATACGGTCCCTGGGGGTCGAACCGTGGAGGAGAGTGTCCCTCTACGGGAGGTGTTCAACAGGGCCCTGAAGGCCCTGGGCCTCACCCGAATGCCGGGCGTGAAGCTGGTCCGGGGGATGATTTCTGGGATGAAGACTCCCGAAGCCCTGGAAAAGGGATTACTGCGGGCGAAGCACGAGATCCACGTGTTCAAAGACGGGACCTGCCGATTCGACATGACGAACCTCCCCCTCACCCACTTCCGACCCGGGGAGGTCGGCCTCTCCGTGGAGCGGACACGGCAGCTGGGTTACGAATACGACGTCACCGGGAAGACCCTGGAGGATGCGGACCAACTTGTCGAGCTGCGGCCCCAAGACTTGGTCGTTTCGGAGGACTGCGCGGCCTACCTCGTCCGGGTTGGCCGTTTCGCGGACGACCTCCTCACCCTCGTGTATGGCCTGGAACCCCACTACGGGTTCGAGACCCCCGAGGACGTGATTGGTCATCTCGTGATGGGTCTGGCCCCCCACACCTCCGTGGGCGTCCTGGGTCGGGTCATCGGCCTGACCCCGGCCCAAGCGTGCTTCGCACACCCCTTCTTCCATGCCGCCAAGCGCCGCGACGCCGACGGGGACGAGGACTCGGTGATCCTCCTCCTGGACGGCCTCCTCAACTTCAGTCGCGGCTTCCTGCCGGAGAAGCGAGGCGGGCTCATGGACGCCCCGCTCGTGTTGAGTACACGCATCGATCCCAAGGAGGTGGACCGGGAGGTCCACAACATGGAGGTGTGCAGCGCCTACCCCCTCGAGTTCTTCGAGGCGGCGGAACGGGGGCGCCACCCTCGGGAGGTGGCGGACCTAGTGGACACGGTGGCCCAGAGGGTGGGCTCGGTCCTCCAGTTCGAGGGGTTCGGGTATACCCACGAGGTCGAGCGTTTGGATGAGGCGCCGCTGCGCACGACCTACACGAAGGGAGGGATGCTGGCCAAGATTGAGGGCCAGTTGGCCCTGGCAAACCGGATTCGAGCGGTCGACGCCGAAGACGTGGTTGCCCGAATCGTCAATCACCACTTCCTACCCGACCTCATCGGCAACCTTCGGGCTTTCACGAGCCAGCGCTTCCGGTGCACGAAGTGCAACGCCAAGTATCGCCGCTTGCCTCTCGCCGGTACGTGCCTTCAATGCGACGGCAAGCTGACCCTGACCGTCCACAAGAGGGGGGTCATGAAGTACCTAGAACTCTCGAAACGCATCGCGGAGGAGTACGCGATCTCACCTTACCTTCGGCAGCGCATCGGCCTTGTCGAGGAGGCCATCGTGTCGATCTTTTCCGACGAGAGTCGTCAGGTCGTGCACCTGGAGGACTTCCTCGAGTCCAGGTCCCCCTCGGACGAGGCCCTAGGCGCGACGGGCGCGGCCGATGAGGAGACCTGAGGTGAGGAGGGCGCCCAGACCGGCGACGAGGGCGAGGGTGCCGCCCAGGAGAACGGTGAGCCAGATCTCCTCGGGCATGAAGAGGGCGACGAGGAACGCGAGCAAGCCGATGCCGAGAAGGGCGGCCCCGGCCTTACCCACGGCGGGGAGGCGGAGGGCGTAGCTGCAACTCGGACAAACGAACGCGTTGGGATTCTCAAGCGCGCCGCGACAGCGGGGGCAACGGTCCGGCATCCCGCCGAAACGAGTGTTCGAAACTACTAAAAGCTGGCGCCGTCCGTGGCGGCTTCCAAGATGCCCTTCATGGCCCTTACGAAAGGCTCCTCCCCGAACCGTTCCGCCTGCGTCTCCGCCGCCGTCCGCAGGCCGAGCAGGGTAGCATCATCCAGTCCCCGGATCTTCTCGACAAACGCCTCGGGGTCCGGCGGGAGGAGCCAGCCCGTCGCCCCGTCACGCACGCTTTCCGGGTAGCCCCCCTCGTTCGTTGCAAGGACCGCCTTCCCCGAGGCCATCGCTTCGATGGGCGTCAGGCCGAAATCCTCGTCGACGGCCGTGGCGACAACCCCGCGACATCGGGCGTAAAGGTCCACAAGTTCCTCCTCGGGGACCTCGCCCCGGAGGGTCACGTTGGAGGGCGGATCGAGGCCCGCGACGTAGCGGGCACTGTGGTCCCCAGGGGCCCAACCCCCCACAACCACGAGCCGCTCCTCCGGAAGGCGTCGGAAGACCTCGAATTGCAGGTCGACCCGCTTTTCCGGATACAGTCGGTTCACGCTAAGCCAGAAGTCCCCCAGCTCCCGGAAGCGGAACTGGGAGGTCGCGACGGGAGGGTACACGACGGGGGCCTCCCGGTCGTAATACCGGCGGATGCGCTGTCGAACGTTTTTGCTGATGGCGACGATGCGGTCGACGCCGTGGACGGAGGCTCGATCGAGACTGGCATGGACCCGGGACCAGGCCCGGTAGAGGGGTCGCTGGGGGGGCGAGAGGCTCGAAAGAAGGGCCTCACGTCGATCGTAAAAGGCCCGCACCGGGGTGTAACAGTACAGCACGCCCGGACGGTGTCGCTCTCCCGCATGGTGGGCCCAGTTCCCCGAGAAGACGAACGCATCATACCCGGATATCCGGGCCATACGAAAGCGCCCAGAGGCGTGAATCTGCTTCAGAGGGGCAGACAGGACCAGAGGACCGAGATCGTGAATCCGGACGCGTTGCTCGCCGAGGCGGGTCAGGACTTCGGGCCGAAGATTGGTGGTGAACAAGTCTGCGTCGAGGGCCCTGGCCAGGGTGAGCATGGCCTTCTCTCCGCCCCCGATCTTATCGAAGTAGTCGTGGAATATGGCGACACGCATGGACTCCCGTACGATGCCCCTCCTGGTGCATCAAGTTTAATATCGCCCACTCCGGATGCGGGAGTGTGCGGCGGTCGACCGGATTCGCTCTTCTTGCACTGGTCTTCCTCTCCCTCTACATCCGTCTCATTCCCGTGACCCAGTTTCTCTACTGGGGGGGGGACTTTGGGGAGTACTTTGGCCTCACGCGGGCCGTCTATGAGGTCCAGCCGCTGCCCAATCCGTACCTGGGATGGGGCGTGACCTATCCCGAATTCCCCGGCCTGTTCGTTCTCAACGCCGTGGTCGCGTGGACCGGGATTCCGCTCGAGGCCGCCGCCGTGCTCCTCGTGCCCATCCTTGCCGCCCTCGTCGTGATCCCCGTCTTCCTGCTCACCCGCGAGGTGACCCGGAGGGACGGGGCGGCCCTCGTGGCCGCGGCCATCGTGGCCGTCCTGAGCCCCCACGCCTACCTGACCTCCCACGCCATCCCGGGCGCCCTTGGGGACCTCCTCTTTGTCACCGGCCTCCTCCTTCTCGTCCGGCTCCGTTCGGACGCCCGAATGCTGGGGCTGCTGATTCCCGTCGCCCTCGCCCTCGTCCCCCTCCACCACCTCTCGAGCTACTTTCTGATCGTGGCGGCCTTCTTCGTCCCGTTCTTCCGGGTGGTCGTGTGGCGAGCCCGATGGGAGGAGATTCGGAGAGAGACCGGATTCCTGGCCTTCCTCGTGGCCATCAACGTGACCTATTGGGTCACCTACGCGGAGACCTTTCGTCTCTTCCTCGGGTTCGAGCGCGTCTCACCCTTCCTGACGGCCGGACTTCTCCTCGTGCTTCCGTTTGTCCTGTTCCCCCTTGCCCGGCTCCGCGCCCGTACCGCCTGGAGGTTTCGTCCTCGCTGGCCCTCTTCGAGGCGATCCTGGCGCGTCCTCTTCGGCGTTACCCTCGCCGTCGCAGGCCTCATCGCCTTCACCACCCTGGTCCAAGTGCCCGGGACGAACATTTCCATCCCGGTCCCGGGCCTCCTCTACGCCGCGGCCTTCCTGCCCCTGCTACTCCTCGCGGCCCTCGGGCGGAAAGCTTTCGACTTCCTCCCGCAGGGCGCCCTCATTACGGGAGCCTTCCTCGCCCTGACCCTGTCCTGGGTCGTCGGGAGCGGGGTCGCCCCGGCGTTCCTGGTCCCGTACCGGCACTTCCAGTACATGGTACCCCTCCTGGGCGCCTTCGCGGGGATGGGCGCGGTGATCCTGTCCCGAAAGACGGGTGCCCGGATTCTCGTCCCCGTCCTTGCGGGTTTGGTCGTTCTGGCGGCGGCGACCGCCATCCCGCCTCGGGAAGTCCTGGCCAACCATTTCGAAGGCACCCGACCGGACGCGCTCGTGGGGGTCGAATGGGCGGGGACCCGCATTCCTTCGCTGACGGCCACCGATCACCGCGCCTCCACCATCCTCTTCGGCTTCGTGGCGGTCCGTGGAACGTGGGACACGGTGTCGGCGCCACTGCACGCTCCTACGTTCGAGGTGGCTCGCGAGGAGATGGCTGCGATGCCGGACCGGGACCGGATTGATTTCGTCGTTCTCGACAAGGACATGATCGCGGGGGCATCCCTGCTGCCGTGGGATCCGGCCTTACCCCTCTCCCCCGAGGCCCAAGCCAAGTTCCAGGGTCCGCACTATCTCAAGCTCTACGACGACGGGTACGCGCAGGTCTATTGGGTGAACTGGGGCACGGCATGAGCGACGGGAGATCCGTGTCCTACTGGGCGACCGCTTCGTAACACACGTTGCAGTTGTCCAGATCGGCGATCTCCCGGTGGTAATTGCAGAATCGATCCGTGTCCATGATTTGCCAGCAGATCGTGTTCATGCGACCAACCTGGGCGGGTCGAGAGAGCCCCCCTGCGATGTCCTGTGCGAGATCCACGACGAACCCGTCGATCTCCGGGAAGAGGGAAAAGACGCCGTCGTCCTCCCCTCGGGCGTGGGTGTTGTAGTGACTCACCGTCGCTTGGGTGACGCCCAAGCGGTCCGCAACCTCCACCTGCTTCATCCGGTACTCCTGCAGCAGGACGCGTGCAAGGCGGGCGCGAATCGTGGGGAGAACCTTGTGGACGACGAATTCATAAGGCTGGAGCATCGGGCCCCCAGACACTTCATAAGAAAGGGTTCGTGAATATTTAATCGTATCTTGGTCGCCGCGATTCGGTCCTCGAATCGAGTGAACGGCTAACCCGGAAGCAGCCACGATTGGAACCGGCAGATCCTGTCTCCTCGGGCAATGCAATCCGTTTCGGAGATACGGAGATTGAGCCCCAGACTCCCCTTGGCCCACCCCGCGCATAGACCTTCGAAGAAGGCGCACGTGGGCTCCGAATGCGGCCTGTTCTCGCGACTGGCCATGGCAATCACTGTCCCCAGATCGAAGACCCAAACCAGCCGCTCTCGTTGGTCGTCATACACGAGTTCGCTGGTCCCAAACCCCGTCCCAGCGAGGATGGGGGGCATTGCCAGGAGCGTCTCGGCCTTCGGCAGGTTCGGATCGCGGGCACGATCCAGGGCCGCGGCGCTTTCAAGACCCGCGTGATAGCCAATCTCCCGGCAAAGGTCCCGGGCGGGCGGATGGAGGGTGACATCTTCAAGCACCTCCATCAACTCGAGAACGAGGGGAGACCAGACCACCGCAGGGGAACGGGGTTCCCCGGACGCCGGCCCCTGGTCTGGTTCCCAGCGGAACCCCTCGGCAAGAACGGTGTCAAAGTAGGCCTCCACCGATTCGACGGTGAGGCTGACTCTGTGGACGGTCATGGGGGTGATCCTCGGGACGAACCATGTCGGGGGTCCCCGTATAAGGATTTCTCGCCCAGAATCGAACATGCAAACGGCGGGAGCTTCCGGACCCCAGATACGGTCGCCGGCGGACTCCCTTCAGAAGACCTTCATCAGGTTCGTCGCGATGGAGATGGTGTCCTGCCCGTCCTTGCGCATCCGACCCCCGATGGCACCCTCCCTCAAGTCCGACTCGTTCCTTTCCTCGAACCTTTCAAGGATCTCCTGCATCCCCTGGCGGAGCCCCTCATCCTCGTGGCCCTCGACGATCAGGATGAGCGTGCAGAACTTTCCCTTATGCGCGAGGACCCGAATGGGACCGTGGTCCAGGGCTTCGAAGAGCTCACTTTGGGTTGTCGGGTACGACCGCTCGACAAACTCCAGGATCGGCGCCATTGCGGTGGAGAGGCGGTCTCCGTCCTCCACCAGGGGGCTGCCGAGGTTGTGGGAGACAATCACCTGGCCCCCGTAGCCCATGAGGCAGCCGTAGAGAATCGGGGCACTCTGGGGCATCTCCACAAAATCTGAGAAACCTATAATATAAAACAATGCACCCGAGTATCAGTACGATGAGGCGCGGCAATCCTACGCGCTCACCTGTAGTCGCGCTGAGCCCTGGACGCCCTCGTGGTGCGCCAAGACGCGATACGCCCCCTTGGACGCGTTACCGGGGAGCTGAAGCTCGACTCGGAATCGGCTGTCCCTCTCCGTGGCGGCCTCGGCGCTGGCCTGCTCGACGCCTTGCGGGTCAACAATCATAACTTCGATGGTCCTGGAGGCCCTATCGTTCATCATCAGTTCCCCCGTGACGAGAACGCGATCGCCCGGAGCCACCGTGGAGGGAGTGGATGCCACGGCCACGACGTGCCCCCGGGCAATCATTTCGCCCGCGGTTCTCGCGCCACCATGGAGAATCACGGGACCTTTGGAGCCGTCCACGGAGAAGGCGATGACCTCGCCGATGAAGGCCGTGTGGTCTCCCATGGGGACCTGCTGCACGATCCGGCACTCGGCATTAAGGAGGGCCTCTCGAATCATGGGCGCACCGATCTTCTCGGCAGGGTAGGTGTCGAACAGGTCGCTGGAGAATTTGTCCACCTCATTGCCTGTGAAGTGGCCCGCGAAGGACATGGCGTTCACCTGGTCCTCCGACACCAGGTTCACCCCGAACTCCTGGCTCTCTTCGATTGCCGTGTGCGTGGCCTTTCCGGGGCGAATGTGAACGCTAATCAGGAACGGGTCATAGGAGACATGAAAGGTCCACTCGGCGGCCATCACGTTGTCCCCTCCGCGGCCTCGGGTGGTTACGAGGGAAACCCCTGTCGTGAACTGCCGGAACGCCTCGCGCGCGTTGGCAGATGCCATGGGTAAAACCACGGGGGCGTCGGTGAAAAACGTGACACAGTCCTCGGGAGAGACGGTAGGGGAACCGGAGCCCGGCCCGACAATTACTTCTAAGGCCTGCCGCTCATCCGGGGCCAGCGCCGCCGTAGCTCAGCTGGCGAGAGCGACGGTCTTGTAACCCCGCAAGAAAACCGTAGGTCAAGGGTTCGAATCCCTTCGGCGGCTTAACCTCATTGGGGGTCCATCAGCGCCGGGCGGACTCCTCCGTCCACCTCAAGAACTTAGCCGGATGTGGACGAATCCGCACTCTGGGCAGCGTGCCTGACAATCGATACAATATTGGGATCCGCAATCCGCGCACGCAGCAACACGCTCCTCGTGAGGACCGCCCGGCCGGAAATGTGTAGCTCCGGTTGTTCGCGGAACCCAGTAAATCACCACGGCGACAAGAATGCCGAGAAGGAGGATGACAGGCTGCGGAGGGGCCGTGATGAAGGCGAGTAAAGCGGACGTGAGGACGATCACCGTCGCGATCACGACGGCCCCCGTCAGCCTCACCTGATGGCCGACGATCCTCTCCTTCTCTTCCACGGCTGCAGAACCTTGTCTTCCATCAAGAATGGTTCCCTTAGGAGCGGAGGCCAGAGGGTTTGGCCACCCACGGCCGAGGAGCGTATGGCGGCCCAGCGCTGGGAAGGTGCCTTCGGTTCCCCCTCCCTGGGTTCCGTTTTTGATTTCAAGTCGCAAAGCCTCATATAGGCCACTCCCGCCCATTCAGACGGTGAGATGCCTGGGTGCCCCACCTGCGGTGCGGAGCTCACCTACCTCGAGCCTTACGCACGCAGCTACTGCTACCACTGCCGGGCCTACGCCCCGGAAGAGATCGTCCCCTGCGCCGTATGCGCCAGGGTGCTCGTCTACGTCCCGGAGCACGGCCTTTACTACTGCTACGGTTGCCAGGAGTACAAGCAGGACGCCCGTCGTGCGGAGAGGCCGTGTCCGAGATGCGGCGGAGAACTCCGCTTTGTCGCCGAGTACGAACGACTATTCTGCACCAGATGCAACGCATACGCACCGGGAGACCGGCAAACCGCCTGAGAAGCCGGGAGGTGGACCTTGACGGAAGCGGGAACCGTTACAGGCTTTGCGCCCTTCTCGCGCGAAGAGATGGACCTGGCGTCCAAGGATCAGCTCATCCGCTGGGCCAAGGAGTACGGGCTGGACAAGGGCGGGATGAAGTACGAGCTTCGCCTCCGAATCCTGGAGTACATCCGGCGGCAGGGACTCCTGCTCAAGGGGGAGGAACCCCTGGAGGAGGAGGGCGCGCCGGCGGACGGCGAAACGGCCACCGCCCCACCGGCCGCTCCCCCGGAATCGGCGAGGGGAGGGGAGACAGCGCAGACCTCATCCGAGCCTGCCCCGAGCAATTCGCCGGGCGCCTGCGCGAATTGCGGGGGGGAGCTCACCTACATCGCCGAGTATGAGCGGTGGTACTGCTACAACTGCGACACGTATGCGGGCGTTTCGGCCGCAGGTGCCTCCACGGTCGCCGGAGTTTCCCATGCGTCCTCGCACCGCGAGGCCAGGGGAAGAGCCGGCGCGGGCATCGCCCTCGCCCTGGCGGGCATCCTCACATTCCTTGCGTATCAGATCCTCTTCGTCGCGCCTCCGGGGCTCTTCCCAATTCCCTTCGTCATCACGGTCGCTCCCGAGGTCCTCTTCGCCCTCCCCCTCGTTGCCTTCGTCCTTCTGGGCGTCGGCGTGATCGCGGGGCTACGGAGTCTGGGTCACCGCGGGTGAAGGCTTTAACGGGCCGGACACTAGCTTTCGTGAATGACGGAGCTGGCTGCCCTCATTGAGGAAACTCGGGCCACTCGGCCTCACGACCCTACGCAGTATGTCTCCGCCTGGACGGAACGAGAAGTTCTCGACGACGAAATCGTTGACGCCTTCGTCCTCATCCTCCGAACCAAGGGGTGTTATTGGGCCCGGAAGAGCGGCTGCTCCATGTGCGGGTACGTGAGCGACGGGTACGTGAGCGTCTCGAAAGCCGACCTCCTGACCCAGTGGGACGCGGCCCTCGAGGCATACCGGGGCCAGCCCGTCGTGAAATTGTACAACTCGGGCAATTTCTTCGATCCCAGTGAGATCCCCGCGCTGGCCCGCAGGCGCATTTTGGCAGACCTCGGCGAGCGATGCGAGAAGGTGGTAGTCGAGAATCTGCCGCAGCTGGTTCGTACCCCGTTGTTAGAAGAGGCCCTGGATCTCTGCCCACGCTTTGAGGTGGCGATTGGACTCGAGACGGCGGACGACTACCTGCGGGACCACACAATCAGCAAGGACTTCACGTTCGCACGATACAAAGAGGCGGTCCGGGTCGCGCACGCAGCGGGCGCCACCATCAAGACCTACCTCCTGTTCAAACCTCCCTTCCTCTCCGAGGGGGCGGCCATGCGCGACGCGACCGCGTCCGTCCGTGCCATCGACGGGCTCTCCGACACGATCTCCATCAACCCCACGAACGTCCAGCGGGACACCCTCGTGGATCGGCTGTACCGGAGGGGAGAGTTCCGCCCTCCGTGGCTCTGGTCCCTCGTGGAGGTGCTGAAGGCGGTTCGCGGGGCGGAATCTCGGGTTCTATCGAAGCCCACGGGTGGGGGCCAGCCTCGGGGGACTCACAACTGCGGGCACTGCGACGCCGTCGTGCTGCAGGCGGTGGAGGACTACTCCCTCCAGCGGGAGGATTGGCTCGACGAACCGACATGCGCGTGTAAGGGGGATTGGGGGGCGTACGTGCGGGTCGAGGAACTCGCCCACACGTCCGTAGACCTGGATCGGTTCCTCACATAGAGCCGTTCGAAGCCTTTTTTTGCCGGGTCCCGCCTTGCCCCTCGATTCCATGCAGGCGTACGACATCAAGCGAGGCCACGCCCGGACCTTGGAGGGGGGTGGCTTTCAGACCATCCTCGAGGATTGCTACGATTCCGTCGCCGAGGAGGACGCGGGATTTCTCGTTCGGCACGGGGCGATCCAGGAAATGCGGGTTTGGGTGGAGGGAAACCGACTCCACGTCGAGATGGCCATGGACACTCAGGTCGACGACGCGACGGCGGCGGACACGATTCGGGCCCATAACGCCTTTCTGGAACGCGCGACCGGGTTCAACGCGAAGCAGCGGCGGAAGCGGCTGTAAAAGAAGGCGAAAGAGGGGAAGCTCTGAGCGCTGACATCTCTAAGTAGGTCGGCGCGCCTAGAACGGACGTGGACTTCCTCCCCAACCTGGGCGACCCAGAGGACCCCAAGGTTCGGGCCCGGTACGGGTACCTTCAGTCGGGCGTTTCGATCGGACTGAACCTCTCCCTGTTCGCCACGAAACTTGTGCTCTGGTCCGTCCTGGGGAGCATCGCCGTCCTCACGGACGCCTTCAACGGCCTGGGGGATGTGGCAATATCGGCCACCATCCTGCTCACGTTTCGCTATGCCAGCCTTGAGGCCGACGAGAGACACCCCTTCGGGCACGGCCGCCTAGAGCAGATCGCGGCCCTCATCGTGGCGGCGTTCTTGATCTTCATCGCGGTCCTCCTCCTGGTCCAGGCCGCCTTCGAATTGACCGATCCTTCGGTGCAAGGGAGCTTGGTTCTTGCCCTCGTGCTCGCCGGATTGGCGGGGGTGAAGGAACTCCTGGCCCGTTTTTCGTTCGCGATTGCGCGACGACTCGACAGCGACGCCCTGCGAGCGGATGCCTGGAACCACCGGTACGATGCGCTGTTGACAGCGTCGATCGCCCTCGCGATCTACCTGGTCAGCCTGACGCCCTCCCTGCAGATTCTGGACCCCATTTTCGGGATCCTCGTATCCCTGTTCGTCGTCTACACGGGGGCAACGCTCCTGTGGCGGTCCGGGGAGAAGCTTCTGGGTCGCGCCCCCAGCCGGGCCGTCCTGAGGCGAATCGTGGAGCTGACGCACGGGGTGCCCGGGGTTCGCCGGTGCCACGACATTTCCATTCACGACTATGGCACGCACAGAGAGATCTCACTGACCATCCAGGTGGGGGGCGACCTAACGGTGGAGGAGGCTCATCGGATCGCGACCGAGGTCAAGCGGGTCGTGAACCGGGAGCTCCGGGCCAAGACGACCGTCCACGTCGAGCCGCCCTAGTGGAACGGGAGGCCCCAGGCCTTTGGAGGAGGGCCTCAGCTCAGGGGAACTTCGGTTGTCCCATGAGGAAGACTCTCGGCCCCGGGAGGGCCTACGTGCCGAAAAGGGCGCCCAAACCGGCGGCGGCCTCCTCCTCGCTAACCTCTTCCTCTTTCTTTTTCTTCTCCTTCTTGGCGTCCGACTTCTTCTCGTCCGGCTTCTTCTCCTCCGGCGCGGGCGCGGGGGCAACGGGGGCAGCGACGGCCCCCTTGATGGCCTCCTCGATGTCGACGTCCTCGAGGGACGCCGCGAGCGCCTTGATGCGGGCGTCGTTTGGCTTCAGGCCCGCCGCTTTCAGAACGCTCTTCAGGTTGGCCTCATTGACCTCCTGCCCTGCGACGTGGAGGAGCATGGCACCGTAGATGTACTCCATACGTTCACCTCCTCGATCTTCATCCAAAGAGAGAGCTGAGGCCCGCAGCGGCCTCCTCCTCGTCATCGGCTCCCTCGTCTTTTGCCTTCCCCTTCTTTACCTTCTCCGGGGTCTCCTTAGGGCTCGCCTCCGCTTCTGCGGATCCCTTTCCCGCCGTGCGCGTCCCGAGGTCCGCCTTCAACTCATCGTCCAGGCCCTCCGGTAGGTGACTCGCCAAGGCACCCATCCGAGCGTGGGCCTCCGCGAGGAGGCGCGTCAACACCTCCCCCACCGGGTACTCCGCCGCCAAGGCCAGGGCCAGGGCCCGCTCCTGGGCCATCCCCAGGAGGGTGGGCGTCGTATCGCGGGTGGGGTAAGCCATTTCGAAGGCCAGCCGATGGGCCTGCGTGGCGGCCATGGCGAGGTCGCCCCGGATTTCTTCTTCGTCCACGGCGAGGTGTTCAGGAGTGTAAAGCTGACCGTCCTCGAGGACGCCTCGCAGGTCAAGGCCCACGGTGAGGGGGAAAATCTCCATCCGTGTGAGGACCTGCGCCACCTCGCGCCGAATCTTCTGGCCGGCCTCGACTAGGACTTTGTCCTTCTTGATGACCACCTTCCCTCGCTCGATGGCGGCTGGTACGCCGGCCTTCTGCAAGTCCCCCACGATGGGGCCCGGTTTGAAGGGGGTGTCGCCCTCCGGGACCACGATGTCCTCCGGCGCGAGCTCGCCCCCCCGCGCCGGCGCCCGGGTCTTCGTGGCCTCAAGTTCCCTGTAAAGCCGGAAGGGATTCTCCTCCGTGGCGACGAGGGCGGTGGGGCCCGTGATGAACTCCTCGAGCCCCTCGATGCCGGACTTCTCCGAGGCGGCGGTCTCGAGGGCCCGACGGAGCAGTCGGTTCTTGATGATACGGAAATCCACGGTCCCCCGGAGTCTGGCCCGAATCTGTTGCATCTGTGGGGCCGGGAGGCCCTCGATGCCGGCCAGACCGACGACTCTAGCCCGGGTCATCCAATCGACGAGTTCCCCAACGGCGGCCGCCTTCGGATGGTCCATCGCGTCCGTCATCAGACCACCCTCACGGCGGGGCCCATCGTGGTCTTGACGTAGACGGACCCGATGTTCGTCCGGCCCCGCGGCAGCTGAGCCGCCACCCGTTTCAGGATCGCCTCCAGGTTCTCCGCCAGGTCTTTCGGTTCCATGTTCCGGGTCCCCAAGGCGGCGTGGAAGGTAGGACGATCCTTGGACCGCAGGCGCACGGCTCGTTTCAGGTTCCGAATGACCCGGACGGGATCGCTGCCGGGCGGGAGGGGACGGGGCATCTTCCCTCGAGGCCCCAAGACGGT
>JAUVFR010000024.1 GCA_030594205.1 Methanobacteriota archaeon
GCATCTCCACCTCCTCGATGGCCGCCGCATCCCGCTCGAAGGACACCTTCATCTGTCCCTCGTCGGCCTGGAAGTGAACCTTGACCTCGTCCTCCCGTTCCGGCGTCTTGGACTCCAGACGAATCGTAACCTCGAGGTTCTCATCGTCAATCTCGACCCTGACTTCGCGCTCCTCCTCATCCTCGGCCTCGTCCGCGTCCCCGCCCGGACCCGAATTGTCGTCGGACTCTCCCTCGTCTTCTTCCTCCGCGCCGCCGTCCGCCTCATCTTCGGCGCCTGCGTCATCGTCGTCACCATCGTCCAACGGAACAACGTCCCCCAGGGCGCCCAGGGCGCTGGAAGCCTGATTCTCAAGGAATCCGATGCCTGAGGCCAGTCCTTGCATCGAGACAAGGAGGGCAGCCAGACCCACCAATAGCAGCACGATCCATCTCTTCAAACCCGTCACCGAGGCTTCGACCCTTGGCCCCTAACATAAGTGTTGTTCAACAAGATTTGAATGCGGCCCACCTAGACGGCGGTGGGAGCTCATCCCTCAGATGTGAGGCTCGGTTCACCTCGCAATCGTCCCGGACTCTCTTCCCACCCGGCTGAACACCATCCCCACCCACAACGCCCAGGCCGGTGACACCGCGTAGGACCCGATGACGAGCCCGAACCCGAGCAAGACGAGGGGGTGGAGGTTCGCGAAGGCGCCCGGGTCCGCCAGGTCCCCCATCGATCCGCCCTGCAGGCCCAGCCCGAGCCAGAAGAGCAGGGCGCCACCGACGATGAGGCCTCCCGTGACGAGCCCCAGCCGGACGAGGCCCCGAGGCAGCATACCCCGGGCAAGGTAGGTCCCCAAGGCGTACCAGAGGCCAAGGAGGCTCCCCGCCCCGAGGACCCAGGGCAACTGCTCCTGAAACGACAGGATGCCGGAGATGAGGGCCCATTGGAGGGCCGCCACGGCGGCCACCCCTGCCAGGAGGGCGCCGAAGGCCGATCGGCTCCAGGCGATGGCCGCGCCCCTCCCGACCCGATGCAGCGCCCATCCCACGGGAATGAGCACGAGGAGGCCGGGAATGGCGAGGATGTCGTTGACGAGCCCGAACGGCGGCCCGGCGGCGAAGAAGGTGAAGAGGGCGCCGAGGCCGATGATTCCGAGGATCCCCGCGACGAGAGCCCAGTGACCGGCACGGCGCAGAAACGGCGGAGAAAGCGGATTTCGAGCCTCCGAGGTCATGGCCGGAGAGTCCGGGCTGACCCCTTAAGCGTTTCCCGACTGTGGACCTCTGGTCCTCCATCGTAGTGGTCCTCCGGCGCCCCGCATCGGGTCCCCGCGCAAGCTCGATGGAGTCTTCCTAGGCCTGGCAAGGCACTTATTTGGGTGAACGACGGCAGACTCCAGGTGTAGCACTATCCTCGCAGCGTCGCGCCCTCATTCCAGAGAGAAAGGCTAGCCAGGTCACGATTGGGGGCTCGGGATGGATCGTTCGAGGATTGTTGAATAAGTGTTAAGGTACCCTTGCTAATGGGTAGCTCGCGGCGATTCGACTCCTTGGAGTACCGCCTCCAGAGAGGCCGGGGGCACTACGAGGCGGCGAAGGACGTTGAAGCGAGCAGGTGTGGCAGTGGCAGGAGCGGTTCTGCTCTTGGCCCTTGGCGTCTTCGCAACCCCTCGACACGTTGTCGCTCAAGAATTCGGGGGCTACGCTGACTCGCTGGTCTTCTCCGTGGTGCCGCAGGACCAGGCCGTTGCCTGTCCCGATTGTCACTGTCAGGAGGTTGCTGACCTCGAGGGTGATGCATGAGGCGGGTGGTGTTCGCTCTGGGGGTTGTCCTGGTGATGACGGTGGGCGCTCTGTCCGTGACGGGTCTGACGTACTTTCTTGATTACCTGACCTTCACAACGTACGACCAGTATCGTAATGATGACGGGGTCATTCCTCCCGCACTGTGGGATCGCTACTTGACCCAGGCTGTTGAGTCCTATGTCCTTGGGGCGGCGTTGGGTGTCCTCGTGGCCATGGGTCTGGGGTTCGTTCTGTTGGGGGTGTGGTTGAAGGATGGTTGAGCCAAGGAATCTCGTTGAGGGCGAGGAAGTAGGGTCAACGAGCTATGAGGGCCTCATTCCTCAGCAGATTTCCAGGCATGAGAATTATGATCCGAGGAACATCAACACGCTTCCTCCAACCACGCCGAAGAAGAACGCGACATTCCAGGTAGCTGCGTAACCTCGGCCGAATATCCCATGTCCCCTGTACCAAGGGTACCAGACGAACAAGAGTCCTAGCCCGGCGAGGACGCCGCCACCGATTCCGATGAGGCTGGGGAAGGGCGAGACGAGCAGGGCAACGAGAACGACGCCGAGGATCATGGCAAACCAAGCCTGCCACCACCAGAACCGGGCCGAAACGTCAACCATCCCGCCGGGGAGCGGCAGTCCGACCCTGCCACCCGTCTCCCTCCCGTGCCAGGCGAAGTCGATGGACCAGGCGCCGTAGAATTGCAGACTACCCGCCAGAAATAGGAAGAGCGCCTCGAGCGTCATCGAACTTTGATTAGGAGCGGGCTATAAAGTGGGTCTGGGCTCTCCACGGGGAGCCGACCATGGTAACACTATCCTTAGAACGCTACAGCCGAAGAGTTTGCCATCTGGTCAAGCTAGCTTCATATCACCTGAAGAGGAAGCCTAATGGTACGCGGTGCCTCTCCCCTCCCTCGGGTTGTTGATCGGTCATGATCGCAAGAATCTGGCACGGTACGACGCGGGAGGCAGACGCTGGGGCGTACCTCGATTACGTCCAAAGGACGGGCCTGCAGGAATATCGGGCGACAGCGGGGAACCGTGGCGTCTACGTCTTACGGCGTACGGGCAGGGGCAAAGCCGATTTCCTTCTCATCTCGCTTTGGGAATCCATCGAGGCCATACGAGGATTTGCGGGAGATGACATCGAGAAGGCGGTCTATTATGCAGAGGACAAGGACTTCCTGCTGGAGCTCGAGCCGGACGTGACCCACTATGAGGTCTTGGTAGAACCTTAGGGACCGCCACCGACTCGATTCGGGAGATGTCAAGAGCCCGCGTAGCCCAGTATGCCCTGGTTCGGGGCGTTCCTGAGACGCATGACAGATGTATCACCTCGCACGACCCAGAGAAGCCGATTGACATATCTGTCGCTCGAAGGCAGCATCGAGCATACTGTGAGACCCTACAAGGTCTCGGTCTCGAGTTGATCCGGGTCGAGCCAGATGACCGGTTCCCAGATTGTTGCTTCGTGGAAGACCCCGCCATAGTGGCCGGAGATGCTGCGGTCATCACTCGGATGGGCGTTCCGTCGAGGGTCGGAGAGGAGACCGCCCTTCGAGAGGCACTTCGACCCTTCAAGCAGATTCGGGAGATTCTGAACCCCGGGACGCTGGAGGGAGGCGATGTTCTACAGATTGACGGGAAGATGTTTGTCGGCCTGACGAAGCGGACCAACCGGTCTGGGATTGAACAGCTCGGCGCTTTAGTCTCGGAATTGGGCTTCGAAGTCATCCCCGTCGAGGTGATGCGGGGTCTCCATCTCAAGTCGTCTTGCACGTACATCGGGGACGGCACCATTGTCCGGGTCCCCGGCAGTGTCGAGGAGGCGGTCTTCACGGAGTACAACACGATCGAGGTCCCCCCCAGAGAGGCTCCGGCCGCCGATTGCCTGCGGGTTGGTGACCGGGTTCTGGTTCTAGAGGGCTATCCCACTTCCAGGAGGCAAATCGAAGCCGAGGGCTTTGAGACGGTAACCCTAGAGATGTCGGAGTTTGAAAAGTGCGAAGGGGCCTTGACTTGTCTCTCTATCGTTTTCTGACCAGAGCTACGCCGTCTCCTCCTCCTCTCGCACGATGAGGTGCGCCATGATGCAGACCTCCTCCATGTCGTCGGCGACCGTACGGAGGATCGCTTGATCCGCCCGCTCGGCGTCGTCCTCCGGCTCGGGCTCGGAGACCTTCGCTCGGTACCCCCCCACCTGGGAGGTGCACAGCCGCAGGAAGTCCTCTGCATTCTCCACGCCTCGGAACCGCTCTGGATCCTGGAATATGATCTCCCCGGTACGCTCCGACAGCATGAGGCCAAGAGGACCTCCGAGCCACTCCCGGGTGGGTTCAGCGTCGACCGCGATGGCCTTGAATCGCTCCGTCTGGACCTCCGGTTCCTCGCCAAAGGCACGTTCGTACAGTTCCCGATACCGCTCCCAATCAGCCACGGAATCCCTGGTCCCGAAAGGGCGCGGGTACCTAAGGTTGCCCGTCCCGGATCGATCAGAACCCGGGGAGGGAAGGGCCGGCGTGGATTGAGTCCAATTCGGTCGCCTCAGGGCCAGCCTGAGCAGGACGGTCCTGGTTGGCTGGACGAAGACCTACGCCACGAGTCTGCTAATCAGGACTTGAGCTCAACCTCGACGAGCTCGATCGGTCCGTCACCCAGATTCTCTGGATTGTGCTTGGTGGCAGGAAACCACGCCGCGTCCCCCGCCTCAAACGAGACCTCCTCCGCGGTCCCGTCCCCGGAGTGAAACCGGGCTCTCCCGCTGGTGAGGAAAATCCCCACCCCGTTGGGATGCTCGTGCATCTCCGACATTTCTCCAGGTCCGTACTTGATGCGCAGGACCCTTACCTGATCGTTCTCAAACTCCACTGTGTAGTGCTTCGAATCTACTTCTACTGGGTCAAGTCCCATGTTGATCCTCCCTCGCGCGTCGTTCGAGGCGCTTCCCCTGATTTAGGCCATCGACGCGACGCAGTATCACTCACCGTACGGTGACAGCGAGCCCATGAGGCGGCCTTTATTAAACTCGGTCCTCCAACACCCGAGGAAGACGGTAGCATTACCGTCATAATGCCACCCTCCTCAGCCTGCAGACGTCTGAGCCCGGGACCTCGGACCCCTCACCGCCGAGCTTCGATGAGTACGCCACCTTCCAAGGTTCGCTGCGCGACGAGCTCATACTCGGCTTCGCGGAGCGCTTCCTTCACGCCGGCGGCCGAGGGAATCCGGGCATCGGGGTCGGCCAAGCTGGAGAGGAAGGCCTGACGCAGCCAGGCGAAAGGGGTAGGCACCCCCTCCTGCTCGAGATTGTCCACGATGACGAGGCGTCCTCCGGGGTTCAGGCACCCCCGTAGTTTTCGAAAGAGGTCCACGTTGTGAATGCCTACGTCACTCTCCAGGATGAGGTCGAACCCCGAGGGGAGTTCGTCCACGAGGAAGTCGCCGGGGTGATAGGTGATGCGCCCCCCCATATCGATCTTTGAGGCGATCGCCCTTCCGGCGGCAGATACCGTTGCCACGTCCACAACCACTGCTTCCATCCCAGGATATCGACGTAGGAAGGCCATGGAGATCACCCCGGATCCTCCCCCCAGATCCATCAGCCGCTTGACGCCTGCCAGATCCAAGGTGTCCACCAGCTCTTCGGCCAAGGGCTGATGGTACTCGTAGAGCATTTGAGTGAACCGCCGTGCCCAGTCCGCGTCTTCGGACATGTGGGTGTAGTGGTCTCGACGATCCCGCCCCAGGGCGTCCCACACCGATCCCGGATGCCCGAGGTGTCGAGTGAGGTCGTCCCCCGCCGGGTAGGCGGCACGAGCCTCTTGGGCCAGGAGGGCCCAGCTCTCCGCACTGTGGGTGTCGAGGATGGCTGTCTGGGTAGCCGCCGTGATCGCATACGCCTTGTCCTGCCGTTCCAATAGGCCTAGGCCTTCGAGGAGCTCCAGCCACGCCCGACATCGACGCGGTGGGATGCCCAATTGCTTCGCCACGGCCGCGGGGGTCGTCGGTTTCTCCCTCAGCCTCCAAAACAGGTGGTGTTCCAGGGCCGCCCCCAGGCCGGCGGAGACGACCGGGGCACGTAGGAGTTCGCCGACGTCCTCTCTCGTCCGGATTTTCAGGTCCTCAGCTCCTCTGACTCAAGTTACGGAAACTCAGGAAGGCAACGATGGGGATGATAGCGTGCCAGCGGCAAAGACACGCGAGGCGGGTTCCAACCCTGGCCCGAACCACAGGAGGGCAAACCCCTGTGTAGCGGCAAAGAGCGCAAGAACGACAACCGTTGCGATTGGCCAGAATCCTCTCTTCATCCCCCCACCTCAGCGCGGGAAAGGCTCTCGCCTTAAGAAGTGCCCGTCGCCTGAATCGAGGGGGCCTCGTTGTCCCCCTCGCCGACCTCAGATTCAGTCCCGATTCTGGAGCGGGACGGATTTATATACCATCGAATGGTAACACGGCCCAGGCAAGCAGGAATTTTCGGATGGCCTCCCTGGCTCTTCGACCAAAGGCCCCACCCCGCGAAATGGCCTGATTTGTCGCAAGAGCGTGAGACCATGGAAGAGAAGAATCTCGTGAAAGTGGATGAGCTGACGCCCGCTTCAAAGAACGCGGACGTCACAGTGAAAGTCCTGAACCTCAGCGAGCGCAAGACCATCGATTCGAAGTTCGGTGGGTCGCGCGACCTCGTGGAGGCCACGGTGGGGGATGAGACGGGAACGGTCATCCTCACCCTGTGGGGAGAACAGATCGACGCGGCGGCCCAGGATGACGTCCTGGAGATCACCAACGGCTATGTCAGCCTCGTGCGGGGCCATATGCGCCTCAACGTCGGGAAGTACGGCGCCTTCAAGAAGGTGGACGAGGAGATCCCCGAGGTGAAGACGTCCGTGGACAAGTCGGCGGACGAGTACGAGCAAGAGAGACGCCCATCTCGAGGTGGAGGTTCCTACGGAGGCGGAGGCGGCGGCGGCCGCGGCCGTCCCCGAGGGAACCAACCGAGCCGAAACCGAGGACGTCGTCGCTACTAGGACCTTTCATAGACTGAGAGGCGTGGACGGTATTCCGCCACATCGAGGGCCTCTCTCGCCTTACGATTGATGAGCCGAGAGGCTGTCCTGCCGCCCTCCTAACGGAGGTCAGACGACAACCTTGAATCTGTTCTGCTGAGCGGCCCGCAGACGGCGACGGGCCGCGATCGCCACGACTGCAGCGCCTAACCCAACGGAAACGACGCCAAGCCCGACAAGGAGCCACTCGGGCTCTTCGGGCTGGACACCAGTGAAGGAGTAACGAAGCTCAACCTCCTGAGGTACGGCGTGGGTACCGGCCGCGTGCATGAACACGAGGTAGTAGGTTCCCGCCTCGCGGAGGTTGAGGGCGAGGACCCCGGAGGACCCTGAAGTGCTCTCGATGACAGGCACCGTTTCGGCACTCAGGAAGGAGTGATAATCCCCCTCTGTGAGCACAAGCAGGCTAATGGCCCGCTGGGACGTCTCCTGAAAGTCGATGTGGATCCGCCCGCCCGCCTGCATCGGGATTTCCACGGCGTAGAACCACTGGGCGCCCGCCGGAATGTCGAAGGTCTCCTCCCCCTGGAATGACGTCCGCAGATCCAAACCGTTGTCGAGAAGCGCGAAGCCCGCGAAGAAGAAGACGCCTGCCAGAACAAACAAGACATGATAGCTACGCAGCAATGCTCCTCCTCCCCAATGCCCCCCGCCCCTTCTCCAGCGGAAAGGAGAGAACGCGACGGACGGGATTAAAGGCTATCGTCGTTTTCGGTCGCTGAGAATCACGTCTCGGCCCACGACCATGCGAGGAGGCTAATTCTGGCTCGTGGGCCTGGACGGCTCGGACGACCGGGAGGTGGAGAGCCAGCTGAAGGAGGCCGGCGTCCCCTACGAGAAGATCGCGTTCGAGGACGAGGGCCACGGCATTCTGCAGATCAAGAACCAGAAGGTCCTATACCCCCGATTGGCAGAGTTCTTCCTTCGAGCCCTGGGCTAGCTCGGCAAGCTCAGGCTCGGATGTGTCCCTCCATCCACCCGAGAATGCGCTCCAGCCGTTCGATACGGTGACGGGGCTGCCCTGACCGGGAGAGCTCGTGGCTCTCGTCCGGGAATCGGGCGAGCTCCACCTCCTTCCGGAGCCGCTTCAGCGCCACGTAGAATTGTTCCGCCTGCTCCATGGGGCAACGGAGGTCCTGTTCGCTGTGGATGATGAGCAGGGGCGTCGTCACGTTTGTCACGTGGGTGATCGGCGATTTCTCAGCGAACTTCGCCGGGTCGTCCCAGGGGAGGGCCTCCATCTCCTCCTCCCCGAAGTTGTAGCCGATGTCGCTCGTCCCGAAGAAGGATTGCCAGTTGCTGATCGACCGCTGGGTGACAGCCGCGGCAAACCGGTCGGTCTGGGTCACGATCCAGTTCGTCATCAGGCCCCCGTAGGAGCCGCCCGTGACCCCTACGCGCTCCGGGTCGACCCAGCCGCGGTCCACGGCGTAGTCGACGGCTTCCATGAGGTCCTGGTAATCGCGATTCCCGTAGTCGCCCACGATCCAGGCCGAGAAGTCCTCCCCGTATCCCTGCGAGCCTCGGGGGTTCGTGTAGAGGACGTGAAAGCCGTGAGCCGCAAGGAGGTGAAATTCGAGCGAGAAGGCGTGGCCGTACGTGGTCCGGGGTCCCCCATGAATTTCGAGAACGCCTGCTCGTCGCCCGCGACCCCCTCGAAGGAACCAACCCTCGACGGGGTGGCCGTCGCTCGCGTCGAACCGGAACTTCTGGGGCTGGCCCAACCGGAGTCGGGCCAAGAGCCGGTCGTTGAAGCGCGTGAGGCAGCGGTCCTTCCCCTTGTCGCGGAGGAAGATGTCGGCCAGGGTGGTGGCCGTCATGGCCGCGTAGGCGAGGACCTCGTGGTCCGAGGAGAAGCTGTAGCCCTCCAGGCTCATATCACCCTGGGTCAAGGGCTCGACGACGCCGTCCAGGTTCACGCGATAGAGATGGCACGAGCCCCGGTCCGTGGCCCCGAAGGTGAGGCCTTCTCCGTCGGGCCTCCAAAGGAGGGAAAGCTCCACCCCGTGCGCTCGGCTGTCGCTATTCAGGGCGTTGCCCACCGAGCGGTCGAACGCCTCTGTCAGATTCCGCGTCTCCCCATCCAGCTCGACGGCCCACACACCCTGGTTGGTCGCGAGACGCCGGCGGAGGTCGTGTCCGAGGAACGCAATCCGCTCCCCTGTGGGCGACCAGCGCACCGGACCGATGGGTCCCTTGCCCTCCGTAATCCTCCGGGGCTCGCCCCCCTTCGTGGGGACCACGTAGAGGTCCTTCACGAAGGTGTAGTCCGCGTCCGGCGCCATGTTCGCCCCGAAGGCCACCTCCCTCCCGTCCGGGGAGATGTCGAAACCGGTGATGTCGAAGGCCCCCTCCGTGACCTGCTTCGGCTGCCTCGCGCGTAGCCCGAGGCTGTAGAGGTGACGCCATCGGTCGTGAAAGAAGCCCAGGTCGTTGAGCTTGTACAAGAGACGATCTACGACCTTCACGTCGCTGTCGCCCTCCTTGACCTCCTTCGTTCTGGAGGCGAAGAGGAGCTGGCGACCCGAGGGATGCCATGTCAGGCCCTCGAAGGATCCCAGTCGCTTTTTCTTCTCGAAGGCGTAGAGCGCGCGGGCTTCCCCACCCTCTACCGGGAGCAACTCCAGGCTGACCCGTTTCTGGGTGCCGTAGGTGAAGGCGAGCTGGCGCCCGTCCGGGGACCAGCGGGGGCTTCCGCATCGTCCCGTTCGATGGGTGAGGGCCCGAGACCGACCGTCGCGCCAGAGCCAGAGGTTGGCGGTGTACTCCTTGTTCTTCTTGTCGCGTTTCGGGCGGGTCACGACGAAGACGACCGCCTGCCCGTCGGGAGAAACCTCCGGATCGGAGACAAAGGTGAGGCGGTTGAAGACCTGGGGTTCGAGGGACGTCTTCCGGGCCATGAGGGGTCCATAGGAAGAGAGGGCTTAAATCTCAACTCGGTCGGCCGTCACGGGTACGGGGGCGAAGTGGGTGGCGGCGGCATCCCCGTCGGTCGCTGCCTGCGCGCCCTGCCCCGATCCATGATCCAGAGGATGAGTCCGATGATGAAGACGACGAACCCGCCGAAGCCGAGGAACGTCCCGATGGTGATGAGGCTGGCAGCCATGAAGTCGATCTCATTCGCGGCGTGGATGACGGTCACGCTCTGTGCACCCGTGTTCTCTACGACGACCGTGTGGACCCCCGTTTCGGTGGTGATGTAGGTCGCCGTCAAGGGGGAGGCGGAGTTCATCGCCGCGCGCTGGACTTCCGCCCCGGAAGGGGTCCGGATGAATACGGTGAGCTCGTCGCCGGCGGCGAAGTCCTGGATTCCGATCAGGTACATCAGGGCGGACTGAGTCGATTGCACATCCACGGTGAGGTTCTGGAACGCGCCCGGGGAGAGCGTCGTGGTGTCGGGCGCGAACGAAGACAAGAAGCTCGCGGTCCCGAAGGCGAAGAGGCCGATCCCTACGAGGAGGACAATGCCTCCGATGATCATAATCCACCCGCCCCGCGACATCTTCCGCCCCCGCTGCTCAGGTGAACCTTGCTATAAAGGCTTTTTATCGGGGTCTCCCCTCACCCGGGGACCTCCCCCGTGCCGGCTTCCTCCACGAGTGGATCCCCCGGATCTCTCCCGGCTACGCAGCCAGGTCCCTTGTCCTTTCTGTCGGGGCACGATTCACCCGGCGGGGAAGAGGCGGAGCAGGGCGAACACGGTGAGCCCCATCAGGGAACTCGCCATCCACAGGGGGACGATGATTCGACCCACCCGGGGGGGGGGGGCTCCCATCGGATCCTCGCGCGCCTCGTGGACGGGAACGGCCAACCCCAAGAGCCCACCGCCTTGGGCCCTCACCCAAACGGGGCCTCGGGCTACGACGCCATCGTCCTCCACGTTTCGGGTTGAGAGTCCCAGGCCAGTAACCTTAAGCCCCCGACCTCCTGGGTCGACACGCCCATGATGCCCGGTGGTCCGCGCGAATTTCTCCTGCAGCAGATCGAGACCGGGGTGGGATCCGCCCCGCCCGATGTCATTGCGGACTGGCTCGAGGGAAAGATGAGCATCGTGGACATCCTCTTCGAGCCCAACCGAGAGTTCCTTCGGAACTTCAAAGACCAGGCTCTCGATGTCGTCCGAAGCGTCTCGGGTCCCGACATTCGGGACGCGTGCCTGCGCGCCGCCCCACACCTCGCGGACATCTGGTACTCCCCGGCCGCCACGGCCCGATTCGAAGGCGAGATCGCCATCATGACGCGGTTCGTGCGGGAGCTGTAGCGGCTCCTCCCCGAGTCGTTCACTTTGGCCGCCGTCCCTGGAGGGAGACTTTGGTAGAAGCGGCCTCCGCTCCGATGCGCAGCGTTCTTCTCGCTGACACCTGGTGCTCGGTCCTGGGGCCTGGAGCCTGTCCTCCGACGCCTGAAGGCGCAATCCGGGGACAACGTCGAGAGCGTCTATCGCATGGGGGGGCGTCCGCGACGACATCGACGATCGGATCGCCCTCCCTAGGTGGATCGACGAAGCGCCGTGAGGATGGCGTTCTCGGTTCGAAGGACACCGTCGGGGGTCCGGAGAGACTGTAACCGCTGTTGAATTTCCGCCTTGGTGCCCTCGGGGAGCGCCTCATAGGCGTCTTCCCTCCCCTGAACGAGGCGCTCCAGGAGCTCCTCCTCGGTGTCGTAATAGGTCCGAACCTCGAACTCCGCCTCCCCCAGGAGGTCGAACTTCCCGTCGTAGAGGGTCGTATACTCCAGGGCGAACCGTGCGTCGGAAATCCGGGCGCTTCTCTCGTCCATGACGAGGTCTCGCTGCTCTCCCGTGATCAGGTAGGTGAGCACGCCTCGCGCGAAAGGCTGATAGAGGGAAGGCTGGAGGTTCAGCAGGTACCCCTCCGGTCGCAAGACCCGCCATGCCTCGTGGAGGGACGCCTGCATGCTATCGGTGGACGCCATGCAACAGAGGGACCACGAGAAGAACACGACCTCGAAGGTGCGATCGGGGAAAGGAAGGTGCTCCCCCGTCCCGACGGCGAGGGTGATGTGCTGACGAAGATCGGGTGGGATGGCACGCCAGCCACGCTCCACGTCGGCGGCCACCGGGTCGATGCCGAATGCCTCCATCGCCAACGACGCGAGACGGGTCGTGAGCCTTCCGTCCCCGCAGCCTACGTCCAGCAGGCGGTCCCACCCCAGAGAGACGAAGCGTCGCATCGCTCCGAGCTCTGCATCCTCCGGGTCGACGCGTCGCCCCAACTAAGCTCCCCCCCTTGTCGGTGGAAACCGTCGGCGGTAAAAAGAGCCCTCGGTAGGGGCAGGTGGCCGCGAACCGCGTCGTCGAAAAAAAGGCTAAATCCCGCGTCGGCGTTGCCTCAGCCGTGAACGACTCCGACCTGGAGCTGCTGACGGGGATGGGGAACTGCCATAGCGTCTGCGGGGAGGACTTCGAGGAAACCGTTCGCATGGTTTCGAGTGCACGCGGTCTCACGCCGGACGTTGTGAAGGCCCGTCTGAATCGACTCCGGGAGGTGTGGGGGGAATCGGAGACCTATCGGGCTCTCCGGGCCCGCCTCCCCGACGATTTCCCGTTCTAGGACCCACGTCACGACGAGTGTGTCGAGTCAACCTTAAGGCAGGTTCGGGCGTAGGCCTCGCTCGCGGGGAGCTATCGTGCGGTGCATGGTCTGCGGGCGGTCGTCCGACACCTACTCGGCCCTGGCCGAGCACATCCTCAAGTGGGCCGCGTCCAGCGATCCGGGCCATGTCATGTGGCTCAATCGCAACATCACGAAGCAGAAGGTCGGCGAGGAGGAGCTGTCCGGACTGCTGGAGGCGTTTGCCACGGATGCGACCACGCTCGCGTCCTGGATGAAGCAGACCTTCATCGAGAGGTTCTACGGCCCACGGCCCCATCCCTTCGTCCGCGCGCTGCAGCGGCCCACCCGGGCCACCCTCCTCGGGTACGTGGTGGAACACCAACACTTCCTGCGTCAGTGGGTCCGCTCAGCCGCGAGCGTCATCGCAAAGACCGACCGGCGGGACGTGACGTCGTACGAGATCGACAACATCGTCACGGAGTTCGGAGGACAGGGGTCCGATGCGCCGGCCCACTACGAGCTTCTCCTACGCATGGGCGAGGCCCTGGGGCTCCCGCGAGAGGACGTTCTTTCGACGAGTCCCCTTCCACGAACGAAGCAGGCCCTGAACTTCTGGGCCAAGCTGGCGGAACGGGGTCATTGGGTCGAGATCATGGCGGCGATGCACGGCCTCGAGCTAATCGCGAACCGCGATCTCGTGGAGGAGGGCGCCTCCATGCGCTACTTCGACCCCGCGATCCTGAAGGACGAGGCGGTGCCGGAGGCGGTCAAGGACTTCCTGCGCGAGGGGTACGAGGCGGATGTCGCCCACTCGGAGGAGGCCCTCGCCCTCGTCGAGAAGTACGCGAAAGAGTTCGGACTGCAAGATCGGGTTCGAGCCGCGTACCTCCAGTCGCTGGACGCCTTCGACCTGCATCTGAACGCCCGACTCGAGCGGGGGAGGGACTATGAAAGTGCGTGAGGCCGCCTGTGCGCTGTGCAACTCCGAGTGGGGGGACCACTGGGAGGAAGTCGATGGCCAGCGCATGTTTTTCTGCTGCTGGGTCTGCGCGCGGGCCTTCGACCACATGGTCCAGGAGGTCAAACGGCGTACGGGCTGGGAAGCCTTGGACGAGGTAAAGATTGAGGGGGATTACCGCGGCAGGGAGTGTGCTGCCATCCGCGGGGCCGAGGCCTATCGCTTCCGTCTTCGGTTCGACCCCGAGACGGGGGAACTCCTCGTCTTCGAACCGATCGCGTCGGTTTAGCGCTCCCGCTGATCGTTTCAGAGATGCCGAGGTGCGACGTCCTCAACGAGCCGGAAGAACCGGGGATTTCACCCTACTCTTCCTGCTGTGGAGTCGACTTCCAGAGCGCCAGAGTGGTGCCCTCGGGATCCTTGAAGACCGCGAACCAGCCCTGTCCGGGCACTTCGGCCTTGGGAACGATGATCTCGCCTCCCGCGGCCTCGATCTCCTTGGACTTCGCGTCGACGTCCTCCACGAGGATGTAGTTCAGGGCACCCTTGGGGTCGAACTGACCCTCCTGCGGGACGAAGAGACCCCCACCAGGGGGGTTCGCGGTCTCAAACAGGGTGTAGTTCATCTCGGGGACGTCTTGGAACTTCCATCCAAAGAGGTCTCCGTAGAACTTCTTCGCGCGGTCCGTATCTTTGACGGGGAACTCAATGTGGACAATGCTACCGGGTTTGGGTACTTCTGCCATTACCTTCCTTCCGTGACACGATTCACTTCCTACTCAACTTTAAGGCTTCGGTGGAGGAGGGTGAAGGTGAGGGTACAGGGGCGATCCGCTACGGACCCCGACCCTCCTCCCGGAGGATCTTCTCGGTCTCCCTCTGCACCCGGCCCCGCCCAAAGCTGCGGTAGGCGCTGAGGTTGTGGACGCCCACAAAGATACCCCAGAAGAAGATGGGGAATGCGGGCCAGAAGACGACGCCGCTTGGAGACCCCGTGAAGAACCAGATGCCGACGAGACCGGCGTTCACAACGACGTGCCAGCCGAGGTGCCATCGGAAGCCGTACCGCTCCTCCGCGAGTGCTCGGGCCCGCCTCCCACGACCCTCCTCATTAATCGGCCTTCCGCCCCCTTTCGCGCGCCATCCGCACGATGGTGCCGGCCCTTGCCTGACTCAAGATATATAGCCGGTAGCGGGAGCAAAGGAGAGACGTTCATGGCGGCTTGGGTTGCCCTCCGGCGAGGCGGTTCGGAGCTTCCCCCTCCCGGATAGCTCCCGCGCCAGGATGCGTGCTCTTCTCCCTAGAGAGTCCGTCGGGGGCGGGGCTTGGAGGTCCGGTGGGTGGCGTCGCGCTGACCTAGGCGGAGGCCACGGCCGCTCCCTCGATGGGATAACCGGCCTCCTTCCACTCGTGCAGCCCGCCGTCGAAGTGGTAGA
>JAUVFR010000037.1 GCA_030594205.1 Methanobacteriota archaeon
GGCTGCGACATGACATAGCAGCGCCGCCTAACAATCATTGGGCGGGAACCGTCAACACACGATCTCATCGCCCGCGGAGGCCGGGTCCGCTCCAGCGAGTGGTTAGGCAGAAAGAGAAAGCCCTGCCACTTCGCTACTCTCGGACCATCACTAGTAACATCCTGCTCCGCGAATTCGCATGGAAACTCCACGAGGCTTGTTGGCCGGCATAGGCAAGACCTCCCCGCGGGATAGCCGGCGGCGATCACCTGCTATTGTGATATCGAGCTCGCCGTCCAAGGAGAGAGCTAGTGCATCTTACCGCGTAGTATGCTCACTCAGACTTCGGTCTTTGTCGAAGGCAAACAAAGTGATGCTTCTAGCCGATATACTGAGCAAAGGTCGGCTAACCACCGATCCGGCCTGGCAATCGACGAGGCCGGCCAAGGACTGAGCTCGATTCTCGAAGTTCACTTGAGTCATATGCCTAAGAGATCTCCACTTTCTGCCTAGCGACCCAGGTCTAGTCGCTGGCTGTCGCCCCCAACGCAACCAGGTAGTCTGAGCAGAATGTTTTCCCCGTGCCGTTGAACAGTGAATTCCAAGGGGGCGCGGAGATGGGCCATCCCGCCGCCTAGCCCTCCAATCGCTATGTGATGGCCAACCACAGCTAGGTGAAAAGTCCTTAGATGCTGCCTAGCGACGACCTTAGCATGCTAACCGCCTAAGATTCATCTCAGTTGACGGGTAGGGGTTAGTATACGCGTGTCTGTGGGCACCAAAAAAAAACCGAATTCTTCCGGGTCCTAATGCTAGCATACCTTAGACCCGGAAGACACAAACCTGAATAAAGAATCGAAGGTCGGATTTTCGGGTTCGATTTCCGCCTGTTTCACCTTGATATAATGGTTTCTCGCCACCAAGCGAGGACGATGGCGGTGGGTCGGAGAGATCCCTACGCGTGGAACGAGGACCCGCAGGCGCAGGTAGACTGGGCGTTCGGGTTGTTCACCACGAAGCCCGTGCCCATCAGGCTCTCCTGCCAGTCCAAGGTCATTCCCTTCACATAGGGCTCGCTGAACTCGTCGACCACGACCTTGACGCCGTTGGTCTCGTAGATGCGATCCCCATCTTCCGTCTTCTCCTCGAAGGTCATGCCGTAGCTGAGGCCGGAACAACCCCCCCCGGTCACGAAGACTCGGATGAACTGGTACGTTCCACCCTCGTTCTTCAGCAAGTCTCGGACCTTCTCCGCCGCCGGTTCGGTGAGGGAAACCTCGACGAGTTCTGTGGCCATCGGGCTTCCCACTATGGCGCCGTTATATAAGGATTGCCAGCAGGGTTGCATGCGCGATTGTGGAGTCGTGACCGGTCGAAGGCGTGAGAGAAGGCTTTTAATACTGTTCCTTTGTCGAAGAAATCCGCGGAGAATAGGGTGTGTTATGATTCGCTTCGGTCCGGCCGGCATTCCCTTGTCCTGCAAGGGCCGGACCCTCGAGGATGGCATCGAGGACGTCCACAATCTAGGCCTCACCGCCATGGAAGTCCAGCTCGTCCGCATCAACGTTATCGAACGGTTCCCCACCGAGGAGGAGGTGGGGCTAACGCCCCGGACCCTCCCCGGGGAACTCGTCGTCGCCCTCCGACGAGAGGGGGAGGAGGAGCAGCTGGTCCACGACCCGGACGCCGCCATCGAGCCGGGGGACGCCTTGCACGTTCTCGTGGGGAGCGTGGCCGACGACTTTGCGCGGCTGGAGTTCTTGGGCGACCTGGCCCGGGAGCTCGACGTGGAGATGTCCCTCCACACCCCCTATTACATGGACCTAGCGGGGGACGGCGCGTTGGGCCAAAAGAGCCTGAACAGCATCCGGTGGGGCGGCATGATCGCCCACCACCTGAACGCCCGGGTCGTGGTGACCCACATGGGGCTGTACGGCGAGCTCACCCCGGAGGCGGCCCTGGACCGCATCGTCGGACGCGTCAAGGAGCTGGCGACGTGGTTTCGAAAACAGGGCCTGCGCTCCACCCTGGGCCTGGAAACGAGCGGGCGTCAGGAGGTGTTCGGGAGTGTAGACGAGGTGGTGACGATCAGCGAAGCGGTACCGGAGGCGATGCCGGTCCTGAACTTCGGGCACATCCACGCCCGAGAGGGGGGCAGCCTCCGGGAGGCCTCGGACTTCGGGGCGCTCCTAGATCGGGTGGAATCCCGCGTCCACGGACAGTTCCACTCCCACTTCGCCGGGGTGGAGCACGAAGGGGGGAATGAGCTGCGCTACACCCCCATCAAGCGGGGAGACCTCCGGTTCGAGCCGCTGGTGGAATCGATCCTGGAAACGGAGTATCCACTGACCGTCATTTCCTCCTCGCCCTTGCTAGAGCACGATGCGATGTACATGAAGGTCATCCTCGAACGGGTCCTGGGACGGCAGATGGCGAAGCGCATTCGGCAGCAGGAGGAAGAGGCAGCCTGACCTTCAAGGCGGCGACCGAATTTCTCGTCGGTCACATCGAAACTGCCCTTCAGGGTGATTTCGAGGTGCCGGTGCAGGAGGCCCTTGCCTTGCTGGCTTCCGCGCCAAAGATCTTCGTCTACGGCGTCGGCCGGTCGGGCCTCGTGGGGAAGGCCTTCGCCATGCGCATGGTCCAGCTGGGCCTCCGAGTCTTCTTCATCGGAGAGACCATCACTCCGATCGTGGAGCCGGGGGATGTGGCAGTCATCGTCTCCCGCCTAGGCGAGACCATGTCGGCCATCCAGACGGCCAACATCGTCCGCCGGGTGGGCGGACACGTCATCGGCGTCACCGCCCAGAAAGGAAGTAAGCTGGCGGGCGCCTCGAGCCTCGTCCTCGCGATCCCGGAACTTCGGGACCGCGAGGCACCTCGTCACGCCCCCCTGGGAACCCTCTTCGAGGAATCCACTTTCCTTCTCTTAGACGTGCTGATCAGCCTCCTCATGGAGAAGCTGGGGCAGACCGAGGAGGACATGCGGGGCCGCCACGCCATCATGGTGTGAGTAGGGAAGCTTGATTAGCGGTCTGGGACTCCCTCCTCCGAATGGCCGAGGAGTTCGTCGTCACCCCCTGGGATGTCAAGGGGGAAATAGACTACAATCGCCTCATCGAGCGGTTCGGCACCCGCCCCCTCGAGGAGAATCTCCTCGAACGCCTGCGAACTCAGGCGGGCGATCTGCACCCCTTCTTGACGCGGGACATCTTCTACTCCCACCGCGACCTGGATTGGATCTTGGATGAGTACGAGGGCGGCAACCCCTTCTACCTGTACACGGGTCGCGGTCCCTCCGGCGAGGTCCATGTGGGGCACCTGATGCCCTGGGTGCTCTCGAAGTGGATGCAGGACACCTTGGGAGCCACCCTGTACTTCCAGCTCACCGACGACGAGAAGTTCCTCTTCCGGGGCTTCGACACCCTAGGCGAGTCCCACCATGTCGGTGTGGAAAATGCCCTCGACATCATCGCCCTCGGGTTCGATCCCGCCAAAACGAAGATCTTCTTCGACTCGGATCTCATCCGATGGATGTATCCCTTGGTCCTCCAGGTGGCCCGCCGGATCACCTTCTCCACCGTGAAGGCCGTCTTCGGGTTCACCGCCTCCAACAACATCGGGGAGATCTTCTACACAAGCATCCAAACCGTTCCGGCCTTCATGGAGAGTGCGGTCCAGGGCAGGAGCGTCCCGTGCCTCATTCCCTGCGGCATCGACCAGGATCCTCACTTCCGCATCACCCGGGACGTGGCCCCCGGACTGGGCTACCCCAAGCCCGCGCTGATTCATAACAAACTCATGCCCAGCCTGAAGGGCATGGGGGCGAAGATGTCGGCCTCCGATCCCTCTTCGGCCATCTTCGTCACCGACACCGCCGAGACGGCTCGCCGTTCCATCATGAATGCCGTGACGGGGGGCGGAGCCACGGTGGAGGAGCACCGACGGAACGGGGGGAAGCCGGAGGTCTGCCCGATCTTCCATCACTACGCTTACTTCTTCGAGATGGACGACGAGCACCTCCAGGAGGTCGAGAACACCTGTCGGAACGGGGACCGCCTGTGCGGGGAATGCAAGGAGGAACTCGCCGAGAAGGTGCTCGCCTTCCTGGAGAAACATCAGGCGCGTCGGGAGGAGGCTCGCGATCGGCTGGACGACTTCCTTCTCAAGGACGGGGACCTGCCCGAGCTCGAGTCAGCGTGACGCCGCCCTCCCACGCGAGGTGATCGAGGGAGGTCGTGTGGGTGCCCCCCCTTGGTATCCATCCTGAGAACAGCAGGGAGGATGACCTGGCGTGGCGGAGTCGTCCCCTCCGACCCTTTGGCCCGGGCCCGGGAAAAGCCTATGAGCAGGACTTCCCTTCCTCCCTCGCCGTGGCCATCGAGGACCTCGCCGAGAAACTGAGCCCAGGCGAGCGCACTCTCCTCCTCGCCCTGGGGGAGCAAGACGGGGCCACCCCCGAGGCCTTGGTCGAGGCCGGGGCGTTCCAGGAGCAGGTGCAAGTCATGAACGCGGCCTCCTGGCTCCGGTCCAAGCGCCTCGTCAAGATACGGGAGCGGCTGGTGCGCACCTACAGCCTGAAGGATCCCGCATGGGCCGAGCGGGAACTCCCGGAACGGCGGGCCTTGAAGGTTCTGCTGGAGACGGAGGAACTCCCCCTCCCCGAACTGGCGGACCGGGGCGGTTTTCAGGAGGGGGAGATGCCCATCGTGCTGGGGTGGCTGAAGCGGAAGGGATGGGCGGACATCGAGGCAGGGGACGACCTACCCCGCGTTCGGCTCCGGGAGGAGGGACGGCTGGCTGCGACGATGCAGGGGGCCGACGAGCTTCTGCTCACACGTCTCGGGCAGGGGGATCTCCAGGAAGGCGAGGGGGACCCGCAGGTCCTCGCCCAGCTGCGCCAACGAAAGGAGATCCTCAAGGAGCGGCGACAGGTGCTGCGTACCCTGCATCTCACGAAGGGGGGCAAACAACTCCTCGCCCAGGGGCTGGAGCCCGCGGAGGAGGTCGCGCAACTCACCCCCGAGCTTCTGCAGACAGAGGCGTGGCGGTCCAAGCGGTTCCGCAAGTACGACGTGAAGGCCTACGCTCCCGCCGCCTACGCCGGGAAGAAGCACCCCCTATCCTGGTACACGGAGAAGATTCGCCGGATCTTCCTTCAGATGGGCTTCACGGAGATCGAGGGGGATTACGTTGGGCCGGCCTTCTGGTCCTTCGACGCCCTCTTCCAGCCACAGGACCACCCCGCCCGCGACATGCTAGACACCTTCTACCTCAAGGAGGACCTGGCCTTCGACCTCCCCGGCAAGGCCCTGCTCCGTCGCGTGGCGGAGACCCACGAGCACGGCGGGGCCACCGGATCGACGGGATGGGGGTATCGGTGGTCGGTGAAGGAGGCACGGAGGCCCATCATGCGTCCCCACACCACGGCCAACACCATCCGCTACCTCACGGAGCATCCCGAGCCGCCGCAGAAGGCCTTCATCATCGGGAAGAACTTCCGACGGGAGGCCACGGACCCCACGCACTTGCCAGAATTCCACCAGATCGAGGGCGTCGTCATGGAGGAGGGGGCCAGCCTGGCCATGCTCATGGGCATGATCGGGGAGTTCTATCGCAAGATGGGGTTGCCTGTCCGCTTCCGACCCGGGTACTTCCCGTACACAGAACCCAGCCTTGAGCCGGAGGTCCGCCTCCCCGACCAGTGGCTGGAGCTGGGAGGCTCCGGAATCTTCCGACCGGAGGTGACCACCCCTCTGGGAATCACGACCCCCGTCCTGGCGTGGGGGCTCGGCCTCGAGCGGCTGGTCATGGCCCTCGAAGGTCTAGAGGACATGCGGACCCTCATCTGGAACGACATGGACTGGCTCAAGGCCTCCCGCTCTGTCGTTTAGGAAAAACACTAAAGCGCGGCCGGGCCTTGGGCGCGATGTCATGCCTGATGCCTCCGCAGAGGTCGCCGAGGGGGAGCGGTCCTTGAACCGGCTCGAGTACGACCAGGCCTTCCGCCAGTTCCGGGCCGTCGCAGAGAAGGACCCCGACAACGGCTACGCCCACTTTTGTCAGGCTGAGGCTGCCCTTGGTGTCAACGGCCTGGAGACGGGAGACGTTGCAGGGCTGTATGAGCGAGCCATCGAGCTGGAACCGGACAACCCTCAATACCTCAACGCCTACGGCCTGTTCTGCATCGACGTCGGGCGGTTCAAGCAAGCGGAGGACGCCTTCAACCACGCCGCGGAGGTGGATGCGGAGAACGCGGCGTTGTACTACTCAGACTTCGCGGTCAACTACTACCGTCAGGCCCCGGTGGTCATGCAGCAGTACCTCGATGCGACGACGGAGCGGATGATCGCCAAGAAGGCCGTGGACTACCTCCTCAAGGCCCTCGATATGACCGAGGACGAGATGCGCAGCCTCCTTTCGGACTAAATCCCCGCCGCTAGGCCCGTTTTCCCGCGACGCAATTGGAGCAGAGGCCCTCAGGGGAGAGGATGTGCCGCTCGCAGACCAGGCGCCCGCATAGCCCACAGCTGCCTACCGCGGCTTCGGAACAGATGTAGCAGAGGCCCCGCATCATCTGCCTGACAGGGGTCGCGAGAGGTATTAAGGTCTCTTGGCCGCCGACGAGGGGGTCCGAGGGGGCAACCCAGAATCCTCATAAGGCCCACCCTCCATGATCTCGCCGTGCCCGGCGGTGAGCTTGACTGCGTCTTCTGTCGCATCATCCAGGGGGAGGTGGAGGCCGCGCTCGTCTACGAAGACGACACCTACGTGGCCTTCATGGACATCCGACCCATCAATCCCGGCCACATCCTGGTCCTCCCCAAGGTCCATCGGGAGACGGTCTTCGACATGGCTCCCGAGGAGACAGGGGCCCTGTTCGCTCAAGCCGCCCGCCTCGCGGTGGCCGTGAAGGAGGCGCTGGGGGCCGATGGGATCAACATCGGACAGAACAACGGTCGTGCCGCGCAGCAAATCGTGCCCCACGTTCACGTCCACGTCATCCCTCGCTATGTCGATGACTCCCCTGCCGGCCGGTGGCCCTCCCGAAAGGCGGTCCCTCTCACGGACCTGGAAGGGCTAGCTCAGGAGATTCGCGCCTCCGTATAGGGCGCGCTACGTTCGCAGCTCGCCGAAGGTCGTGACCCGCTCGGCCACTGCGTTGTGCTTGTGAATGGACTCCTCGCTCTCGCTTCGCACCTCCACCTGGACGGCATCCGGGAAGTCCGGGTACTTTTTGAGCAGGCGGGCAAGGATCTCTCGGACGACGTCTTCGACAAACCGCGGTTCCCGGTGGGCCTGTTCCACAACCTCGGCCTCATCCCCCCGTTTCAGGATCTCGTAGCTGGGGGAGCTTAGGCTGTCCTCCACCATGTCGATCAGGTCGTCGGCTTCCACCTCGCCTCCCTCGGGGATCTCGAGGAGCAGGCGGCTGATCGTGCGCTGGTTGTGGGTGATGACGGGTGTCCCGTCCTCAGGCACCTTCCCCTCTTGGGACCGGCGAAACTTGATGGTCTCCATAGCACAGGGGCAGGCAGTCATCCCCATCACCTCCACCCCAATGGACTTCTGGAGGGTCAGGGAACTGCCTCGGGTGATACGAGCGCGCGCCATGAGGCCGTACCGCTCCGTCGTCGCCGTGCCAAGAGGGGTCGTTCGCTGGAGGAAATATTCAGCCTCGGAGGAGACCTCGCCGTGGGTGGCATACTCGTGTCGCTCCAACAACCGACGCGCGATGTCGGCGCAGACGTCCTCGAGGCTTGGGACGGGATCCCGGACGCTTTCCTCCACGATCTCGCTCACCACCTCGAGGTTTCGGGAGAGGTGGGAACCCTTCATGGTGGCGGGCAGGTCCACAAACACCTCGAAGCCGGCGGTCAGCGTATCCGAACGGCCCGGACGGCGGATGTGCAC
>JAUVFR010000013.1 GCA_030594205.1 Methanobacteriota archaeon
CCTCTTCTCTCGACGAGCTCCTTGAGCTCTCGGACAGCGGCCGGGTCTCCGACGTAGGCAGTTCGGTTCGTCCTCGTTTTCGTGTTCCGGAAGTCTATCTCGGCGTAGGTCTTGCCGCCTTCCTCCAGGAGCTTTGCGTCTCTCCAGCGGAGGCCGAGGACCTCACTCGGTCGGGCTCCTGTAGCCCGTAAGAGGCGCAGAATGACGCGCTTGTCGAGAGGCATGGGCCGGACTAGCCGGCGGAACTCGGTGTCCGTCAGAAGGTCCTCCTTCGTCTCGATGCGGCTTCGTCGTCGTCCAATAGCGCCGAGGGTCCGAAGACTCTTTGGAGTCTCACCGTCGTTCAACCAGCGTAGACAGGCCTTGACCACGGCTGCCATGTAGTTCATCGTGGCATCTGAGAGGCCCTTCTTGCCGGTGATTCCACCTTTTCGGAGCTCGTTGAACCATTTGACGAAGTCGTCCCGGGTGAGGTCAAGGTAGGAGGTAGGCTCGAAGCGCGCTCCAAGGTGGCCAAGGGCACTCCTCGCGTTGGCGAGATAGTTGGTCGATCTCCCCTTACTCTCCAGGGAGGCGAGCCAACGGTCGAGTTCCCCCTTCCAGGTCATGAGTTGGAGAACGCGTCTTCCCATATTTAAACATCGATTGGAGACCAGCCTCAGCACTCATAGGGCCGGTCACACCCAGGGGGTCCCAACCCTCTTCTCATCACAGGCTGGCGCGGATGGGTTCCCTTGGCTTTATCGTTCGCTCCCGGTGCGGGGACACAGGTAGCCTCCTTTGGCGGGACGGAATTACCAGATCATTCGGGCGGCCCTCAGAGGCTGGCGAGCCACGTGTGTTCCGGATAACATGCCTCAACGGAGACGCGCAACCACTCGCTCGCCTCGTCGGCCAGGAGCGGACGTATGACCTGAAAGTCCTGTTCATCAACTTCCGACGGTTCCTTCGCCTTGTATAGGAGCACGATTTCGGGGGCCAGATAGGGGAGACCGGTCGCGGACTTGTGCCCCATCTTGGAAAGCGGCCGTGCGATCTCCATCATGCGGCGGAACCTCCACACACCCCCCGTTGATTCGTTCAGGAGAATCTCCAGATCTGCCTTCCCAGGACTGACGGCGTGAATCTCATGGATCGGCAGGTCAAGTCGAAGCCCCTTCTTCCATCGTTCAAGCCCCGACTTCCCAGGAATGACATACTTGAACTCCCACTCCGGGAGGTGGTTCTGGAAAGTCTCTTGATCTCGGCGTAGGATGGCAATCTCAGCGTCCTTGTGAGGTCGCGTGACTCGACCGACGTGGAGGTCTATGGCCCACCCCCCGGCCATGAACCAAGGATGGGGGAATCCCGCCAACAGGTCGTTGATGGAAGCAAGATCCTCGAAGGCCGGCAGCGCCATCGTCCCCTCCGGAGACTCGTTGGTTGTTCATCAGGATTCGGGGTAGGAGCCCATGCCAAGTGCTAAGAAACGACCCCGCCTCTTACCTCCCGCCTCACCATGACCAAGCCTCCTGTCGTCATCGTGCCGCACGACTCCCAGTGGCCGCGCCTCTTCCAAGCCGAGTCGGGGCTCATCCGGAAACAGATCGGATCGTACCTGGAGGCCCTCGAACACGTGGGGAGCACAGCTGTGCCTGGTCTTGCCGCCAAGCCCATCATCGACATCATGCCGGGGCTCCGGCAACTCTCCGACGCGCAGGGGTGCATCAAGCCCCTAGCCGCCATCGGCTACGAATACGTGCCCGAATACGAGGACGAGCTACCGGAGCGCCGCTACTTCCGGAAGGGCCCCCCGGAAGGGAGGACACACCACGTGCACTTGGTGGAAACCGCCACCGAGTTCTGGCACCGCCAACTCCTCTTCCGTGACTACCTTAGGACCCACCCGGACACGGCGGAAGCGTACGAGGCTCTGAAGCACCGCCTGGCCCGCAAGGATCTCACCGATCGCGACGCGTACACCGACGGAAAGACACCTTTTATCGAGGCCGTAATCGAAGAGGCTCGCGGTGAGGCCGCACGCGGGACGCCCTAGAGAGGTCTCCCCCACGCACGATGGAGAGGGGTTGCTCAAACTCTTTAACCCGTCCGAGGAATGGACGGTTCGAGACACGACATGAAAATCGTTCCCGACACGAGCGTCGTCGTCGACGGACGCATCACGAGCATCGTTCGGCGCAAGGAACGGGGGGCCGCAGAGGTCATCGTCCCCGAGGCCGTCGTCGCCGAGCTGGAAGCCCAGGCCGACCGAGGGCAGGAGACGGGCTACAAGGGGCTGGAGGAACTCGGGGAGCTCGCCCAACTCGCTGACAGCGGCGCCATCACCCTCCGATACGTCGGAAATCGTCCCACGCTGGACGACATCAAACTGGCCGGTGGCGGAGCGATCGACGCCGCCATACGGTCCGTCGCGGAGGAAGAGGGCGCCACCCTCATCACGAGTGACTGGATTCAGGCGCGCGTCGCCGAGGCGAAACGGATCCCGGTCGAGTATCTGCGACCCAAGACCAGGGGGAAGCGGCGCAAGCCCGGTCTGTTGAAGTACTTCGAACCGGACGTCATGTCCGTACACCTCAAAGTGAACACGCTGCCCCGCGTGAAGGCGGGGGTGCCCGGTCAGATGGTCCTGAAGACCGTGGGCAAGGAGAAACTGGGAGAACAGCAGGTCAAGCGCATGGCCCGCGAGATCCTGGCGGAAGCCAAACAGCATCCGAAGGGGTTCGTGGAGATGGACGAAGGCGGGGCGACCGTCGTGCAGCTCGACGACATCCGCGTGGCGATGGCGTGGCCTCCCTTCTCCGATGGCCTGGAGATTACCGCCGTTCGTCCCGTGGCCCACGTGAGTCTGAAGGAGTACAAGTTCGCGGAGATTATCCAGGAACGACTGCGGGATCGGTACCGTGGCCTCCTGATTGCCGGGCCGCCGGGGGCGGGGAAGAGCACGCTGGCTCAGGCGGTCGCGGAGTACCTTCACGAGATCGGGTGGATCGTCAAGACGATGGAGAAGCCGCGCGACCTGCAAGTCATCGACGAAATCACGCAGTACACTGCACTCGAAGGCGACATGAGCCGAACCGCCGACCTCCTTCTGCTCGTTCGCCCCGACTACACCATCTACGACGAACTCCGGAAGACGACGGACTTTCAGGTCTTCGCGGACATGCGGCTTGCCGGGGTGGGCCTCGTCGGGGTGGTTCACGCCACGCGAGGAATCGACGCCATCCAGCGGCTCATCGGACGTGTCGAACTCGGCATGATACCACAGATTGTGGACACCGTGCTCTTCGTGGAAGATGGGGCGATCCGTCAGTTCTACAATCTCCGCTTCTCGGTGAAAGTGCCCCAGGGCATGATCGAGGCTGACTTGGCGCGGCCCGTCATCGAGATCGTGGACTTCGAGTCAGGACGTACCGAGTTCGAGATCTACACCTATGGCGATCAGGTCGTCGTGATGCCGGTCGAGGAGGGGGAGGAGAGCAGCCCGCTGAAAAGCCTGGCCGAACGGCAAATCGCCTACGAGCTCGCCCGATTCGTCAACGGTCCGGTCCACGTCTCGCTGGAGGGAGAGAGTGCGGCCACGGTCTATGTCCCCGAGAAGGAGATCGCCGGCGTGATCGGCCGAGAGGGACGGCACATCTCCGAGATCGAACGAATCATCGGCATTAAGCTGAATATCCAGCCTCTGAAGGCGCGGACGGGAAAGGCACGGACGCGATCCGAGGGCAAACCGGCGAAGGTCGACATGGAGCGCCAGAACGTCATCGTCCGGGCCGGAGGAGAATTCTCAGGGCAGCACGTGGAGGTCCGAATTGCCGGCCAGCCCCTCTTTCAAGGGACCGTCGGACGAGACGGCTTCATCCGGGTCGCCAAGGGAAGTGAGGATGGGAAGACCCTCCAAGACGCCTTCTTTGCCAACAAGCGGGTGACCGTGGCCCGCCTGAGCTAAGCGATGCCCCTCATCACCCTCCTTTCCGACTTCGGACCCGGCAAGTACGTGGCGGCGATGAAGGGCGTGATCCTCTCCATCAACCCCGAGGCCACGCTCGTGGATTTGGACCACGACATTCCAGCGCAGAACGTGCGCGAAGGGGCCTTCGTGTTGGGTGCGGTGGTCCCCTACTATCCCTCGGCCATCCACCTCGCGGTCGTCGATCCGGAGGTCGGCGGACCTCGCAGACCCCTGGTCATCGAGGGAGAGAAGGGGATCCTCGTCGGCCCCGACAACGGCCTTCTCCTCCCCGCTGCGGCGACCTTCGGTGACTTCACCGCCTACGAGCTCTCCAACGTGGAGTACCGCCTCCCCGAGGTGTCTCACACCTTCCATGGCCGCGACATCTTTGCCCCCGCGGCGGCCCACCTGAGCCTCGGCGTCGAACCCTCGGAGATGGGCAAGGCGGTCCGTTCTCTCGTGGAGCTGGACTTTGGGGAGTACGAGGTAACGGAGGACGTAATCCGAGGGGAGATTCTCTTCGAAGATCGCTTCGGGAACCTGATCACCAACGTTCCCCAGGAAGCCCTTCCATCGTGGACGTCTCTTGGGGGCTCCTATTCGTTGGAAGCGAGCACGATCCACGAGGTCCCCTTTGTCAAGAGCTACACGGCCCACGATCCGGGAAAGGCCCTCCTGACCCTCTCAAGCGACGGATACCTGGAAATCGCGGTGAACTGGGGGAACGCTCGAGAGACCGTTGGGCTGGGGCCGGGCGAGCGCTTCGTCGTACGGAAGTCCTCCGCGAAGAAAAGCTAGCGAAGCCCATCGCGGTCGGGTAGAAACAGGATCCGAATACGGTTGAGGGCGGGCCAACGCTCAGTCCAGCTCGTGGCGGACCCTCTTCCCAAAGAAGGCCCTCTCGACGAGCTTTTCCGGGAGGACTCCTCGATGCTTGAGCCCCATGAAGGCCCGGACTCCGTGTCGCATAGCCCACCTGGTCCTCCCCCGGATCAGGTTGTACGCCGCGAGAAGGGCGCTCTTCGTGAGCCCCGTCTCATAGTTGTGCATCGCCCATTCCCGCATCTCCTCGTATTCTTCTGGCTCGTATTGTGCACCCTCCGGCAGCCAGACCGTGTGGAGGACGTCGTACTTGCTCCAGTCCAAGTCCAGCCACGCAACCTTCGTCGCCTGGCTCCTGTCATCCCCGGAGTAAACGATGCCCTCCCTGTACATCTTGTCGAACAAGGGCGTGCCAGGCAAGGGTGTCAAGATGCTCCATCCCATCACATCAATCTCAGCCGCGTTGTACCAGTCTACCATGAATTCGACGTCCTCCCAGGTCGCGCTTTGCGGCGAAAGGATTGTGGACCCCCAGGCCATGATGCCGTAGTCATGGCACGCTTTCGCCAACTTTGGATAATACTTGGGTGTGTTCTTCTTGACGCCTAGCTCGCCCGTAAGGACCCGAGAGTGGACATTCTCGAAGCCGAAGTAGAGGGAGTAGCAATTCGTGTCGCTTGCCAGCCGGAGGAACTTGTGGTTGACTCTGCCCTTGAAGTTGACCACGAGGTTCATGTCGGTGGCGCTGTTCCAACCCCCCTGGACCTCACCCAAGTTCGCGCGAATCGCTTCCAAAACAGGATAGACGGTCTTCGGATCGTTGAGGTCATCGTCGAGGGAGACCATGGTGTTGGTCGGACCCCGGACGTCGTGATAGTGCTCGATCTCCTGGAGAATGAACTCGATCGGGCGTTGTCTGTATCGGCTCCCGAACATGCCCGGAACGCAACAGAACTCGCATCCCCAGGGACAACCTCGCAGAAACTGGACCGGGAACTGCCAACCCGGTCGAAGCGGTTCTTCGCACAGGACAGGGAAGTCCGATTCAACCGGATGACCCTGGTAGACCGGTTTGAGTCGGCCGGCCTTCAAGTCGGCAATGAGGTCCGCGACGACACTCTCTCCCTCGCCCACGACGATCGCATCCGCGTTCTTGTATTCTTCAGCGGCCAGCTCCGGATACCCCGCGATCATGCTGACGTGGATGCCGCCCAGAACCACGGGCTTCCCCCGACTCCGATACGCCCTGGCGATCCTGTACAGCCGCTTGACGGGGTAGGTGTACGCGGTCCCGAACATCACGTCGCCTTCGAAGTCGATCTTGTCCCCCCGGGTTTCATCGAGAATTCGAAACTTTATGGAGGGATCGATCTGGCGGACGAGCTGCCGGATGATCTCTCCGCCATAGGGCTGGCAGTACACGCCGTACTTGCTGTACCCCTCACCGTGCAGCGGATTGACAAAATCGATCTGCTGCAGTTGCATGAACCCCCCAGCCCGCCCGGCTAGACCACCCCGATCAGCACGCCGGAACGCAGAGACTCATTCCTCGCACCGGGCCTCCCTTGTGCCGGGTCGGTCGAGACCAGTCTCATCCGTGTCCCTTCCGGATGAGACGAAACGGAGGCCGTTCCTTCCTCGCTACTCCTCTCCGAACGGTAGGTGACCACTTCCTCTCCTCCGGGACCCAGACCGCGAATCTGATCTCCCCCATTACACAATTATTCCTGGGGCATGAACCGTCCCAATAAAGTTTCTTCGGCTGGACCTCGTGCCTTGGAAGAGCCCGAGCAAGGCGCGGAAGTTCCTTTTTGGGCCCCCAAACCACTAGATAGTGGCGGTTGGTGGGTGCTTATCTTTCCTGTCGGTCCGCCTGAGACCCCAGCTAGCATGAGTTCTCCTACCGAAAGCTAAAACTCCCAACCAGTGCGGTGGATTAGGTAATGCGTACACCGCCGACCACGCCCCTGTCCGAATTCAAATCCCGGAGTTGCGCACATAGAAAAAGGGCCGCTAACCTCCGAGGATACCCTTCATGTTCCGGAATTGCGCCCTGAGGAATAGGCCCGTCAGCCTGCGAAAGGCCTCCTCGACGCCTTCTCCCGTCTTGGCGCTTGTCAGCAGGTAGGGAGAACCCCAGCGCCTGCAGAAGGCCCGTATCTCGTCTTCCCGCAACTGCCGGTCCTCGACGAGATCCACTTTGTTGGCCACCACGTACGTGGGAATCTGACCGGCGACCTTCGTGGCGGCCCGCCTCCAGCCTTTCAACCGGGCCAGGGTTAGGGGGCGGGTCACATCGCAGACAACCAGGAGGCCCTGGGCGCCCCGGAAGTACGGGTCTTTCAGGAATTGAGCCAACCCGCATTGGCCCAGGATGTCCCACACCCCTAAGGCCGCCCTCATCCGGTCGCCAGAATCAGGCATCTTCATCTGAAGCTCCCTCTGAGTCACCTTGGCCTCCCCAAACGTGACAATATGCCGGTCGTCGAAGACGTCCTCCAAGAAGCGTCGGATCAGGGAAGTCTTCCCGACGGCCTCCTCGCCCGCCAGGCAGACTTTGAGCTTGAGTCTCGGCGTCTTCAACTCAGTCGTTGGTTCTTCCAGGAGAGCCATGGTGTGCACCGTCCTTGACCGCGTTCGTGGAGAACATCCCATTGAGGGTCGGGAGCGCACTCATTCCTCGGAGGAACCGAGTTGGGGTGCGGCCCACGGCTTTCCCCGTCGTGGAGACCCTCCTTGCTTTCATGGCCACAGAAATGAACCTCGGTACCATCTGTCATGCGGATTTGCTTGGCCGGCTATAAACTTTCCCTGAAAGCCTCAATTTATGGAATAAAAGACATATTGTGAACCTACACTCCCGAATTCTGTCCGTACCCTTAGCACGTTAAGGTCGGTATGAATTCATCGGTCCTGGGCTTGGACGGGCGGTTTCAGGTTCCCCGATGCGAGGTGCGCCTTCAGAGGACTCCATCCCCTGCCTTTCGGCCAAACCACCCCAGCAGGTCCTCCGCCGATGACGGCGCAGTCTGACCTCGTCAATCACCTGACGGGGTGACCTCTCCGGGTTCTCCCTAAACACCCTCTTGATTTTCCTGTCCTGCCAGAGCCTTGCCGAGATGCCCGGAATCAGAGTCCCGAGGAAGACAAGCATCGCCCAACCGACATCATCGAGGAGTGCGAAGGTGAGAAGGCCAGGGGCCATCGACAAGGCGCTCAGTAGAAAGGCAATCTTAAGGAAGGACCAAAATCCAAGGTCCTCCAGGGCCAACCAATCCTCTTGAGAACGACTCATCAGAGGTACGCGCAACCTGCCAACTTTTATCACGCTCATATCGTTTCTCGAATCGAGGAGAAAGGGTGCGTCGCTACATCCTTGTCTTGGTCATCGGGTCAGGGGTCCAACAACCCTAATTAGCCCGAGCCTCTACCGCCCCGCGGATGGAGAAACGGGTCATCCTCGTGGTCTGCGATGGCTTGGGAGATCGGCCTGTCAAGAAGCTTCGGGGCGAGACCCCCTTGCAGGCCGCCGCCACCCCCAACTTGGACTGGTTCACCGCTCAGGGGGCATGCGGACAGGTCGATGTCATCGCGCCCGGAGTTCGACCAGGAAGCGATACGGCACATTTGGCCCTCTTCGGTTACGACCCTCACAAGGTCTACACGGGAAGGGGTCCCTTCGAGGCCGCCGGTGTGCGCCTTGACGTGCGGGAGGGAGACGTTGCCTTTCGATGCAACTTCGCCACCTTGGACTCTGCCGGGAAGGTGGTGGACCGCCGGGCCGGCAGGATTCGGGAGGGGACCGATGAGCTCGCGGCCTCACTGACGGACATGACCCTGGATGAGACCGGGGTTGCCTTTCGGGAGGGCACCGAACACCGCGGAGCCCTCCTGCTCCGAGGGAAGGGACTCGACCCCCGGGTAACCGATGGGGATCCCCACGCCGTAGGGGTGCCCGTGGCCGAAGTCAGGGCCCTCGCACCCGAGGCGGCGAAGACAGCGAAGATCGTCAACCAGTTCATGGACCGTGCCCGGGAGATCCTCTCTGCCCATCCCATCAACAGACAGCGCCTCCAGGACGGTCTCCCTCCCGCTAACGTCGTTTTGCCCCGAGGGGCGGGCCGACTTGCCAAGATATCCCCCGTGTCCGAGGTATGGGGTCTCCGATTTGCGGCGGTGGCGGGCGTCGCCCTCGTGAAAGGCATCTGTCGCGTGGTTGGGATGAATCTCCTCGACGTAAGGGGGGCCACGGGAGGTCTCGATTCGGACTTCGACGCCAAGGTTTCAGCAGCCATGGCGGCCCTGGACACACACGACGCCGTGGTGGTAAGCATCAAAGCGCCCGACATCGCGGGTCACGACGGACGCCCCGAGGAGAAGGTCCGGGTGATCGAACGCATCGATCGGGCCTTGGGGCCCCTGCGGGAGGCCTTCCGCGAGGAATGGGTCCTTGGCGTCACCGCGGATCATTCCACTCCCAGCTCGACGGGGGATCACAGCGCAGATCCTGTTCCCCTTCTCGCCTACACCGATGGGGGACGAAAGGACGAGGTCAGCCAGTACGACGAGCTCGCCGTGGCAAAGGGATCCCTCGGCAGAATTCGTGGGGTGGACGTGCTTCCCCTCCTACTCGACCTGGCGGACCGCACGGAGAAGTTCGGGGCCTGAGGCTGGGGACCTCTCCCGACAACTTCTTATTCTGGGCGCCCTTGAACGGAGACCCGTGACCACGGGCGCCTGCCCGGTGCCCCGGCGATCCCGTTGAGACGGCCTTGTGCTCGACGCGGGCCTGAGGATATCCCATGTATGTCAAAGTCACCCGTGAGGACGTCGTGCGCATCCCGCCCCACCGACTGGGCGAGAACCTGGACGAGGTCGCCAAGGAACTCACCCGAACCACCCTCGAGGGGAACGTGAGCGGGGAGGACGGACTGACCCTCCTGGCCTCCAACATCACGCGGGTGGGCGACGGGCGAATCGTCCACGGGGACGGCGCCGTCTACCAGAAGGTCCGTTTCGACGCCCTGATGTTTCAACCAGCCATGCAGGAGATGGTCGAAGGGAGCGTCGTCGAGGTGCTCAAGTTCGGAGCCTTCATCCGCTTCGGGCCGCTGGATGGCCTGCTCCACATCAGCCAGATAATGGATGACCGCGTGGACGTGGACGAGGACAATCAGCGACTCATCGGCAAGGATACGAAGCGGGACTTACGCCTGGGAGACAAGACCCGGGCGCGCATCGTGGCCGTGAGCCTCAACGAGCGGAATCCGCGGGAGAGCAAGATCGGGCTCACGATGCGCCAGGCGGCCCTCGGCAAGCTCGACTGGTTCGAGGAGGATCGCAGGAAGGCCAGGAAGGCCCGGGGGCGCTAATGGTAGCCAAACTGCTCAGAGCGTGCCCCGTGTGCAGCTTCATTACGGAGGAGGACCGCTGTCCTCGAGACGGGGGCGAGACCTCCAAGGACTGGCAGGGTTACGTGGTCATCGTGGACCATGCCAAGTCCGAGATCGCGAAGAAGATGGGGATCGATGTCAACGGACGATATGCCCTCCGGGTTCGGTAAGACACTGCGGCTTCCTGAGGCGATGCGCCCCGAGCTCCGCATCCCCTTTGGACGCCTCACGGATGCCGAGGGCTTCGATCGTGAGGTCAAAGGCCATGGCAAACTGGTCACCGTGGGGGATTACGTCACCGCCGCCGCCCTGACCGCGACGCAGCGGCCCCGGGTCGCCATCGTTGACTTTCACGTCGAGAGACGTCCGGATGATCGACTGAACGACCTGCCCCTCTTCGAAGGGGCCAAGACCCTTGAGGTGGAGAACCCGGCTGGGCAGATCGCGGCCGGGGCGTGGGATGCCTTGATGCAGGCCTTCGATCATCCGGGGCCCGTCGTGATTCGTGTCAGAGGGGAGGAAGATCTGATGGCCCTGCCGGCCATCGCGCTGGCCCCTCCGGGGTATGTCGTGGCCTACGGGTTGCCGGCCCGGGGTGCCGTTCTTGTGGATATCACCGACGAAAGCCGTGGACGTGCCGACGCGTTCCTGGCACGCATGGAGGTCCTGAATGGAAATTGAGATTCTCTCCCGGCGGGAGAATAAGCTCCTGAGCCGACTGGAAGTGCGCTTCCAGGTCCGCTATGAGGAGGGGACAACCCCTTCGCGACCCGAGATGCGGGAGGGACTCACGAAGGAGTTGAAACTCAACAAGCAGGTGCTCGTCGTCGACAGCGTCCACTCCCAATTCGGGAAGCGAGAGGCCCGGGGGTACGCCAAGATCTACGAGTCGGTCGAGGATGCGCGTCGCCTGGAGCGCCCCCACGTACTGGCCCGAAACGGGCTCGCGGAGGCGCCGGCATGAGGAAGCGGGAGCTCTACAAGGTCGAAGAGGGCAAACTCAAGCGGGAGCGCCCGTTCTGCCCTCGATGCGGGCCCGGGGTGTTCTTGGCACAACACGAGGATCGGGTGTCCTGCGGTCGCTGCGGCTATACGGAGTTTCAGAGGAAGGACACGGCCACGAAGAAGTAGCTCCGCCCATCCACCGTGAAAGGCTCGTAATTCAGGAGATTGGGAGGGATTGCCCCGGATCGATATGTTCATGTTCAGATGCCCGGAGCGCGAGGCGAGTTTCTACTCCATCCCACCGGGGAGGGATACCCAACGGGAGCCTGGAGGCGTCGGAAGGCACCAAGGCCGCGTCCGTCTGCTGTCGGAACGACCACAAGAATGGTATGTTAGACCAAGGAAGACGCCCCGGCTCCCACAGCTTTTGACCCCACCATAGATATATCGCGTTGGGTCCTTCCCGCCTTCGCGGGCCTGTAGTGTAGCTATCCTGCGCGCCGAACGTGCCGGACTGCAATGGACATCACAGGGGCCTCCGGAGCCCCAAACCTGGGTTCGAAAGGCCCTCGAGGGCCAGAAATTCCCGGCAGGCCCGCTCCTGCTCCGCGGCAAGGGCTTAACGGATGTCCTCTCTGTCATGGCCCGTGGTAAGGCTCGAGCGGCCCCCAGACGACGAGGTCGACCGGCTCCTCCAGAAATACGGTCGAATTCGACGGCGCTTTGTCGACTGGGACAGGCGGGACCGCGACGAACCCGAGGAGCCCCCGTGCGATGGCGAGGTTGTGCTGCTCGTGCGGGATGCCGAAGGCCGTCTCGCCATGGTCCAGCATCGGGAGGGTTCCAAGGACTTCCTCCTCCCGACCGGCCGCATCCAGCCTGGAGAGGGAGTCGAGGAGGCTGCCCTGCGCGAGGCCCTGGAAGAAACGGGCTGCCACGTCGCCATCGACGAGGTCCCCGCCCTCCACCGCATTCGAATCCGGTTTCGGGATGCCGAATGGGAACGATGGTTCTTCCTCGTACTGTGCCGTGTCCTTGCGGCGGAAGACGGTCACCGGGACACCGACGAGATTGAGGCCGTCAAGTTTGTCCACCTTCCCGGGGAGATGCCCATCGAGTGGGCGCAGTGGGAGTGGCCGATGTGGGTGCTCAAGGACGCCAGTCTCCTCCACCCGCACTCGTTCTTGTTAGGGAAGGCATCCACCGACTGAGGGACTCGAGACCCTACTTCCGATCCGGTCTGTCTCGAAGCCGTACCGCCTCCAGGATGGTGGTGCGCGCGAGGGGAGTCAGATCGACCTCCTCGAGATCCGCAACCGGGACCCACTCCGTCGCGGAGACATCGCTGCCCGGACGAAGCTCGCCCCCCACCATCTGGCAGAGGAAATCCAAGAGGACAAAGTGGAAACGTACTCCGCCGCCCTCTTCCACAATGCTGTCGTAGGCGCCCACGAGTTCCATCGGGCGCACGTCCAAGCCTGTCTCCTCAAGGACCTCCCGAACGCCTGCCTCGCGCAAGGTCTCCCCCACCTCCACCGATCCTCCCGGAAGGCTCCACCGACCGCGTAGGGAGCCACTATTCTCGTCGGACCACCAGCACCTCGTTGCCTCGGAAGAGCACACCGACACGGCGGGGGTGGGCCGAAGGGGAAACCAGCGGGTCATCCCGCCCACCCGGGATAGTCGGTAAGTCGACGCTGGCACAGGGCGAAGGAAATCACGGCACTCTGCCGAACCCACTCCTCCAAAGGAATCTCGAACCGTGTGCCGACGTACGAGAGGGCCTGAGTGAGGTCCGGGAAGCTCATGTAGGGCTGGTGCAAGGCCCGTCGCACGTTCTCCCGGACATTCCAGACGCCAAGGGGGAGGAAATGACCCGGGTGGGTTTCCCGCAGGACGATCGCTGTCGCCTGGCGGCCTTCCCGCGCAAGGGCTTCCGCGACCGCGAACCGGGCAGCGTAGTAACAGCCTCGGATGGAGGCGTAGGCCTTCCGGCCCCGATACCCCTCGCTGTCTCCGATCATGGCAATCTCACGAGTCGAGGGGTTCCAGGTGGTCCGCGGAAACCAGGCTTCGAGGAGCTCGTAACTCCAGACCCGAGGGAGCAACAAGACAAGGAATCGGTTGTCCAGGCGGACCGACTCATACACCCGGAAGTCGTCGATCAGAGGGAGAGTCCGGACGTCCTCCAACAGGCGATGGCCCAACGCATCATCCACAGCCGTGATGCTCCAGCGCGTAGGGACGAGCTTCCTCCCGTCCTCCAATCCGAGAACCCCCGCGCTCAGGGCGCGTACGATGCGGGATACCTCCACCCCCTCATCGTAGAGCCGCAGAATCGCAGCCCCCGCTCTCAGGTCTCCGTCCCCCCAAACTCTCTCCAGGCGGGCGTCCGTCTTGACACCGCTCGTGCCCATCTGGAGCAAAGGGGCCGACGGACCGAAGGGCTGCGCAACCCGATCGGACGACATCCCTCCTCGGGGCGAGCGGGAAAATGCGAGTTCCAAGTCCGCGGGCCGGGCGGCCAGGGCCAGTTCCTGGAGCTGATCCAGAAATCGTCCGCCCTCGCTGACGTTCACGGCCATTCGACGCATTCCACGTACCAGGCTGAACCGAAAGGCGATGATCTCCGGGAAATCGAAATCAAGCCATGCCTCGGGGAGGTCGAGGAGCGTGGTGTCCCCGTGGAAAGGGGGCAGGAGGGGCCCGACATTCACCTTCGGATACCCATAGCGCCCGATGAAGATCCCCGGGGGAGAGGTTCCGGAAAGGGACCGGGAGGCAGGCGGGGTCCAGGGCTCGCCCCTCGCCATGGAAGGTATGGGAACCCGAGAGAGGCGCGCGGAGGCGGCCTTGCCGGAGAGACGGCGGATAGGAAGGTCCACGCGTGGGTCTGGGGTAAGGGGTGCTTATATCCGAAGGGGGGAGGTGCCCGAAAGTGCCGTCTCGGATCAACGAGACACAAAGATATGATATTTCTGGGCGGGATCCGCCAGCTCCATCTCAATGCGCTTGGCGAGGAGGCGTGCGGGGCGATGGAGAGTGGGAACCCGCTTCGTGAGGTCCTCGAAGCTGGTGAACAGACCCACCTTTCGCTCCTCTAGGATTCCCCACATCGTCTTCTTTCCGAGCCCCGGGATGAGCTCAAGCATGTGAAACCGCGTCGTGATGGCCTGCGCCTCGTTGTAGAATCGCAGGTACCGCTCCTCGTGCTCCTCCACGATCTCTTCCAGCACAAAGGGGAGTTCGTTCTGGGCGGCCACGGTGAGCTCCTCGTATCCGATCCGGCGCTTCACGTGCTGAACCTTGTCCCGGAGCTCCAAGTCCTTTCCGATGTAGACCCCCTCCCCGATGACCATGTCAACCCCGTCCCGGGACACCAACTCGAAGAGCTTGAACTCGTCCTCTCCGATCCCGTAGGCCACGGCCTCCCGTCGATAGCGGGGTCCCTCGGGATGGCCTTGGGGCAAGTAATCGATGACGCGGGCGTAATCCTCCAAAAGACCCCCTCAAAGGTATTTTTCCACGAGATTCAGCACGCGGTCGATGTCCTCTTTGGCGAGGGTGAATCGTTCCTTGGAGAAGATGGCCCGCACTTCTTCAGGTTCCGTGGGCATGAGGTCCACGACCTTGACGGCGGTGGAGGGGGACATGAACTCCAGCTCCAGAAGCCCTTGGACCAGCTTCTTGGCCTTCTTGGCCGGAAGACGGGCGAAGGCTTCGGCGTGCTGGAGGGCATACCCTTGCTCTGGAGAGAGCTCGCCTCGATCCTCCTTCTCCTTCTCAAGGAGCTCCCTGACCTCGGCCAGGGTCAAGTAATCCTCCATCCAAGCACCTACCCTACCTTGCGCAAGTGCTCGGGGGTCGCGATCACCCGCTTGATGAGGCCCCCCTGCCGTACGGCCACCACGTATGCTCGGCCCCGCCGCTCCTCGACCGTCCCCGTCAGGCCGTGGTAGCGCTTGTTGGGCTGGCCCTTGTGGATGCTCGGATCGATGACAATGGCGGCCTTCTCGCCGGGGACGAAGGGGGTGAAGAAATGCGTGACAGGAGGGGGTCCCCTATCCCGAGGTCGTTTCCGGAACTTCTGTCGCGTCCGGCGCCTTGGACCCTTGGAGGCCTTGACCATGAGCTCCCTCGTCGTGTATCTCGAGAACATCCAGGCGCTCCACCTGAGCCTCGGTCTCCAGCAGCGCGGCCAAGCTGGGACGCGTCCGGCCATCGTCTCCGTGGACCAGCTCCTTGATGTAGGTCCCGGCCTCGGCCCGGATCCGAAGCTCGACCTCCGTGCCGTGGGCTTGAAGGACCTCGGCGTCCACAACCAGTTTGACGCGCTCTCGGTCGGCCCGACGGTGGGAGACCCTGGCGGGAGTTCTCTGGACGATCTCCTTGCCCTTCAATGCGTCCACCGCTTCTTGAAGTTTTGCTAGGCTCGTGGGCGAACCCAATCGAACCCGGACGGCGTAGGATTTCTCGGATCGGAGGGCCTTGATGGCCACGACCTCCTCCCGGGACGACGGACACATCTCCGAAACGGAGACCTGTCCTTCGGGCTCGATCTCAAGCGCCACAGCCTCGTAGTCCAGGGTCCGCCGACGGGGACGTTTGATCTCGAGGACGAAGGGGCGCCCCCGGCCTAACATTCGCGCGTCGATGTCCTCCCTGCCCATGCCGTGGAAGGTGTGGTCCTCGCCCTCGACCTGGGGCATGACGGCAGCGGCGATCACCTCCTCCACGCTCGTCTCGTAGAGGGTTCCGCGGTGGTCACACGCCTCGCATCCCGCGCCTCGACAGTCCGGACACGGCCATTTCGTCTGCGGCATGGGGGCCAGCTTCCGGTAGCGACCGTACAGATAGAGCGGGGCCACCTGGAGGTCTACATGGTCCATCATCGTGTCGATGACAGCGGTGATGGTGGGTCGCTGGAAGTCGACGGTCTGCCCGAGACGCGCCTCCAGGAGCTTTCCCACCTCCCGATTGATCTCGGCCTTGATGGGTTCGTACGTGTCCAGACCCAGCTCCGTCCACAAAATCTCCTCTCGGTTCAGGACGTCGGGGTCCACGCGCGAGCCCACGAGGAAACTGTCGAAATCCCAACCCTCGAGGGCGGCCGCCACGAGGTCGGCAAACGCGGGGATTTCCTCCATAAGGCCCTGGCAGAGCCAGCAGGCAACGGCGGCCTCCAAGCCGAGGCTCGCCAAGACCCGGCGGCCACGCTCCCGGTTCGTCAGCCCCGAGTCCACCTTCGCGAAGAGACGTCCTAGACAGGAAGGGCAAAGGGGGGTCTTGGCGAAGGCGCGACGCGTCTCCTCCTCGACCTCCGGCGGCGGAAGCGGGAGACCCACGGCTGAAACACCCAGACCACGACCATAAACCTTACCGGGTCGGACGCGGACTCGCCTAGCGTGTGAGAAAGATCTCGATGCTGGACACATTGGCCGTGCGACCGTCCTCGCCAGTGATCTTCTCCGTGGAGATCTCGATGTCCTTGACCTTGCAGTCCGGAAGGAAACGGTGGCGCACAACCTCTGCGACGTCCACCGCGCGACCGATGGACCTGCCCCGGGCCTTGATGATGACCTCTTCGGAACCGCTGTTGGACTGTGTCACGACAGCCAGCACGTAGTTCATGATGGGTTTCTTGCCGATGTAAACCGTGTTCTCTTCTGCCATCTCTAGCTCCCTTGGCCAAATGGGGCCTTGACAAAGGCGAAAAATCGTATTTATATATTCTCACGAAGCAAGGAGCCGCGAATCGGCCAGTGAACGGGGAGATGGCCAGCCGCTGATTCTTTATATAGGAACGTCTCCCATAGCAGGACGATGGCCAAGGAGAAACGGCAGGGTTTCCAGTCTTCGGCGGGTCTCATTCGTTACTTCGATTCCGAGTCGGACAAGTCCCTGAAACTCTCTCCCTATCTCGTGATCGGGATGGCCATTGCCAGTGCGGTCATTATCACCGCGGTTTCCATCATCTGGCCCTTCTAGTCCGGATCAATGGGAGCGCCGGGGGGGAGATTTCCGATATCCTTTTCGAACTCCCGCGGTGCGAAGCACCAGTAGCTCTCGAGGCTACCGCCTTGGCCTGGCTAGGCTACCCCGGCCCGGAGACGCTTAATAGCCAGCCAGGTCTTAAGTGAACCCCATGCTCCTCCGGGTCCGCACGCTCCCCGATGGGGAGGACCATAGGGTCGAACTCGAGGATGGAGCCACCGGGTTCCAGCTCCTGGAGAACCTCAATCGGAACCCGGAGGCCCACCTCCTCTTGCGCGACCGTCTCCCCATTCCCATGGACGCGCCCCTGGATGACCGGGGGGAGTACGCGGTGGTCGCGATTGTCTCCGGCGGGGACAAGGCCTCGCGAGGCGCCCAAAGGCAGGACGCCTGGATCGCCCAACCTTATTAAAGGCCCCTCAATTTCCGAGAAGGTCCGATATGTCTCCTGCCAAGGACGTCCTGCTGGAATTCCTTGGGCTGGAGGACATCGACGCGTTGTTCGTGGATATTCCCCCGGAGGTTCGAGTGGATAACCTCGATCTACCCGCGGGGCTCAGCGAAGCGGAGACCGTTCGAAAGGTTTCCCGCATCCTGGAACGCAACCGCACCGTCGGCGAGGTGACGAGCTACCTGGGTGCGGGGTACTACGACAACTACGTTCCCGCGTTGGTAGACGCCCTCCTCAGCCGGTCCGAGTTTTACACGTCGTACACCCCCTATCAGGCGGAGTTGAGCCAGGGACTCCTCCAGGTCCTCTTCGAGTTCCAGAGTCTCGTGTGCGAGCTCACGGGCATGGACGCGGCCAACAGCTCGATGTACGACGCTTCCACCGCCCTCGGCGAGGCCGCTCTGATGGCCCGGCGCATCACGGGTAGGCGCGAGATTGTCATCCCGACCCTTCTCGATGGGGAGAGGAAGGCCGTTCTTGCAAACTATGCTCGAGGCCCCGGGATCCGGGTTCGGGAGGCCGGGTACGACACGGAAGATGGGACCCTTGATCTTGGCCATTTGGAGGAGTTGGTCGGAAACGACACGGCCGCCACTTACGTCGAGGCGCCCAGCTTTCTCGGCCAGCTGGATTCGAAAGTCACGGAGGTCCAGGATACCCTCTCCGGCGCACTCCTGATCGTTGGGGTTCATCCTCTGGCGCAGGCCGTCCTTCGGCCGCCGGGCGACTACGGGGCGGACATTATCATCGGGGAAGGCCAGAGCCTGGGAGCCTGGATGAACTTCGGGGGGCCCTCCCTTGGCCTCTTCGCCTGCCGACAGGAGCACATTCGGAAGATGCCGGGGCGCGTCATCGGCCTAACGAAGGATAGGCGTGGGGATCGGGCCTTCACCATGACCCTGCAGACCCGCGAGCAACACATCCGGAAGGGCAAGGCCATGAGCAACATCTGCACCAACGAGTCCCTCCTGGCCGTGGGTGCCGCAATCTACCTCGCGTTCCAAGGGGCCCGAGGCCTTCGGAGTCTCGCGACCAATCTCATGGACCGCGCCCGGGAGCTCATGGGTCATCTCGACGGAGTTCCCGGCTTCCAGGCCCCCCTCTTCCCCGGGTCCTACTTTAACGAGTTTCCTGTGGCTCACAAGGCTCCATTCGCTACCCTGCGGGAGCGCCTTGCGCGACACGGGCTGAACGGCGGCGTGGACCTGTCGACGGTCCTTCCCCAGGCGGCCCCCGCATCCCTCTTTGCGGTCACTGATCGACACACGCCGGACGACTTCCAGGAGCTGGTTCGGGCGCTGGAGGGAGGCAAGTGACTTTCCGTCAGGCCCGAAACGACGAACCGCTCCTGATTGAACTGCCTCAAGAGGTGGACGGGACGATTGGCCCCTCGGCGCGGGTGCCCGAGGACTTGCGTCGAACAGAGCTTGGCATTCCCAATCTGGAGGAGTTCCAGGTCGCCCGTCATTTCACCCGACTCTCTCAGATGAACTACGGGACGGACTCGGGATTCTACCCCCTGGGATCCTGTACGATGAAGTACAACCCGAAGTACGCCGAGTCCTTGGCCGCGTCTCCGAAGGCGCGTCGGCTGCACCCCCAACAGCCCGAAGAGACGGTGCAAGGGGCCCTCCAGATTCTGTTCGAGCTCCAGGAAATGCTCGCCCGAGTCGCCGGGATGGACGAGGTGAGTTTGCAGCCGGTGGCAGGGGCCCAGGGCGAACTCACGGGCCTCCTCATGGCTCGTGCCTACTTCGAGGAGCGGGGAGAGGACCGATCCGAGGTCGTCCTCCCCGATACCGCACACGGCACCAATTTCGCCAGCGCGACGATGGCAGGGTACGACGTTGTCGAGATCCCATCCAAGGAGGGGGTCGTCGATCTGGGCGCCCTGGAGGGCGCGGTCAGCGAGCGGACGGCGGCCTTCATGTTGACCAACCCCAACACACTGGGCATCTTCGAGTCCGAGGCCCTGACCATCGCGAAGCTGGTCCATGCCCAGGGCGCCCTCCTCTATTACGACGGCGCCAACCTCAACGCCATCCTGGGGAAGACCAACCCCGGGAAGATGGACTTCGATCTGGCTCATTTCAATCTCCACAAGACCTTCTCCACCCCCCACGGGGGCGGGGGGCCCGGTGCGGGACCCGTGGGCGCCCATGGCCCCCTCACGGAGTTCCTCCCCCTGCCCCTCGCTGCCTACGATGGCGTCCGGTATCGACTCGACTACGACCGGCCGAAGTCGATCGGCAAGGTGCGGGCGTTCTATGGGAACTTTGGCGTCCTCCTCCGAGCGTATGCGTACATCACCCGGATGGGGGCCGACGGCCTCCTCCGCGTCACAGAGCGCGCGGTCCTCCACACGAATTACCTCCGGGCGCGCGTCGAGGAGTACCTTCCCGTTCCCTTCGGAGGGCTGCGCAAACACGAGTTCGTGGCGAGTGCTGCCCCCTTGAGGGAAAAGGGGGTGCGCGCGATCGACGTGGCCAAGCGTCTCATCGACTACGGGATCCACCCGCCCACAATCTATTTCCCGGACCTGGTGGACGAGGCCCTCATGATTGAGCCGACGGAGTCCGTGACCCAGGAGGGACTGGACGCCTTTGTGGATGCGATCGCGCTGATCAAGGAGGAGGACCCCGACCGGCTCAGGGCCGCTCCCCAGAATGCCGCCGTGGCCCGAGTTGACGAGGTCTCGGCAGCGAAGCGCCCTATCCTGAGTTGGCGAATGATGGACCGGTGAGAGGTCGGCGCTTACCCAGGTCTTCCAGCAGCCGGCGGGCCCAATCGAGCTTGCGAAGCTTGACGGCCGTGGGCCGATCCTTCGGGTTGGGTCGATCGAAATCGAACCCCACGATTCGAATCTCGAGCGCCCCAAAGTGGTCGGCCAGGAAGACCGCCCGATCTCCGTCGGTGAAGCCGCCGAAGTTGTGGATGGCGTCGAAGGGCTGGGCCTGCGTCGTCCCCACACTCAGCTGTCCGAACGCGGGTGCCCAACGTCGGAGGGCCTCAATGTTGTCCCCGTGGGCGTGTATGACGACGAGGGCTCCCTGCTCGTGCGCCTCGACCTGGTCCTCAATGTGACCATCCAAGTCCGTCACGACGATGGCTGGCACGATGCCCCGGTGGAGGGCCACGGAGGTGGCCTCATCCGCCGCCACCACGACCCCCTCGGTCCGTCCCAGCTCGTCCCCCAGGTTGGGACCGTTGCCGAGGATCGTGACCATCCGCCCCCGCAGGCGGTCCGCGAGGTCGCGAGGGCCTGCTCGGGGGAATGGAAGAAGCTCGGCGAGAATTCGGGCGGCCTCTTCATCCCGAACCCGATCAAACCCGAAATCCTGGAGAATCTGAAGGTAATGGGGCTCCCATTCCGCCCACTCCATGCCCAACCTCAGGGCCGCCAGGCATCTTCCCTGAGGGCTTCCCGCTCCTCCGTCCTACGCAGAAAGGCCGCCACTAGGACGATGGAAATGGCCAGCGCGACCTCGATATAGATCGGGACAAGGGCGTTCTGCTGGCTGGTCAGGCCGAGGATGGTTGCCGCGAGCTGTAGGCCGGCCGCCGTGACCAGCATGAGGACGACGAACGCCAGTATGACGTAGAAGAACGACCTTGCGATCTTGCCCTTCGTGAAGTACGCCTGCCCTACCTTGCCTCCTTCGTGGAGCAGGAAGGCGATGATGAAAATCCAGAAACTCTCCTGGAGGAAGACCACGACCATAGTCGCCGCGAAGGTCAACGCATCGGCAGCCAAGTCCTGGGCGAGGGCGAAGGCCACCCGGAACCCAATGAAAGAGGCGGCGAGGAAGGTCATTACGGCCACGATGTCAAACCACAGCGCGATCCGCCCGGAGGTGAGGGACTCCTTCACACTCCGGTAATAACCCGAGAGACGTCGCCAGAGGCTGCGCGGGCCGAGGTAGTCATCGTAGGCGCGGACCAGCATGTAAACGCCCAGGACGAGGAGCACGGCCGGAAGCGCCCACTCGGGAGCCACGAGCAGGACCAGGGCCAGGGCAAGGAAGGAGAGGGCGAAGGGAAGGACGATGATGCGGCGGAGGCGGGGGTCCCGGATCGCCTTCGTGAAGAGGTAGAACGCGGACTCGACGCTCCGACTCTGCTGGACGTAGACGCGCTTGACGTGATTCACCCGAACGCGGGAGGCGATCATGGGGTAGACGTACTCGTCCTCCGCGCCGTCGCTTACCAGATAGGCGACGTCGGGCGCGACTTCCTCGAGCACCGCGTCCAGCTGCTCGCTCAGGATTCGGTCCGATTGAGGGCCGACCTTCGTGTCCCCCACGATGGTGGCCACCTCGACCTCCATGCCGTCGTTCTGCAGCTCGTCGTACAAGGAGACGCCGGAGAGGATTGTGTTGACGTCGGTGTCCTCGGGGTCTTGAATCCCGAGTTTCACCGCCGCGTCCAAGTTGGCTTGGCGCCCCACGACAGGGCCCGGGACGTCAGCTTTTACGCCCAGGTCGTTGTCGCGATCGACGCATAGGACCAGGGCCTTCATGCGCATGGATTCATCTGGGGCTCCCTATTTTTAGTTTGCTTTCTGGTGACTCCGAAATGAATTTAACCGCCCCTCAGCTTCACGGGAGGGGGAGTCGGTGGAACTCGCGTGGCACGGCCACTCATGCTTTGAAATCCGTGGGAGTCGGGCCGTGGTTCTGGACCCCCACGACGGCCGCTCCCTCGGAATCCCGCCCCCCTCGGCCACGGCGGACTTCGTCTTTGTGAGTCACAATCACTTCGACCACAACGCGACACGCCTGGTGCGGGGGAATCCCCGGGTGGTCGACGACCGGGTCGACGGCAGGGTGGACGGAATGGCCGTCGAGACCCTGATCTTACCGCACGATGACGTGGGGGGCGAGAAGCGGGGTCTGGTCCGGGCCTATCAGCTTCACCTAGATGGGATGACGTTTCTGCATCTCGGTGACGTAGGCGCGGGGCCGGATGCCGTGGAGTTGGGAAACGAGGAACAGGTCTCCGTCCTGTTCGTCCCCGTGGGGGGCGTCTTCACGGTCGGGCCGAAGGAGGCCGTAGAGTGGGTTGAAGCCCTTCAGCCCGAGGTGGTCGTCCCGATGCACTACCGGGTCGGCGGCCTCTCCCTCTCGATTCGGCCTGTGGAAGAGTTTCTCTCCCTCACCTCCCGGCCGATCCACCGGCTCGGTCAGGCCGTTTCCTTCCAGCCGGGGGACCTGGAGGGAGAGCCGAAGGTGTGGGTCTTCTCTTACTAGTAGAGCCGAAGCCCTTCCTCGATCCGGCCCAACTCGATGGGGGTGGTCGGCGTCCCGGTAATCGCACCTCCATCGTTGGCCACGACGCAGGCCCCGAGCTGGGGGGTTCCGTAGTTCGCGGTGGCAATAACCGGTTTGACCTTCAGAACCTCCTCCAAGAGGGCCAACTCCTCCTCGGTCGCGTGGGGATGGCAGATGGCCCCACGGTTGGTCGCAACCCCCGCCGACCCCACGGTCCTCTGGCCTCCCAGGGTCGCCGGTTGGACCTGCACCCCGAACACGTCCTCGAGCTGGTGGAGGGCGCGCGATCCGTATCCGGGATGACAGAGCGCCCCGTGGTCGTTGACCAGGACGTTGTTTCCGACGGCGTTGAGGCGATGCTCCAGGACGTACGCCTCCAAGCCCTTCAGCTTCACAATCTCTTCATCCCGAGCGAAGCTTGTGAGCAAGATCGCCTGAGAGTTCAGGGCGAGGAGGCTGCCGACCAGGGAGGAGCCCCCTACGTTCATGCGAATCGCGCGGACGCCTAAGGCATCCTCGACCCGGCGCAGCGCCTTGGCGGGGACGGAAGGAGAGGCGATCACGGCGCCGTCGTTCGACGCGGCGAAGACCCCGAGGTAGGGGCTACCCGAGAAGTCCAGCTTACGCAACAAGGCCCCAACTACTCCCACAGTTCCTCGCCCGCGCGGTCTCCGAACACACGGCCCCGCGCCCGCGAGTCAGAACCACGAGGTCGGGACCCAGGGGGCCTTTCAGGCTTCCGGCAGGGATACCTCCACCAGGTTGTCTTCGAATTTTGTCGCCTTGATCCTGATCCGCCGGGGCGGCTTCTGGATGCCCCGCGCCCAGAGCTCCTCGTTCACCCGCGGATCGATCCAGACGTCCTCCGCCGCCGCTTTCATGTGACGCTGGACGAAGGTCCGGATGATCTTGATCGCACCCGGGACCCGTTTCGTCCGGGGCAGGTCCCAGGCCTTCCGCAGGGGGACCGTGAGAACGCGCTCCTCCTCGTCAACCATGCTATCCCTTGTCCAGTCTGTACCCCCGCCACTGCCTTCGCTTGGGGTGGCGGAGGAACCGCCGGGAGGTGCGGACGATCACCCACGCGGGCACCCTGCGGTTGCTGTTGGTCGCCTTCTGCAATCTTCGCTTCATGGCGTGGGGCTTGTGTCGGGTCATTAGCGCCTCTCGATGTTGATCTCTCGCTTCTTCGGGATGATGGCTCGGAGGATCTGGCGGAGGGAGGCGTCGTCGATGGCCTTGTTGATGCGTCCGGATTGCGCCAACGCGATGAGGCGGTTTTCGATGTCCTGGGCGAGGTCAGGGTAAGCCAGTGTAATCCGTCCAAGGCGTTCCCGGGCCTCCGGGCGCAGAATCTGCCGGAGGATGGTCTGGCGCTGCGCCTGGGCCTGCGCGGCGACCTCCTCCTGGGCCTCCCGATCGACGGAGTGGCGCTGGAGCTCCTCCAACTTCCTGCGCCGAATCGCCTCAAGCTCCTTCTCGTCCATGGACACCTCAGAGGTACTTCGCGAGCTCCGGTCGTTTCTTCGCCATGCGCGTCATGATCTGGCGGGCCTTCCCGTCGAGATACGATTGGCCCTTGGGGGTAATGGATCGGCCCCCCTTGTCGCCCTTCTTGACATATCCCAGTCCCTCCAGCTGAGTGAGGCAGGTGCGAATCACGGAGCGACTCCCCTTCCGGGGGTGGTAAGGCGAGGATCCCGCATCCCGCGCCCCTCCGAACTCCCCTGCAAGGCGCTCGGTGCCTACGGGTCCCCGGATGTAGACCTTGCGAAGGACGGCGGCGAGGCGGGTGTGCCACCAATCCTTTTTGGAGGGGGATTTCTCCCGATGGACGCCCGTCTTGACGAAGGGTGCCCAAGGAGGAGGCTGGGCCTGCTTCGCCTTCCGAAGGTCTGAAGCCACCGCCTCAACGAGGAGATCGTGAGGGACGTCGTACACCGTGGTCATGAGTGCGTTCGACAAATAGAGAGGGCGGGACCTAAAACGTTTCGCCCCGGCCAGGCTCCTGGCCGGCCGCCTAGGTATAAGAGGGCGCGGTCCCTCCGTTTGTCGATATGCGCCTCGCGGTATGCATCACGGGGGCCTCGGGGGCCCCTTACGCGTACCGACTGCTCCGTGCGTTGAAGGGGCAAGCGGAGCTGGTCATCTCGCCAGAGGGGGAGGAGGTCATCCGAACCGAGACGGGTCGTTCGCCCAAGGATTTCAAGTCCCTCGCGTCGGCCTGGTATGCCAACGATGACTTCCACGCCCCTCTTGCCTCCGGAAGCGCCCCCCTCGACGCCTTGGCCATCGTGCCCTGCTCGATGAACACCCTCTCCAAAATCGCCCTGGGTCTCTCCGATAACCTGATCACCCGCGCGGCCGCCGTCACGCTGAAAGAGGGGCGGAAGCTCGTCCTCGTGCCACGCGAGACCCCGCTGAGTGCCGTCCACCTCGAGCACATGCTGACCATCGCGCGACTTGGGGGCACGGTCCTTCCGGCGATGCCCGGCTTCTACCACAACCCGGAGACGATGGACGACCTCGTGGACTTCGTGGTCGCTCGCATCCTCGACCACCTAGGCGTGGAGCACGACCTCATGCGGCCCTGGGCGACGAAGGCGTAGGCATCCGGAGTGGGCCACGACTATTCTCCTCGGACCCCTTGCACCGCCGAAACCTTTTACGGACTTGGGGGATGGCAAGGCAATGGAGGACGTCCTGGAGGGTCTTGGCAAGAAACTCGATCTACAACAGAACACGCAGGAGGCGAGCGCCGTCCTCCAATCCTTGGGACTTTCGGCCTACGAGGCCCGGGCGTACATCGCCCTGGTCGCTCATGGCTACGGGAACGCGGAGACCATTTCCCAAACCTCCCGGATCCCGCGAACGTCAGCATACAAGGTCCTTTCCAGCCTCTGCGACAAGGGATACGCGATATCGACCCGCGGACGCCCTATGATCTTCAAACCCGAGGCCCCGGAGAAGGTGAAGAACGACGTCCTGCATCGGGTGTCCTCGCTTTTCGACCATCTCCAGGCCCTGCATGAAGTTCTCATGGACAAGGGCGAGCCCCAGCTCATCTACACGATTCAGGGGAAGCAGCGAGTCCTCAGCAAGATTGCCGAGCTCTTGGACACGGCGACGCGAACCTTCATCATCTCCACACCCACGCTGGCCGAGGTACGGGAAACGTTGAACAAACGCATCGAGGCGGCCGTAAAACGGGGCGTCCGGGCGACCGTGATTACGGAGCCGAACCAGCGGGTTCTTCCCGGCGCAGACATCGTGCGGAAGCAGGGTCTCATCGCGACGGACATCATCGCGGACGGGGAACGGGCCCTCATCGCTTCGCCGGACCTCAACGCGTGCGGGTACACTGACAACGCCTCCCTCGCCAAGCACCTCGAGAATTTCCTCCTGATCCTCATGGAAGGCCAGTGGGAGCCGTGAACGAGGTCTTCGACGTCCTCGTCATCGGCGGCGGCCCGGTGGGCGGCTACACGGCCCAGAAGGTGGCGGAAGCCGGCCGGGATGTGGCCATCCTCGAAGAACACCGCGAAATCGGAGAACCCGTTCAGTGCGGAGGCATCTTCACGCCGCGGGTCATGGACATGGTGGACTGCCGGAACACGATCCTGACCGACATCCATGGCTGTGAGTTCTACTCCCCCAGCGGCCGGGAGCTCGTCGTCGATGGCGGGGAGACGGAAGCCGTCGTGGTGGACCGGGCCGCCTTTGATCGCGAGGTAGTCAAAGGCGCGCTGCATGCCGGCGCCACGGTCTACCTCGGGACCCTTGCGACGGGCGTCGAGCGAGATGGCGGTGATCTCATCGTGCATGCCCGAGGAAACGGTGAAGCCGAGACCTTCAGGTGTAAGGTCCTCGTCGGAACGGACGGGGTGAAGGGAAACGTCACGGGATGGTTCGGGTTGGGTCGGCCATACCGGATCCTGCCTGGGTTCGAAGCCGACGTCGTCGGCGCAGAGTATACCAGCGGTTACGTCAAGGTCTTCACGGGCCAGGCGGTCGCTCCGGGTTTCTTTGCGTGGCTTGTACCCGGCGCCCGTACGGCCCGGGCCGGCCTCTGCCTAGGCCAGGGGAACGCCCGACCCTACCTGAATCGGATGTTCACGGACGGACCCCCCTCCCGCTTCCTTGCCAACGCCCAGACCCTGGGCTACATCACTGGAGGCATCCCGATCGGTGTGGCCAAGCGGACCTACGACAACGGAGTTATGATCGCGGGCGACGCGGCTTTCCAGGCTAAGGCCACGAGCGGGGGCGGCATCTTCACCGGGCTCGTCTGCGCCGAGGCGTGCGCCCGCACGGCGGTCGAGGCCCTAAACGCAGGTGATACCTCGGCCGCGTTCCTGTCCCGGTACGAGACCCGGTGGAAGAAAGCCATCGGCAAGGAGCTGAGTCTGTACCTGTACCTACACCGGGCCTTTGTGAAGCTCAGCGATCCCCAGCTGGAGAACCTCTTCATGCTCCTCCAGAATCCGCGGCTCCTGCGAATCATCAACCAGCAGGGCGACATCGACTACCCCGGCCGGGCGATCCTGGCTCTCCTCAAGGAAGAACCGCGTCTCCTCAAGTTCCTGGGACCCGCCCTCCGGGCCGTCTTCTAGAGCGTGTGGCGCTCGCCGTCCTCCGGCAAGACGACGTCCCTGCCTTCCAACGCCTCCGCCAGCTCCTCGCGGGCATCCCCGTGCATGAGCACGACGCGCGTCGGATCGCAGCCCTCCACGAACTCCACGAGCTTGGCATGCCCGGCGTGGGCGGAGAAATCGTGGGAAGAGACCTCGGCCTCCACGGGGACACGTACGCCCTGCAATTCGATGTTGCGTGTGTCCAGCAGCAGGCGCCCGTTCGTGCCCTCCACCTGATAGCCGGTCAGCAGGACCTCGCTCTGCAGGTCATCTTTCAGCGCGGCGAGGTAGTGCAAGACAGGTCCCCCGGACAGCATGCCTCCCGTGGTGAGGATTACGTCCCCGCGCAAGGCGCGATCCCGGGCCGCCTGCGAGTGGACGATGCGCGCTCGGCCCAGAGCCCGCTCGTATCGCTTGGGGGAACGGATGAAACGACGATGGCGCTGGTACATGCGCGCCACCTGCCGTCCCATCCCGTCCACCCAAATCTCGTGATCCGTCTCGGCGAGAACCATGAGAACCTCTTGGGTCCGGGCGACGGCGAAACAAGGGACGAGGGCCGTCCCGCCCCGCTCCACCACCTCGTCGATCCGGGCGAGGAACTGGGCCTCGGTCTGGGCCCGATCCGGATGGTGACGACCCGCGTACGTGGACTCCAGAACGAGGACGTCGCAAGGCACAGGCTGCGTGCCGCGGACGAGATGCGTGTCGATGGTCTGGAGATCGCCGGTAAAGAGGACGGTCTCCCGGTCATTGATGCGGAACATGGAGGACCCGGGAATGTGCCCCGCCGAATGGACATCCACTTCCAGGTTGCCCACCTGGAACGTGTCGCCATAATCGACGGCCACGACACTCTGGTTCATGGTCTGGACGTCCTCCCGGTCGAAGGGCTCCGGATAGCCCTCGGCGGCGCTGATCTTGAGGCTGTCCTTCAGAAGGAGGTTTGCGACCTCCTGGGTGACGGGGGTCATGTAAGTCTTCGTCTCCGACTGACGCGAGACGACGGGGACCATCCCGCAATGGTCCAGATGCGAATGGCTCAGGAGGAGAGCGTCCACAGGCGGGGCCTCCATGGGGTACTGGGGAGGGTCCGATGGGGCCAGCCCGTAGTCGCAGAGCAGTGTGGTCCCTTGATCGCGTAGGAGCATGCCGAGGCGACCGACCTCCGCGGCTCCACCCAAGAATTGGATGTCCATTCGGGGCCTCCTAGACCCCCTCGCTCTTAAGCCTTCCCTGGCTGGTTCGAGGGGGGCATGGGCCGGCGAAACCCCGTCTCTAGCTTGTAACCCAGGAGAAGAGAGGCTCGCACCGAATGGCCGTGGCCATGGGCCGGGGCCCCAACACCCGCATGATCCGTTCGAGCCAGAAATCGCTGGGGAAGAAGAGCTCCGCGAGTTTCCGCATGCGGACGCCCACGTCCAACGTACTGCCCACCGCCGCACGCCATCCGGCTTCATACGCCTCGAGGGAGCTTCCATTCTGGAGATGATCTGCAATAGCGGCTCCCGCAATACGCGCACAAACCATGGCCGTGTTCACGCCGCCGCCGTTCGTCGGGATGACGTGACCGGCGGCATCCCCTACCAGGAGCACGTTGCCCTTCACGGTACGGGGGACACTGCCCATCTCCGGCACCCAACCCCCCGTCCGGCCGTCCGCGGTGAAGCCCATGTGATCGAGAAATTGCTGGAGGAGGCCATCCAGGCGTCCTTCATACTTCGGCCAGACCCCGAGTCCGACGTTGGCGGCTCCGCGCTTGGGGATGACCCACGCGTACCCTCCGGGCGCCGGGCTCCCGAAATGGATGTCCAGGGAATCTCCGAACGTTCCCTCGACCTCGCAGGTGATTGCCGCGGCCAGGGGGGAGGGGGAGGGGAGGCCGACCGACTTGGCGACCGTAGAGTGGGGACCGTCTGCTCCCACGACGATTCGCCCTTCGAACGTCCCTCGGGAGGTTTCCACCCTGTTTCCCCGGACCCGGCGGACGCGGGAATGCGTGAGGATCTCGGCCCCTTCTCGCTCGGCCAGACGGGCCCAGTGGGGATCCACCCGATCCCGGGATACCGTATAGCCCTCAAAGGGGACGTCGTAGCTTCGGCCCGAGGGGCTGAAAATCCGAATGACGTGAGTCCGAGCTTCCTTGAGCGACGCAGGGAGGTCGAAGAGGGAGGCCACCTCGCCGGCAAGTGGGAACAAGGCCTCCACCTCGCGGTTGGAAGCCATGTACTCCCCGCACTGGACGGGGAAACCAATGGTCCTCCGCCGCTCGAGGACCAGGGTTCGTAGCCCTCGCAGGGCTGTGTAGCGTGCGGTCGTGCTTCCCGCGGGTCCGGCCCCGACGACGACTACGTCGTAGATGGCTTCACCCCCTCGAGGAGATACACCGCCCGGAGTTGGAGTTCCGTCGCTACGATGCGGTCGAACCCGACCTCCCGCATGAGATCGGCATAGTCCTGCCCCGGGCCGATGGCCTCATAGGTCTTCCGTAATTCCACGTAGGGGTTGCGCTTCCACGCCCGCCTGACCCGCGCCGGGACGACGATGTCAACGAAAGCCCCGGCTCCCCTGCGAAGCCAGAAGTCCATGAGCGTGCGCTGGAGGCCCGGGGGCGGTCGGAAGAGATCGAGAATATGGAGTTCCCCTCCCGGTCGCAAGACCCGATGGACTTCCTCTAGGCCGCGCCGGCGGTCGAGAAAGTCACGAAAGGAGAAGATGCAGAACACCTTGTCCACGGTGCCCTCCCGCAACGGAATGGCCTCCGCGAGGCCACTCAACGCCACGTACCGGGGGTCGCGAAGGTGGTAGCGAGAAAATCGGAGGATCGTGCGGGAAGGCTCCAGCAGATACACCCGATGGCACGGGAGGGTCCCCGCGAAGGAGCCGGGTCCGGGACCAATCTCCAGGACCGCATCCGCGGGGGAGGCCGTCCGTGAGGCCAACGACCGCCAGCGTTCCAATCGCCCGAAGGTCGTGGCTCGGTTCGCCCGTTCGTAGTAGGGCATGAACTCCTCGAGCGATTCGATGACGCCCTTCCACGTGGCCGGGTCGAGGCCGGACGCGACCATGACCAACAGCCTACGCGTCCCGATGGAGGACGAGGTCGGCTATGCGCATGAGCTCGAGCTTCTGAGGCTCGGGCCCGAGGAGGTCGAGACTCTCTTTGGCACGAACCGCGTACTCCCCCGCCCGCGCGCGGGACTCGTCGACCGCCCCTGAAGCGGCGATGATATCGATAGCGCGTAGAACCTCCTCTTCGGACTTCGGGCCTCTCCTAATGATGCCTTCCAGCTCCGTCCTTGCTGTGGCGTTTCCGTTGTTCAAGGCATGCTGGAGGAGGAGGGTCACGGTTCCCTCACGAATGTCGCTGCCTACGGGCTTGCCCGTGACGGACTCGTCCCCTACGACGTCTAAGATGTCGTCGACAATCTGGAACGCGATCCCGAGATGACGTCCGTACTCGCTCAACGCGGCGATCTGCTCCCGACTCCCTCCTCCGAGCATCGCCCCGACCCGAGCCCCGGCCGCAAAGAAGCCCGCGGTCTTTTGTTGGATGATGACGAGGTATTCCTTCTCGCTCATGCTCAGATCCCGCGCGTTCGCCTGTTGGCGGATTTCCCCTTCCGCCAGCCGGACGCAGGCTTCGGCCGTAATGTCGACGATCTCCGGGTCGAACTTCGCACCGATGGCGAAGGCCTTCGTGAAGAGGAAGTCCCCCGTAACCAAGGCATTCTGAAGCCCGTATTTCTTAAACGCCGCCGGCCGCCCCCGACGCATGACGCCGCCGTCGTTGATGTCGTCATGAAGAAGGGTCGCACTGTGCACCAGTTCCAAGGCGGCCGCGATCTGCACGGCCCGGTCCACATCCTTCCCCCCAACCACGTAGTACGAGAGTATGGTCACGGCAGGCCGGACCCGCTTCCCGCCCGCTCCGATGACGTATCCAGCAATCTCGGTAAGCAGGGGTTCCCGGGAGTCGATACTCCGTTGAACGAGGTCCTCCACGAGGGAGAGTTCCTTAGAAATCGACAGGTCCCAGGAGCCCATCATCGTCTCAAATCGGGGAGCGTATATTAGGTTTCCCTATTGTCCCTTCGCTGGAATTCGAGTGCCTGGCTAGACCCCTCAGATGGCCTCCAGCTTGGCCGGTCGACCGACGGAGACTGCGCGGGTGATTTCAAAGGAATCTCCGTTCCAGATGAGGGCGAAGGAACCCATTTCGTGCTTCGTTGCCCGCATCTTCACGCAGCGGATGCGTCGTTGGACGTCGAGATCCGAGACGGAGTAGAGGGAGAGATGAATGATGCCGTCCGCCAGGAACGCCTCGTCCGAATCGCCCAATCCGCGAGGGCCCCCGACGGTCTCCGACAGGAGGAAAGTGGTGGCACCTAGGTCCTTCAACCACTCGAAGAGGTAGAAAAGGTCCGTGCGCCGCGCGTCGAAGTTGGCTAGGGTTTCGAGGACATTCAGGGAGTCAATGACCAGAAACTGGTAGGGGTCAGACTCCATCAGGTTCGTAAGATACGCCTTCAGCAAGGTGTTCCATGAGCCCTCTGCCTTGATGAAGGAGAGGTTCTTGCGGAGGGCGGCCATGTCGAAGAGGGAGATACTCTTGTACGCCTTCGCGTCGGACATCCCCATGGACTCCACGTGAGCGACGAGGGAGCCCTTGCTCTGCTCCAGCGTGAGATAGAGGCCGTTGGTTCCCGCGGTGCGCGCGTTGTGGTAGAGGATGCTGAACCCAAGCGTGGACTTCATGGTCCCAGGGGCCCCCGTGATCAGCACGATGTGACCCTCCGGGATGCCCCCCTGGAGGATCTCATCCAGCCCTTTCACATGGGTACTCAAACGGTTTTTCGTCAAGGCGCCCCCTCTGGCTCCTCCTCTTCTAAAAACTGTTCGTGGCGGTTACGGTCGCTGATAATCGCACCTCCCCCTAGCCTCGAGCGCGATTCCGACTTGCGGTCTTCTCCGCCAGGGGGGCTGGGGTTCTCGGAGACCTCTCTGCCGCCCTTCGAATGCCGGGCGCCGCCGCCTCAATATAGGCGTGAATCATCTCGTCGTTTTTTCCGATCCACTCCGCGAGGAGCACCACAGGAAGCATGACGGCGCTGAAAGGGAAGTACTGGTGGGGGTCCGCGTAGGATGGGCTGACGATCTCGAGACCCCGCGAGGCGATGTTGGCCAGGCGCACGATGTGCGTCCGATAGTCATCGAGAGTGAGTTCGGGCTTGAACCCCTGCAGAGAACGGAGAGGACGGAGCTCTTTCTCCCGCATGGCGACCAGCGAGAGGTTGGCCAGGCCATCACGAAGGTCTTGATGGATGCCCCCCACGGTATTCAGCAGGATGATGACGGCATCGTAGAGTGACCATCCTCTGAGGAGGGTCTTGAGCTTCCGTGCCCGAAGGCGTCGGTCAACGAAGGCGGCGTCGATCAGGTTGAGACGCGCAGCACCTCCAATGTAACTGGAAAGGCGCTCATACCACTTGAGGGAGCCATCGGCCGCGTGGAAGCTTCGGGCGATGGACGCGAGCTTCGGGATGTCCAGCATGGCCTCCTTCTGGAACATGGTTAGGGCCTGGCCCAGGGCTGCCCGCTCCTCTAGCTTCTCCATCTCGTAGAAGAGGCGCCCGCCGTGAGGCGAGTCGTGAAACAGCCGGTTGAAATGAAGGGAGATGGTGACGATGGTCTCGAACAGATCCAGCTGTTCCTGCCCCAGACCCCCCATCAGCCGCTTCATGAAGGCATTGGGATTCAGCGAGGGGTCCGTCATGGAGGAGAGAACAAGGTGGTAGAGGTCCTTCGCCTCGAGGTACCCTGAGGGACCCTTGTCGATGACATCGTCCAAGATGCCCTCCTGGCACGCGTAAAGGACCTTGGCCACGAGAGCCCGCTTCAGATTGTCTTCACTCATCCAGCGGGAGTACATCCGAGAGATCATGCACGATCCCGCGGCGAAGCGGAGATCCTGAGGGTAATTCCAGGCCAGCTCGGTCGCCTCGAAGAGGGCTTGATTGGAGAACCCCTTGGGTCGGAGATCGACGAGGACAGACCCAGCGCTGCCCGCCATGGTCCGGACGTGGTCCTGCGTGCGCGTCAAATGATGCTGGAACAGATCCCGATCAATCCCAAGGTCAAAGTGTTCCACAAGGCCGAGCGCATACCCCCCGAGCTTGGAGACGTTTCCCGCGATGCGCTCGACATCGGCGGGGCTGAGGGCCACCTCTCGGCTGAGCATTGTCCTCCTGCGCAGCGCGCGAGGGAGCCGTGGGCCTCCGGGTGTCTAAACCCGCGTCTGAGAAATTCAAAGATGATTCTCAGTCTCGAGGCCATGGCCTCTGCCCGTTGATAACCACGAGTCTACTCATTTTATAGGTCCTAAGGCGAGAATGCGAGACTAAGACACGGGGCGATTGCCATTCTCGAGGTCCTCGCGGCGGCAGCGGCCGTCTTTCTTTCCGGGGTGCTAGTGGCCGCCCTCGTCCGACAGACCACCGGGAAGGCGTTTCAGAAGAAACTCCTCATCGTGGCCATCATCCTGCTTCTGGCCGCCGTCGTGTCCAACCTGGTCATCAACTTCGTGCTCCGACCCGGGAGTCCCGAAGGCATCATCGTCCTCAGTAAGCGGGTGCAGGCGACCTTTGACATCCTGTTCGCCCTCGCGATCGGCGCGTTCCTCGTGGCGATGACACGCACCCAGATCAACTCGTTCCGGGACTTCCGGGACTACATGGTGAACGAGTTCCCGAACTCGTACCTGATCTATGCGTTCATCCAGGTCCTCGGCATCTTCAGCGTTCTCACGACAGGCGCGACGGTCGTGTTCACAGGCCCGACCACGTACATCATCAGCTTCCCGTCGTGGTTTCTCATCATGATGATGGTGGTCGCGGCTAGCTTCCTGATCTACGTGCCTTACAACCTCTTGGGGTACCTGCGCACCGTCAAGCCCGCACCCCGACGAGTCAAGCGGACCACCTACCTCATTCTCGTCGCCTTGCAGGGCTACTCGATCACCGAACTCCTCACCGAGGTGGTCCTCCCGAACATGGGTATCGACATCCGTCTCCTGGGATTCCTCATCAACGTCGCCCTGCTGTCCCTCGTCGCCCTCGCTTTCAGGAAACGGAGTTCCGTACAGGAGTTTCTGGTCCCGGTTCCCGAAGCGCACCTCGACACGGCCCCCAGCTTCGACCTTGACCGCGGCTACGCCTACCTGATTCCAGGGGACAACCCGGCCCACAGCCTCGAGATCTTCACCGACATGGTCACCCACGGCGTGCGGGGCCTCTGCGTGACGCGCGAATACCCCGACCGGGTGGCCCAGGCCTACGGACTGGAGAAGACACCCATCCTCTGGCTCAGTCGCGTCGTCAGCGACCAGAATTGCCTGCGCCCGACGCCCCTCGAGAACGTTGCCATGGCCATCGACCATTTCCTGGAACAGAGCGAGGGCAGCGTCGTCCTCCTCGACGGCGTCGAGTACCTCATTTCCCACAACGACTTTTATTCCATCCTGACCTTGCTCCATGATCTGAACGAGCGGGTGTCCCTCACGAACGCGGTGCTCCTGCTCCCAGTGGATCCGCACGCGATCGAGGCCCGAGAGTTCAACCTGCTCAAAAGGGACCTCCGTGTCCTCCATCCCGGCGCCCCCTCGACCCCGTCGACGCCCGACGAGGTGCCTCCAGAGCCCTATGTCAGAGGATGAGTGCCCTCGCAGCCGTCAAAGGGTTGAACCCGCCCCTTTAAGCTTGGGACCCATCTAATCTAATCGTGCCCATGGACGAACTCGAGAACATTCGGAAGCAGAAGCTCAAGGAACTCGAGGAGCGGGCCGCCAGGCCGGACTCGAGCGCCCTGGGAGCCCCCTTCAAGCTTCACGACGCCACCTTCGACGAGGAAATGGCCAAGCACGAACTCATCCTGGTGGATTTCTGGGCCCCCTGGTGCGGCCCTTGCCGCATGGTGGCCCCCGTCATCGAACAGCTCGCGAAGGACTACCAGGGACGCGTTTCCTTCGGGAAGCTCAACACGGACAACAACCAGACGACTGCCATGCGCTTCCGCGTGACGTCCATCCCTACGCTCATCCTGTTCCGCGACGGCAAGCCTGTCGACCAGATCATCGGCGCGGTCCCGCGGCAGCAGCTCGAGGGGATGCTCGACCGGCACCTGACCTAGGCCGAGCCGTCTTCTTCGACGATCTTCGCGATCCGCTCCACGATCTCGGCGAACGCCCTGGCAGCCTGTGAATTCGGCTGCGAAAGGACGAAAGGCTTCCCGGCGTCCCCGCTCACGACGATTTCAGCCTCGAGCGGGATATGCCCGAGGAAGTTCAGTCCGAGCTCCTTCGCCGCTTGCTCGCCCCCGCCCCTCTTGAAGACGTCGTCGCGGTGCCCGCACTCGGGGCAGGTGTAGCCACTCATGTTCTCGATCACGCCGATGATGGGCATGTTGAGGGTCCGGGCAAAGGAGATGGCCTTGCGGACGTCCAGGAGGGCCACCTCCTGGGGGGTGGTGACCACGATGGCGCCGTCTGCGTCCGGGATGTTCTGAGCGATGCTCAGGGGCTCGTCGCTCGTTCCGGGCGGGAGGTCAACGACGAGGTAATCGAGGTCGCCCCAATGGACGTCGCCGAGCATCTGATTGATGGCCTTCATTTTGAGCGGGCCTCGCCAAATCACCGCCTGGTCCTGGGTCTGAGCGAAGTATGCCATGGACATGACCCTCACGTCGTGGTAGCTGAGCGCGGGCTCGATGCCGTCGTCCCCCGCCAGCAACTTCACATCCTCCACTCCGAGAATCTTCGGCACGTCGGGCCCTGTGATGTCCACGTCCACGACCCCGACGTCCCGCTCCTTACCGAGGGCCACGGCCAGATTGGCCGCCACCGTGCTCTTTCCGACGCCCCCCTTGCCGCTCATAACGATGAGCTTGTGCTTCACCCGCTCCATGTTCTCAGAAATCTTAGTTCGCTCCTCCCACATCCGCATCATGTGAGGCGGGACCTCGGGAGCGCCTTCGGGGGAACCTTGGGGTGGATCAGCCACGGTACGACCTCACGTCAAAAACGGGGGCGTCTTACAAGGGGTTTTGCCCATGGTCGCCGCGTCGGGGGCCTTTTATAGCCGCCAACCGTCAGCGCCTTCGGGGAGTGGGCTTGAGGGCAGACGAGATCGAGCGCATCTCCGTCATCGGAGCGGGGGAAATGGGCCACGGGATCGCCGAGTTGGCCGTCCTCAACGGGTTCCAAGTGAC
>JAUVFR010000029.1 GCA_030594205.1 Methanobacteriota archaeon
CCGGGGGCGCCGAGGAGGGGCGCGGTACAAGTACCCAGGGCCCGCACCGCGGGGGGAGGTGACAAGATGGTGGAAGAGAAAGCGTTCCAGGAGATGCGAGATACCTTTGGCTTTGTGCCGGGCTTCCTCGAGGACTTCCAGTGGGATGAACTCGCGCTGGGAGGCACTTGGGAAATCTTCAAGAAGTTCGAACTCGGCGAGACGAACATCCCGGGAAAGTACAAGCACATGATCGGGTTGGCAGTCGCAGGAGCAATCGGGTGCCCCTACTGCACACGGTTCCATAAGGCGGCGGCGGAGCTGTTCGGCGCGACGGAGATTGAGCTCCAGGAGGCGGCGTACACCGCGTCCCTCGTGGGGTACTTCAGCAACTACCTCCACGGTCGGAACTATCCCCTGGATAAGTTTGAGGATGAGCTTCATCGGATTGGCAAGAAGCTCGCAGAGGATGGGGGCGAATAAGCGGGCCCGAATGGGCTCCCTCCCCTCCATGGACACCCAGGGTATCCTGTCCTTGCTGAATCGCTCCTAGCGAGAGCGCTGAATCCGCAGTCGCAACGCCCCATCCCTGCTCCTCGTGTGGTGGCGGACCCGGGTGCCACAGCCATCGCGTTTGTCGGAGTAGGGGACGCAATCCGGCCTCTCCTGTGTCAAAGGGCGTGACTAGCCACGATCTGGGCTATGTGAAGATGGGCGGCGTGCTCGGGGCCCCCGACCGGTCCGGGGATTCGATGTCGGGGGGCGGCCTTTAAGGAAAACGCCCGTGGTGCAACCCCTCTGAAGGCAATACAGGGGGGTACGCGATGAAGAGGATTAACGTAGGAGTTACTGATGAGGTGGCGGTGTGGTTGGCTGAGACAGCCTCTGACAGCCGCTCCGAATTTGTGGCTCGGATTGTCGCCGCTCTGTTTCAGATGAGGGATAGCGCCCACATCCGGCCTCTCATCAATCGCTTAATGTAGAGCCGCCTCTACTTGGAGAGCCGCAGAACGTCCCGTCCTGCGATCTGGACCTGGATATCGTCCCCCTCGTTCCAGCCCATGGCTTCCGCGACTCGCAGCGCCGGAGCCCACATCTCTATGGAAGCTCCTTTCCGCAGTAGGGACAAAGCTTGGCATCCATCGGAATGGACCTCCCGCATTCTGGGCACATCCTCCCACCTGGAGTGGCGAGAGTGGGCTGGTAAGCCGGGGGTGGGGCGTAAACGTATCCAATTTTCGAATGTGCCAGGAGGAACAAGATACCGCCGACCAGCGCCCCTATCGGGGGAAACAGTCCAAATATCCCCAGGATCAGAGACGAGGTCTGTGCCTGGGAATACCGACCCGCTTCAATGTTGCTCCGCACCGTCCAGGCCCATATCGTGAAGCCCGCGCTCAATGCGAGGAAGACGGTGAAGGGGAAAATGAACGGAAATAGCCAGCCGCCACCCCAAGAACCACCCATCATGCCCCAATCCCACATGCCCGTGTCCCAGAATGCGAAGAAAATCGCGCCGATCAACAGCACCAGAGACCAGACAGCCGTCATAATGGCAAAGAAGATGAAGCCCACGAGGGCGTAGGTTCTAGCAGTCTGGATTTCTGCCCCAGCTTGGGGAGTCATCGATTCCGGAGGACCACTCATAACAGCTGAGGTAGGGTAAATCCGCTATTAAGTCTAGCTTCTCTCTTTCGTGTCGAGGTCACGGTCAACGCGACAACTAACGCGGCGATGCTCTCGAGTTGGGCTTCGCCGTCGGTTGCCGAGTTTCGGAGGCTCTCGAGCTGTCCGTTGAAGATGTGGACTTTGAGAAGGGCTGGGTCCGGGTTCCCGACTGCCTGCAGGCGACGGAAGGCGTTCACCGGTGGGGACCTGCGGGAGGGGCTCCAATGGCCCTCCGTGCCCTCCCCCGGATCGCCCGTCTCGCATGAGTCCCCCGGCAGGACGGCGAGGACGATGAGGCCCTCAAACCTTCTCGATTCTGAGGGCGCCACGACCCAGGTACTCAAACTCGACGACGTCCCCCTCCGCCAGGTCCGCCAGCTCTGCGAGCTGAGAGGGAAGGGTCACCACGACGCTGTGACCTGCCCTACGGATCTTCCGTTGCAGTCCCATGAGCACGCCTGTAAGGCCAAAAGGAGCACAGGCGGATTAAGGTTCACGCTTGAGCAAGGCCATTGTGAAATCCAATCTGCATAGATTCCCAGCCGCACCCCGCTGGGTCCATTTCACAGATCATCCCGAACCTGTTCGGGGAAAGAGCCTTAAGCCATAGCATGACTCACCGGCCGGGGGGGACGCCATGGGGGGGCAGGAGAGAGTTCTACAGATTGGTGGTATGGCGAGGCGACTGGCCCCTCTGTGGATCCTACCGCTTCTCCTCCTCTCCCTTCTGCCCTTCACAGCCTCCGCACACGATCCGATATTGGTGATCAGGGAGGACACCACCCTCACCGCGGACCTCTTTGGTCATATCTTCATCCTCTCCGACGGCGTCACCTTGGATTGCGCCGGACACACCATCATCGGAGTCGGCCCAGGCGTCGGCATCGAGCTACATCCCGGGCAGACGGGGGTTACAGTCAAGAACTGCGAAGTCACAGGCTTCGTGTTCGGCATCTTGCTCTCCTCTTCTACCGGCAATACCTTCACGGGCAACACGGCCACTGACAACAGTATTGATGGTTTCGCCATCTTCTCTGGTTCCGATGGGAACACCTTCACGGGCAACACGGCCACCGACAACTTTGATGGTTTCGTCCTTTCCGGTTCCACTGGGAACACCTTCTCGGGCAACACGGCCACTTGGAACAACAAGGGCTTCCGCGTCTCCGGTTCCACTGGGAACACCTTCTCGGGCAACACGGCCACGGTCAACGTTGGGTGGGGGATGGCGGGGGGTTTCGTCCTCGACTCTTCCTCTGGGAACACCTTCACGGGCAACACGGCCAACTCCAACACTCGGGGCTTCCGCCTCGACGATTCCGATGGGAACACCTTCACGGGCAACACGGCCAACTCCAACCATCAGTGGGGGTTCTCCCTCGACGACTCCAATGGGAACAACTTCACGGGCAACACGGCCACCGACAACGTGCCGGGTTTCGGCCTCGACTCTTCCTCTGGGAACAACTTCACGGGCAACACGGCCACCGACAACGTGCAGGGTTTCGTCCTCGGCGGTTCCTCAATGAACACCTTCAGGGGCAATACGGCCACCGGGTCTGCGGGGACTGGTTTCCGGCTCGCCGCTACCGCGCTTTCGGGCTCCGATGGGAACACCTTCACGGGCAACACGGCCACCGGCAACGAATTCGGCTTCCGCCTCCTCTCTTCTTCCGGCAACACCATTTTCCACAACAATATCATCGGCAATACGTTTTGGTTTCAAGCCACCGACACGAACCCTGCGGCCAACGATTGGCATGACCCAGTCTCGTTGCATGGTAACTTTTGGTCGGACTACGACGGCGATGACGACGGGATCGGCGGCCGGGTGGCCGGCGACGGCATAGGGGACACGGACATCCCGTGGCCGGGCCCAGGCTTCGATAACTACCCGTTTATGGCCCGCGTCGGGTTCACCGACATATTCCAGGGCAACCACATCAACATCGTACAGCTGGTCCAAGCCAGCCAGACGCTGCTGTCCATTCCCGCCGCAGAGGCATCGTATGTGGCTCAAGGCTTCAGCCCCCGCTGTCACCTCGAATCAAGCCCGGGCGAACTGGGGATCTTCCTGGACGACGCCCTCTTCCGGTTCGAGCTCTCGGTGGATGGCAGCCCGATTCCTCTTACCAGATTCGTGACGACCCTCGACGACCCTGGATGCCTCGACGGCGTTGGGATAAGACCGGGGGGCTTCGTCCCGTTCGCGGCCGGAGATTACCTGGGACCCCACACCTTCACCACCACCATTTTCCGAGACCAGGATTTCGACGGCGTGGTGGATCCGACACCCCTCGTTTTCACGCTGACCGTTGACTTTGAGTGGGAAGTGGCTGTTCTGGCGGAAGAACCCGTCACGGCCACAGCGACAGTCCAGCCCGATGTGCAGGAATTCCGGTTCGAGAGCCGCTGGGCCGGAAGCGATGTGGGGATGACCCTCAAATCGCCATTGGGTAGGATGATCGACCGGTGGAATGTTACGATGCACCCCGACGTTACTCACGAGCTCCTTCCCACACCCGAGGCCCCCACATCCGAGTCCTTCACCGTCAGAAACCCCGAGGCGGGGGAGTGGACCATCGAGCTGGTCGGCCTCGACGTTCCGCCGGAGGGAGAGCCCGTCACCCTCACCGCGGGAGCAACGATCGAGGCCCGGATCGACGTGCTCGTGGGCCGCGTCGCAGGTCTGGTCGATGCCGGCGAGTTGAATGAAGGCCAGGGCAGCGCCTTGACCACGAAGCTGGAGGGAGCGATAAGGAAACTCAGTCAAGGAGACGCAGGTGCGGCCATTCACAAGCTCCAGGTCTTCATCAACCACGTGAACTCCCTCATCGATGAAGGAGTGCTCTCTCCGGAGAAGGGCAGATCACTGATCGGTCAGGCAGAAGGCCGCGTCGTCGAACTCGGCGGATAGGGACCCTCTCGAGGAGGGTCGCAACTCGTCCTAGGTCTTCCGCAGCTGCAGAGTCCCTTCCTCGATGTGTCAAACGCCATCTTATTTTCAGCCTCAATGTCGATCATCGCGGCGGCCTTATCCCCTGAACGAATGCGCTTCTGTGGAAGGCAAGTTGACGCCTGATGAGTCGCCGCTTCGAATCCCAATACCAAGGGTTTCATTGTGGACACCGCTGGGTCCATTTTCGAGAGGCAGCTGCATAATTCGACCGGCGAATCATTGCTGGCTGAGGGGACCGTTTGAGGGCAGCGAGGCCGCCAAGAAATCGACAGTTGTCAACATCCTCTTGCGGAGGCGAGCAATGCGGAGCGGACTTTGTCGCTTCTCGATTCGGCTCTACGCCGCTGATAGTCTCCGGGCAAAGCATTTACAGAATCTTCAAGGGCGCGGTTCCGTCTCAGGCGTTGGAGGAGTCATCGTGGTGGAGCAAGCCCATTTTCTCCTGACGTACTCGTGCAACCTGGAGTGTGATCATTGCTTCGTCTACAGCTCCCCGCGGGCGGAGGGGACCTTTACTCTGAGGCAGATCCGGAAGGTCTTCGGGGAGCTGGCCAAGTTGGGCACGATCGAGTGGGTCTACTTCGAAGGAGGAGAGTGCTTCCAGTACTACCCTCTGCTGCTGGAGGGGATTCGACTCGCCCGCGAGAGGGGATTCAAGACGGGGATCGTGTCCAACGGCTACTGGGCGACCTCGGTCGAGGATGCAGAACTGTGGCTTCGGCCCATCGCGGAGCTCGGACTCGCAGATCTCAGCGTGAGCGATGACGCATTCCATTATGAGAATGGGGCGAGTCCAGCAAAGAATGCTATTGAAGCCGCGCGCGGGCTTGGGATGCCCACGAGTTCCATCTCCATTCAGAAGCCTGGAACGGAGGTGGACCCGGATGAGGAGCACACCAAGGGAGAACCCGTAACCGGTGGGAGCGTCATGTTCAGAGGAAGAGCTGCCGAGAAGCTTGTCGAGGGTCTGCCGGTGAGCCCGTGGGAGGGTTTCACTGAGTGTCCTGACTGCGAGCTGGTTGACCCCAAGGTCGTTCATCTGGATGCCTATGGCAACGTCCATCTCTGTCAGGGTCTCAGCATGGGCAACATGTGGGTAACTCCGCTGTCCACTCTGATCCAGGAATACGAGGCTTCCCTGCACCCCATATGCGGGCCTCTGGTACGGGGCGGTCCCGCGGCCCTTGTCCGCGAACATGAGGTACCGCACGATGATGGGTACGTCGACGCGAATCATCTGTGCTACGTCACTCGATTGACTCTGTTGGATCGGTTCCCGCAGTATCTAGCGCCAAGGCAGTGCTATGGGCTGGGGTAGGAAACCAGGAGGGTTGGTTCAGTCACGGCTGCTGAGGGGGGCCCGGGGTTCCCCTTAGGCCCGGAGGTTGCTCCGGGGGAGCAGGGTTCGCGCCTGAGTGAGGTCGCTGGGGAATCCATTCAACAGGGGTTCTGTAGCCGACACCGCTGGGTCCATCTCCTCGATCCCTGCGTCCCCGTCAATCCTAAATGCCAACTCTCTCATTCCAGGGGGGAGGCGAGTCTCCCATGACGTCGATTGTCGACTTCTTCCTGGTCCTTGTGATCCTAGCGGCGGCCGCCGTGCCTTCCCAGATGCTTTTGGGCGGCGTCCTTGGCATCATCCCGGCCCACCGGTCCCTCCGCTTCGTGGGCATCCCAGCCCTCGTCTTCTTCCTCGCGATCCTCATTTTCGTCTTCTTCAACCACGGGGTTCTCTTCGGGGCCATCGCGGTCGGCGCGGGCATCGGCATCCTCGCGACGCTGGCCCTGGACAGCATCCGCATTCCGGGATACCTGACGGGCAACATGCCCATGGATCTCCCCATGCGTTTCGGCACGATGATTCTCGGCCTGGATAAGCGTCTCAAGCAGCAAGTCCAGCGGCGAGTCCTCCGCCACATCAACGAGCAGATCCAAGAGGGCGTTCCATCGACCGAGCTGATGGACGAGAAAGGCTTCCCAAGGCTATCTCTCCGGACGATGCGCGGCCTCCTGCCTGGCGCATTCAAGGCGGTGCTGGCGGAAAAGGGGGTCCCGTCATGGAAGGTGCGGGGAAGCGGCACCCTTTGGCACTACACGAACGGCGCGACCTTCGGGATCATCCACGCCCTGCTCTTCGGCGCGAACTGGCCCTTCACGATCCTTTTCGGCCTGGTATTGGCGTTCACCTTCATCGGCATCATCCAATTCCTCATTCCGCCGATGCGGCTGGGGCCCCGGATGCCCACGGTCATCCTGTTGGCCCACGTGGCCGTCATCTTGGCGTTCGGCCTCGGCTTCGCCGCCTTCCTGACCCCCGAGGCCTCCGCCCTAAGCCTACTCAACCAGGCCCTGGAACTGTTGGGGCTCTGAGCCCTGGGGCTGCCTAGTCTCGTTCCACCCCGAAAGCGATCTTGACGTTCGCCCGGAACTCAGAAAGTCGATCTCCATCGACCTTGGCCGTCATCCCCAAGACGTCGACGCCGCTGATGTTCTTCACGGTCTTGGCGGCCTCGGCCACCGCGTTGCGCACGGCGTCGTCGAAGCCTTTCGACGAGCTCCCTACCAGTTCAATCACCTTGGCGATGTGGGTCATGGTTCCCCCGGGCCGTCAGTCGTGAGGCCTATAAGGACCTTTTTGGGCGGCTAATCGTCCTTCTCGTTCCGGGTCCAAGGGAACTTCTCTCGAAAGAGGGCCCAGACGTATCGATAGGCTTGCTCCACCTTCACGTACGGAGGCAGGGGAGGCACGTTCGGGTCGACCACGGCGTCGAGGAGGGCCGGGCCTTGCTCGGCCAGGAAGCGCTCCACCGTGTCACGGAGGTCGGCGGGCTCCTCCACCCGGTATCCCTTCCCGCCGCACGCCTCCGCGAACATCGCGAAGTCGATGGGCTGAAGGTCGGTCCCGAAGTCGGGATGGCCCATCACCTCCTGCTCGTACTTGATCATGGCCAGCTTCGAGTTGTTGAACACGACGACCTTGACCGGGAGTGCGTACTTCACCGCCGTGACGAAGTCCCCCATGAGCATGGTGAAACCCCCGTCCCCGCACAGCGCCAGGCACTGTCGATCGGGGTAGGTGAGCTGAGCGGCCAGGGCCCCCGGCAAGCCGAACCCCATGGAGGCGAGATTGCCGGAGAAGATGAACCGCCTCCAGGCCGTGGCCCGGAAGTGGCGGGCGGTCCACGTGGTCACGTTGCCCACGTCGACGGAGACGATGGCGTCCACCGCCGCGGCGTCGCTCACGGCTCTGGCAAGGGCCGAGGGGGCGAGGGGGACCGTCTCCTTCCCCTCCTCCTTCTCCATCCGCTCCCACCACGCCTCCGTGGCCTTGAGGTAGGTATCGAGGAACCCTCGATTCCTTCGCACCACGACCCGACGGTTCAGCTCCGCGAGCGTGGACCTGGCGTCTCCCAGGAGGGGCACATCCACCTTGATCCGCAGGCCGATGGCCGCAGGATTCGAATCGATCTGGATCGTGAAGGCGTCGTCGGGGAGGTACTCCGTAAAGGGAAAGGAGGTTCCCACCATGAGGAGGGTCTTCGCGTGCTCCATGGCCTCCTGGCCAGGCCGGGTGCCGAGGAGGCCGAGCCCTCCGATGACCAGAGGATGGTCGTCCGGGAGTACTTCCTTCGCGAGGAGCGTCTTGACAATCGGCGCTCCGAGGCGTTCGGCGAGGGCCCCCACCTCCTCTCCGGCACCCATGGCGCCTTTGCCCACCAGGATGGCGATGTTCTTCCCTTCGTTCAGGGCCTGGATCGCACGACCCATCTGCTCCGGATCGGGCACAGGCACCTCGTCGGTGTAGCCGGCGGGGAAGTCGGGGGCATCCCGGGAGACCACCCGATTCGGGATGTCCAGAGGGAAGGAGATCTGTGCGACCCCCTTCTTGGAGAGCGCCTCCCGGGCCGCCAGGGTCACGATGTGCGCCACCTGGTCGGGCGTGGCGACCCGCGCGTTGTACACGGCCACGTCGTCGAAGAGGTGCTGCAGGTTGACTTCCTGGAAGTAGTGGGTCCCGATGACGTCGCTGTCGACTTGACCCGTGATCGCCAGCACAGGCGCATGGTCGAGCTTCGCGTCATACAGCCCGTTCAGGAGGTGGATGGCGCCCGGGCCCGCCGTCCCAAGACAGACGCCCAGGTTCCCCGTCAGCTTCGCATACGCCGAGGCGGCAAAGGCACCCGTCTCCTCGTGCCGCACCTGGATGAATTCCACCTCCGGGTGGCGGCGAATCGCATCGACGACTCCGTTGACGGCGTCGCCTGGAATGCCGAACATGCGCTCGACCCCGAACTCCCGTAGCTTGTGGACGAGGACATCGGCCGCCGTCCGATCCAGACTCTCGCCAATCATGGCATTCCCTCAGATCCACTGCCCCCATCTCAACCTCCAGCCATAAGGATTCTGACGGCTGGTGGAGGCATGCTGAGTGTGACGGGAAGTGCAGGGGGCCTGTGAGAACCCCTACTCGGTTCCCCGGGCTGCAGCCGGGACACGGGATGCCACATCGACGGGATGGTCCCCGAACCAGCGGAGCCAAAGCAGCGCATTAACGACGATAAGCCCTGCACCTACCAGGAACGTGAGAGAGTAGAGGCCCGCGCTCAGGATGAAGCCCGCAAGGAATACCATGCCCCCGTAGGACAGGTCGAAGACCGCGTGGGTCATGCCGGCGGTCGTCGCCCGCTCGTTGCGGTCCATCACCTCCATGCTGAATGAGCCGACCACGGGGAAGGCCAGGCTAGAGGAGGCCCCGCGCAGGACGAGGAAGAGGCCGGCTAAGAAGAGTGTGGGCGCGAAGGCCAGGGCGGCTAGGAAGGGGACCGCGAGCAGTCGAGTGTAGACAATGGCCCGGACCTTGCCCCAACGCGCGACGAGGAGAGGAACGGCGAAGATCGCGGCGGCGATGGCGAGGTTGTTGGCGATCACCACGGAACCGAACTCGACCTCGGCCACACCGTATGCAGCGCCGAAGTGCAGGGGGAGGAGGGGGAAGTAGAGGCCCAGGCCCAGGGCGAAAGCCAGGGTGAGGACCGAGAGCTTCCCTACGTTGGCCTTGTGCCGCACGTGCTTGAGGAGGAACATCTCCCGGAGGGGCTCAGGAGCGCGGGCGTAGGACTCCTTCATGTAGAACAACGGGACCAGCTCCGCGAGTCCGAAGGGGACCGCCATGAAGAGGGTGAGACGCAAGGCGGTGGCCCGGGTCGTCCCAAACTCGAGGAAGCCCAAGGACCCTGCAGGCAGGCCCTCAATCCACGACCCGAGGAGGAGGGGGAGTGTGGCGGCCAGGGCGGCCCCGACGATGGTGGAGATCGTCGTGAGGACCCCGCTGATCGTGAAGAGGTGAATGCGCTCCTGCTCCCGGCTGTTCTCCATCATGAAGGGGGCGCCCACGACCCCGTGGAACGCTTCCCCGAGCCCGACGACGACGCCCAGGAGCAGCAGGGCCAGGGGTGCCTGCACAACCAGGACGGCGGCGCCCGCGGCGATGGCGATGAGGCTCGCGGTGATGAAGCTGCGTTTGCGGCCGTACTTGTCCCCGATGAAGCCGGCGGGTAGGGAGTTGACCCCGTGGGCCACGAAGTTGAGTCCGAGGGCGATGCCCACGAAGGGGAAGATCCCGACCGGGACGCCGAGAATCACGACCTCTGGGAAGAAGAGCTCCTGCAGGTAGAAAGCGAAGGCGACAATGAAGATGCCCGAGTTGACCTGGGACATCGAGGCATAGGCCAGGTACAACTTCGCGTTCTTCGAGAAACCCCGCAGGGCCTCCCTGTACGACGTGGGCGTACCAGGCGCGCGGGGCACGGCCATGGAGAAAGGGTCTCCGGGTGGAGCCAGCGTACCCTGGCATCCGGTAAAAAGATGGGGGCCCTCGGTACCTACGCCAAACTTATAACGCGTCCCTCATCTAACGGAGGGAGCCGGCCTCGGGCCCTCGGCGGGAGACCGTAGGGATCGCCGGTTCCTGGAATCGGATGCGGGAGGATCGGAGGGTTGAGCGTGCTCCGGGGGGTCACCCCGGTTTCTCGGGCACATGGAGTGAGCCTCCGGACTGACCGATGAGGTCAGTGTCGATGATTGTGGGCTTGGTCAAGGAGACCGTGGGAGGGGAGAGACGCGTGGCGTTGGACCCGGACTCCGTCGCCCGCCTGCGGAAGAAGGGCGTCGAGGTGCGCGTCCAAGCGGGGGCGGGCGAGGGCGCCTTCCACGGGGACACGAGCTACGAGGCGGCGGGCGCCA
>JAUVFR010000053.1 GCA_030594205.1 Methanobacteriota archaeon
AACGCGCAGGGGCAGGCGATGATCAGGATCGCAATGAGGATCGTGAGGCTGAAGGTGAAGGCGGTGGATCCGGCCGGGGGGGACCAGATGCCCGTCCCGAAGAGGAACCAGAAGGCGAAGGCGATGAGGGCGATGCCGATGACGACCGGCACGAAGTAGGCGGCCACCCGGTCGGCCACCCGCTGGATAGGAGCGCTGGACTGCTGGGCGTCCTCCATGAGGCCGATGATCTTGGACAAGGTCGTGTCCCGGCCGACCTTGGTGGCCTCGAAGCGCATCAGGCCGCTGCGGTTGATCGTGGCACCGACGACCGCGTCGCCTGGCCCCTTCTCCACGGGGAGGGACTCGCCGGTGATCATGGACTCGTCGACCGTGGAGGCGCCCTGTGTCACGACGCCGTCCACGGGGATCCGCTCCCCGGGACGCACGACCACGGTGTCCCCCACCTTCACCTCCTCCACCCGCACCTCCACCTCGCGTCCGTCGTGGAGGATGGTGGCCTGCTCGGGGGCGAGGTCCATGATGCGTCGGATGGCCTCCGAGGCCCGTCCCTTCGCTCGGTCCTCGAAGTAGCGGCCGAGGAGGATGAGGGAGATGATGACGGCGGCGGTCTCGAAGAAGACCTCGGACCCCAGGAACAGGCCTGGGACGAGGATGACGATGGCGCTGTACCCGTAGGCCGCCGATGTCCCGACGGCGACGAGGCTGTCCATGTTGGGCAGGCGGTTCTTGATGGCGTCCAGGGTCCCGCGGTAGAACCGCCAGCCGGCGTAGAACTGCACGGGGGTTGCCAGGATGAGGAGGACGGGGTAGCGGAACTGCAGCACGGCGGCCAGGACGGGGTTGGTGAAGTCCAAAGGAAGCAGGTGGATCATAGAGAGGACGAGGATGGGGATGGCGAAGCTGAAGCTGAAGATGACCAGGCGTCGGAGATTCGCCGTCTCCTTCTCGGGCTCCCGGAAGGCGTCCAAGCAGTTTACGCTGCAGAAGAAGTACGTCCGGTCGTCCACCGTGTCGCTCAGCCCGTGGGCCTCATCGACGTACATGCCACAGATGGGATCTTTCGCCACTGGTACCTCCGGAGGCGACCAGAACACGGCGGCCGCGCTTAAAGGGGATTTGTCCCCCCCCCAAGGCCCGCCAGTCGTGGGCCTGATAATGGCCTGCGAAGGCTTAATAGCCGTTTCACCGAGCCTCCACCGTCTTCATGGCCCCGAAGTCCGAAGAACGCTGGAAGCTGAAGATATGTCTGGCGGGGGAGGCGGCGGTGGGAAAGACGTCCCTGATTCGCCGCTACATCTACGACCAGTTCGAAGACAGGTACACGGTGACCCTCGGGGCCAAGGTGACCCGGAAGAGCCTGACCATCGAGGACGCCCAGGGCCGGGGGACCGCCCACATCGACATGGCCATCTGGGACGTCATGGGGGAGAAGTTCCTGCGCGAACTCCTCCGAGAGGCCTACTTTTACGGCGCCCAAGGCATCCTGGCCGTGTGTGACGTCACCCGGGCCGACACGTTGGAGGACCTCGGGTCCTGGAAGGCCTCGATTGAGAATGTGGCGGGCGAGATTCCCATGATTGTCCTGGCGAACAAGGTGGACCTGAAGGAGGAGGCGGTCCTCGACCGGGCGACCCTCCAGGCGTTCACCGAGGGCTGGGACTCGACCTATCTCCTGACGAGCGCGAAGACGGGACAGAACGTGGAGAAGGCGTTTGAGGAGCTCGCGCAGAAGGTCCTCGACAGCGTGGCCGTCGAAGCCTAGGTTCCCAATCTGGAGGCCTGGTTCGCCATCAGCCGCGGGTCGACTCCATCCGCTTTCTGAGGAAGAGGTACAACCCATTCGCCCGGCGGGTCAAGGCTTGGCCTGCCATCTGAGCCCTACCGGTGGGCGCTGGCGGAGCAGCCCGCCCGACTCGTGGCCGGGCGACGGGAAGTCCGAGGCCTGGGATACGGAACCTTGTCTCCGTGAACTGAACGACCTTGGCGAGGGGCACGGTCATGGCGAGGTAGAGCAGCGTTCCCGTGGTCCAGCACTCGAAGGGGAGGAAATGGACCACGGTACACTGCCCCGCGACGAACGCCAACTCGACCACCCCGATGATGGAGAGCAAGGCACTCGACTTCAGGAGAAGGATGAACTCGTTCGTCATGGGGGGAATGATCAGCCGAAGGGTCTGGGGCAGCTGGATACGTCGCATGAGCTGCCACCTCGTGAACCCGATGCCGCGTCCCGCCTCGAGCTGCCCTTCCTGAATTGCCTTCATGCCCCCCCGGAAGATCTCCGCCTGATACGCGCCCGTGTTGATCGTCAACGCGAGGAACCCCGCCACCAGGAGCCGATACTGGTAGGTCGGAATGATTGCCAGGATCACGGTAAGCCACAGCAGGATCTGGACCAAGATCGGGGTTCCGCGAAAGACATCCACGTACCCTTTCGCAACCGCCCGGAGAATCCGAGACCGAGAGACGCGGGCCGCCGCCGTGAGGAAGCCCAGGAGGATCCCGATGGTGAAGCCCGCGGCCGTCAGAATGAGGGTAAGCTGCAAACCCGCGAAGAAGGCGGGGAGCAGATCAGACACGAGCTGAGCGTTGAATTCGCCGTTGATGGTCAGGACGTATATGTAGAGGAAGAAGACCGCCATGATGATGAACGCAAAGACGAACGCGGTGAGGGACCGATGGATTCCGAGCCAGCGGAGGAGCCGTTGGCCCCCCCGGTCTCCGGCTCGGAGCCCTGACTCCATGGCTACCCCAGGATCTTGCTCATGAAGGCCCGCGTGCGCGCCCTCTGCGGGTGGTCAATGAGGTCCCGCGCCGGCCCTTCCTCCAGGACCTCCCCGTCGGCAAGGAATAAGATGTGGTCGCCCACCCCCTTCGCGAAGCCCATCTCATGGGTCACCACGACCATCGTCATGCCCTCCCGCGCGAGGCTCGTCATGACGTCGAGGACCTCGGAGATGAACTCGGGGTCCAGGGCAGAGGTGGGCTCGTCGAAGAGGACGACCTTAGGATTCAGGGCGAGGGTGCGCGCGATGGCGACCCGTTGCTGTTGCCCCCCCGAGAGGTTCGCTGGGAACTCTCGGAGCTTGTCCCCCAGTCCGACGCGCTCAAGCAGGCGCGTCCCGACATCAGCGGCCTCCTCGGCAGGGACCTTCTTGACTCTGCGCAGCCCGAGCGTCACGTTGTCGATGGCCCGAAGGTGGGTGAATAGGTTGAAGCTCTGGAACACCATGCCCACCTGCTCCCGCACCCACTCCGGCCGGACGCGAGGGTCCGTGGTGAGCACCCCATCCACCCAGACCTGCCCGGAATCAGGATAGACAAGGAGGTTGAGGCACCGGAGGAGGGTGCTCTTTCCGCCCCCGCTCGGACCAAGGATTACGAGAACCTCTCCCTTGTCTACCGTAAGAGAGACCCCTCGCAGGACGTGGAGGTCGCCGAAGCTCTTGTGGAGGGTTTCCGCCCGGATGGCGCCACGGCTCGCGCTCATAGCGCCTCCTCCAGGCCGGGCACCTGCATGCGCCTCTCCCACGCGAGCATGAGGGCGGTCATGACGTAGATAAGGACGAAGTAAACCATGGCGATGAGGATCCAGTTGAAGATGGCCTCACTCAGGGTGGCGTTCAGGAGGGTGAGCTGCGTGATTTGCCTCCCCCAGCCGGTGAGGTCGAAACTGCGGAAGCCGAGGATAACAAGGATGCCGAGGGCGGAGAGGAGGGCGGAATCCTTTACCACGTTGGCAAACTCGTTCCCAAGCGGCGGCAGGCTGACCCGGAACGCCTGGGGAAGGATGACGCCACGCATCGTCTGCCAAGAACCCAAGCCAAGGGCGTGAGCCGCCTCGATCTGGCTCGATGGGACCGACTGGAAGCCGTTCCGGAAGATTTCCGCCTGGTAGGCCGCCGAGTGCATTGCCAGCGCCACGGCGCCCGCCCAGAAGGCGAAAGTGGTGAGGAGGGCCCCCCCGACGAAGAGAGGCAGGATCACGAAGAACCCGACCAGCAGGACGACGAGCTGCGGGGTCCCCCGGAGCGCCTCCACGAAGAAGGTGGAGGCGGCGTAGGCGAGGGAATTCTCTGAAATCCGCGCCCATCCGACCGCAAATCCTACGGCGAGGGAGAGGGGGAGAATGACGGCGGTCGCCACGAGCGTGATGGCTATCCCACGGACGTACAGCGGAGAGATCCGGCTGAAGAAGGAGAGGTCAACGATGCCTAGGACACCGAGCATCCCCACGACGACCGCCATGCCA
>JAUVFR010000006.1 GCA_030594205.1 Methanobacteriota archaeon
GTACGGTGAGAGAGCTGACGACGACCAAGGATACCAGAAGAAAGCTCGCCGTCCAAGCCAGGTGTCTCCAAAGCGACAAAGCCGTTTGATAACGCTCAATGAGTGATAAATCTCGTGGCAGAGCGCGGCATATGGAGGTCTTCAATCCAGGAAGCGCTCAAAGAAGGAACTTCGAATGCGGGGACCGCTCCGGAGACATTACACGGCTAATGCTACCCTCAGAGGGCGCGTCAATCGCCGCCAAAGAAGTTGCGCAGAATAGGATGCATCTCCATCATCTGCTCTTTGCCTATGGCCTCGTAGAACTGAATCAAGATGCCTACGGCTAACAAGACCCCCGTCCCGCTTGCATTCCCCACGGTCCCGAAGAGGTCGCCCCCCACGGCTAACATGCCGACGATGGCTCCCCCGATGATCGTGACGACCGGTATGTACCGGGCCAGAATCCGCTGCAATACGCGGGGATCGCGCCGGAACCCCGGGATCTGCATACCTCCCGACTCGATCTGGCGGGCCACGCCTTCGGGTCCCATGCCCGTTGTCTCGATCCAGAAGATGGCGAAGACGATGGACCCGACGATGAAGATGGACACGTAGACGATGACGTGAATGAAGATCTGGAAGGACGACTTGCCAAAGGTCGCGAAGACGGAACCATAGGAACCCGGCGCGATGAGTGGGAGGAGCCAGTCCTGAAGGCCGGCGATGGTGGAGGTATAGAAGGCGATGCCCCCGATCGGGGTGGTGGGTTGGATGGTACCACTTAGCACGAGTGGATCATTCGGGCTGGGGTAGGCCCCCAACCAGTACTGACCGCCTAAAAGCGGCCACTCGGGGTGTTGCCAGAAGAGGAGGGAAAACATGCTGATGTTGGCCAGGATGGCCGCCACGAAGATGACGGGCAAGACGGAAGCGTAGATCAGCTTGATGGGATAGCGCCCTCGGGCCCCGCGGGCCCCTCCATGGGCCAGGGGGAGCTCTATGCGTGTGGATTCGAAGAAGGCCACGAAGAGGAAGATGACCACCGTCGCCACGAGGGCGATGAGGGGGTTCGGTTCCTGGAGCAGGATGACCTCGTAGCCTCCGCCCATGATCTCTTGGGCGCTCATGGTGTTCAGGAAGTACACGGTCTTCGGCACGGTGCCCACGGGGACGGCGCTGCCGGCCTGGGAGGGCATCCAGTTGAACGTCCCGGTGAAGACGGCCTGGGCCACCCCGGCGGCGATGAAGAGGGAAATCCCACTCCCGATTCCCCACTTAGAGACCACTTCGTCCATCAAGAAGATGAGGTAGCTCCCGACGAAGAGCTGGGCGATGATGAGGATGTTCGCCAAGAGGAGGCCGTTCCCGGCGACGAAGCCGTCCAACGCCATCACGAAGCCGGCCGAAGGTCGCAGGAAGCCGAACACCTGGGGAACGGACTCGACCACGATCATGACGAGGACGAGGAGCTTCTGGGTCCCCTGGTAGATGGCCTTGTCTTCCTCATTCCGGAGATCGAGGCGGATGATCTTTGCGCCTACGAAGAGTTGCAGAATGATGGACGCCGTAACGATGGGTCCGATCCCTAAGTGGACAAGAGAACCCTGGGCCCCCGCCAAGATGGCGCGCAGGCTCGCGAAGAAGTCCAGGACCTGGGTTCGATCCAGGCCGTAGATGAAGGTGTTAGTGAGAACGAAATAGATGACCAGGATCAGCAGGACCCAGAGCATCTTCGTCCGAAAATGGACGTGTCCCTCCGGTCGCGTCACGGCCGGCAGGCGGTCCGTGATGGGCTGTAGCTTGTAGAGGAAGCTCTTCCCTTCCGACCTGCCGAACACGGCCTATTCCTCTTCTTCTTGGGGGACGACCTGGCCCCCCGCCGCCTCGACCTTCTGGACCGCCTTGGGCGTGGCGGCGGAAACCGCCACCGTGAGGGGGATGCCGACGGTGCCTCGACCCAAAAGCTTGGCGTAGCCGGCAGCCTGCAGGTCGACGCGGTAGCCCTTTCCTACCTTCTTGGCCACGCCCCGTTCGACGAACCCATCCAAGGCGTTTTCGAGGGCCTCCAGGTTGATCGTCCTTATGGTGCCGGGGGAAGCCGCGTGCCTCTTAAAGCCATATGGCCCAAAGTGCCCCGGATCGTACTTCACAACCCACTTCCACTTGTGTTTCAGCAGCCCGGCCTGGCCGTGGCCGCCCCGCTTCCCCTTGCCCCGACCGGCCTTCTGCCCGCGGCCGTGAGTCCGATGACCCCGCTTCTTCCGCGTGCGCCCCATTCAGTCACCCCATCATGCGTAAGAGGAGCTCGTTGATGGCCGGGCCTCGGTTCCCCAGCGCGCCGCCCTCCCGATAGGATCGCTTCACGCCGCCATAGCCTTTCCGCGGGGGACTCAAGCGAAAGACCGGCTTCACGTCGTCCAGGCGTTGCAGGTCCGCCTGCCCCTGCAGGACGGCCTCCGCCAAGGCGGCGATGGAATCGTACCCCATCTCCCGGACGTGGGTCTCCGTCAGTGGGGCGCCACCCACCCGTCGTCCGCGAGCCGCGAGGAGTTGGGCGAGGACTTCCCCATCCACCTCGCCCCAGGTGATGTAGTCCTTCGCCTTCACGAGCATCCCCATGTAGGTGTCCCGCGGGGGGAGAACCACGCAGTGGTTGGGGCGGTGGAGACGCAACATCCCCAGGGTGTCTGCGATGTCGCCTCGGACCCGAATGCCCCCGCGTACCCGGACCGCGGCAACGCTCACTCCGCCTTCCCTCCTTCCTTCTCGGAGGGCTTCGACGCGTCTGCGGGGGAGCCTTCGCCCTCAACGGTCGCCTCCGCTTCGGACTTCCCCTCCGCCTTGGGCAGCGCCGCCGCCGCCGCGGTAGCCGCGGCTTGGGCCTTCAGCTCGGCAAGATTGATCTCGAAAGCGGCCACGGGTCCCGAGAGGATGTGGAGGCGGGCCGCTTGTTCCGGGGTCACCTTGTACTCCATGGTCTGCCGCAGGGCGTCGGCGGCGGCGAAGGCGTAGTTCACCGTCGTCTTCGTGTGACCCCGAGCGAACCCCCATGCGTCTTTGATGCCCGAGAGGCGCACGATGCTCTTTACTACGCCCGCCAGGGCCAGTCCGATGCCCTGAGGCGCGGGCTTCAGCGTCAGCTCGACCGACCCGCTGCGGCCGACGACCTTGAAGGGGAGGGTGTGGGGGGTGAAGCAGCCGCACTCCCAGGAGCCGCAACCGCGCTTGACCTCAATCATGTTCAACTTGGCGTGATCGATGGTCTTGCGGATTGCGGGCCCGACCTCGCGGCCGCGAAGTCTGCCCACGCCCACGTACCCGTCGTTGTTGCCCACCACGACCGTGATGACGAAGCCGATGCGCCGCCCCGAGTCGGTCATCCGTTGGACCATGTTGACATCAAGGACTTCGTCGGCGAGCTCCGGCAGCAGGAAGTCTACAATCTCGTGTTCCCGGAGTGGAAGGCCGGAGCGAAGTGCCTGGCCCATCGTGGTGATTTCGCCTCGAAGCACGCGTTTTCCAAGTCCCGTCTTGGGCAACCATTCGTCGAGTCGGTCCCATGGACCCGCCCGACTTCTTGGAGGCGGTCCTCTTCTCCGTCGTCTCACGTCGCTTCCACCTTTGCCTTGATTTCGTCCACCGACGGCGCGGGCACCGTTCCCAGGTGTTCTCCACGACGGCGGGCCTCATCCGGGACGACCTTGTCGTCACCGGGGACCTCGACCCCCGCGTCTCGTACCCCCTGGAGGGCGGCGAAGACACGGCTTCCCCGGGTCGGAGGATGAAGGCCAATGTCCGCCACGGCCTCCTTGACCTTCGCCGCCTTAGCGCGTCGACCTGCGAGGTAGCCCGTCAGATAGGCCGCGGATACGTTTCCGGTGTGGCCCTTCCATTCGAACTTGCGGAGCTCCCGGGCCGTCGCCGAGGCCAGGACCTGATCCCCGGTCAATCGAAACTGGATGAATTGGACGATGGTTTCGGACAGCGTCTTGCGAATGACAAGGCGTGGCTTCTCTGACTTGAGAAGGGCGAGGCGCCGCCGATAATTGGTTTGCCCCTGGCGCCGACGTCGGAAGGGCACGTGCTGACGGGGACCCCGGGTCATTTGCCCTCCTGCCGCAGGACGTCTTCGGCCTGCAACTGCTGCTCCAAGTGACTTCGGCTGCGATACATTCCTCCCTTCGCACGGAGGTAGAATCGGCGGTAGTCTCTCGGCGCCAGTCGCCCATTGACACGATGCCGCTTCAGCGTGTCCCGCTGGGCTCGAATCGTGCGCATCCATCGGCGCTTCTTGGGGTCTCGCGCGCCGTGAGCCCCCTTTCGACGACCTGGGCCCCGCCGCCGTCCTTTCCGGCGCTGGCGCGCATTGTAGCGTGTCCGCCCCCGGGACTGGCCGGCGACGGGCAACCTCCGGACGAGGCCAGCTGAAATGACGGCACGGACGTCGTCGCGGGTGATGGCATCGGCGACATCCTCCATGCGATTGGGGTCGATCCAGACCCGATGGGCCCCGCACTTGAGGATACTCGCGGCCATGCGGCGCTGGTTGCTCAGGTTCACTCGACCACCCGATTGAGAATCCGAACGCCCAGCTCGTCGGCCCGCTCCTGGATGGAGACCCGCTTCCGAGTGCCGACGGAATGGGCAATCCGCGCGGCCTGTCTCTCCGGGTTGAGGCCCTCTAAGTCGGCAGGTCGATGGATGAGGACCTCTTGGAACCCGGATGGGTGGAGGCCTCGCACCCCACGGGGGCCGCGGTGACCCGACGAGGGCATGGCGGGTCGATAGCCCAGGTGTCTCCGAAGCTTGGAGTGGTGTCCGCGGGGACGCCTCCATGCGCGTCCGAGCCGTTTGTATCGGAACCACTCCTGTCGGCGAAAGGCAGGGCGATGCGCGCGCCGGGTGGCCCGCTCCACCAAGAGGGCCTTGGTCCCCTCGGAAAGCACGGGCTTGGCCCGGGCCACGTAGACTCTCTCCTCCAAGATTTCCATGTCTTCTTCGAGCTCCTCGATGGGCTCCTCGGCGGCCTCTCCCTCGGCCTCGATGTGAGCGAGGAGCCGCTCCCGGAGATCTGCCACCAGCCCTTCGTCATCCAAGTCATACTTCCGGGCCCACGCCTGGAGCTCGGCCTTGCGCGCCTTGTGGATCTCGGTCCGCGTCGGGAAGTCCTGGTCTCTGGCCATCTAGGCCTCCCCCTTGCTCACGAGATAAATCCCGTCCTGGAAGACCCGGGGATCCTTACGACGAATCCGGGTCGCCTGCTCCACATTGGCCGCCGTCTGGCCTACCGCCTCGATATCGGGCCCCTGGATGGTGACGGTGTCTCCCTTCACATCCACACGTGTCGTCCCCCGGATTTGCGCATGACGGGGATGACGCTCCCCGAGGAAGTTTTCGATGACCACCGCATCTCCCTGGACGGAGACCTTGACCGGGAAGTGGGCATAGACCACCCGCATGGTGTAGGTGAAGCCCTCCGTCACTCCACGCACCATGTTCTGGATGTGGGAGGCGAACGTCCCCGCGAGGGCCTTCTCCCGTTTGCGGGGAAGGGGACTTTCCACCAAGACCTCGGCGCGCTCCCGGCGCAGCCGGACCCGAGAATCGTCGAGGGAACGCGAGAGGCGGACGTCGCCCTTCTGGACGGTCACCGTCCCACCCTCAATTTCCACATGGACGCCCTCGGGAATGGGGACTCGCTTCTCCACGATGCCCGTCCGTGTCATGTTCTCCTCAGTAGCAATACGCCAATAGGCGCCCGCCGATCCCCGCCACCTTGGCCTGGGAGTGGGTCAGGACGCCCTGCGTGGTGGTCAAGATCAAGACTCCGAAGTCCTGGGCGGGCAGGAATCGGGACTCGTACTTCTGCAGGTCCGTCCGCTTGACGGCGAACCGTGGCTTGATGACCCCGCAGTCGTTCACGTTGCCGGACAGCCGGACTTCGTAGGCGCCGCCTCGCCCGTCCTCTTGGTAGGTGAAGTCCCCCACATAGCCGTTCTCCTGCATGACCCGCAGCACGCGTGCCACGAGCTTGGAAGCGGGTCGAAGGGTGACCATCGGCTTCCCGCTCCCTTCGGCGTTCTTGATGGTCGCCAGCGCGTCGTTCAGGAGGTCGTGTCGCATGGGTTCACCTAGGAGTACTTCCGGAAGCCCAGCTCGAAGGCGATCTCCCGGAAACACTGGCGGCAGAGGTGGATCCCGTAGCGTCGGACAATCCCGCGCTTCCGACCGCATCGCTTGCACCCCTGTTTGTGCCCGAAGGCACCTCGAGGGCCAGTCATGTTAGCCCTTCACCTCCACCTCGTAGCGCCCGGTCACGTAGTCTACCGCCTCCTGCGGGGTCGTCCGGTGCCGGTGCGGGATACGCCGCCGCCGGACCCGACGCCGGGCCACCCGGTACCCGGGCCGACGGAGCGTCACGCTGACGTCCATGCCGAAGAGTCCGATGTCGGGGTCGTACCTCACCCCCTTGAAGTCGGTGTAGTCGGCAACGCCGAACGAGAAGTTGCCTTGGCGGTCGAAGGTGTAGCGGAACAGGATGTTGTTGCGGGCGTAGAAGGCCTCCCTAAGGAAACGGTCGGCCCGCTCGCCCCGCAGGGTGACCTTCGCCCCGATGGGCATGCCCTGCCGGATACCGAAGTCGCGGTTGGTGCTCTTGGAGAGGGTCTGGATCGCTTTCTGACCCGTCAGGCTCTCCAACACCTTCTGGGCGCGTAGAAGCTTGTCGCCGGCCTCCCCCACGCCGATGTTGATAACGACCTTGTCGATCTGCACCTCCCGCATCGGGTTCATGAGTACCTCACGCCTCCATGCTCTCCGGGAGGGCGATCACGGGCTTCTGCTTCCCCACCACGAACGCGTAGTCCACGATGCTGGAGAAGCCCTCTTTGAAGCGGACCTGATTGGGACGGGAGCTCCGTTGGACGACGATGTCCTCCACATGCCCCGTCTGTCCGACGTGCTTGCCCCCGATGAGGAGGGCCACGCCGCCCTTCTTGAGGGGCAACACTTCCTGGATCTCCTGCGAAGGCACCGCGATCTTGAGGGTGTCCCGCGTCTTGTGGCCGTTCTCCGCGAGGAGGTTGCGGCCGTCGGAGAGGTTATACTGGATGCGGCCCCCCCGGACGACCGTCTTGTTCTCGATCCGGGCGAGCTTCCAGCCGGCCTCCGCCTCCTGGATGGGCACCAACGCAAAGCGGCCGCGGGTGTCCAGGAGGACCCGGTAATGCTCCCCCACGTCGGGGAGGGACAGTGTGTCCATAAGCCCCAAGGGGAAGCTGGGATCCCGGACCGCGCGGTTGTCCACGTGGGCCTTTCGGGCCCGGATGACGGCCTTCGCCTCCCGGGCGTTGTCGGTATACCCGAGCATGTCCCGGAGGACAATGGTGAGGGGGATGCACCGGTGCAGGGGATGGGGCCCTGGTGAGGGGCGGACCGCCCACGTGCCCGTCTTTCGGGGGATGCTCCACGCTCGCGGAGCTGCGAGGCGTTTGAGCCGGGTCATGGGCGTCCTCCGGACCGCTCCACGAGGCGTCGCCGCCAGGGGTCGGTCATGTCGAGGCGGGTAATCCGAAGGTTCGAGGGATGCACGGGGCGCCCCACCTCGGTACCGTCCGCCTTGGCGACTGTGATCCCGTCCACGTAGACACGGAAGTGGCGCCGGTCCACGCGAGTCACCTTCCCATCATGGCCTCGCTGCGTTCCTCGCATGATCTGGACTGTGTCTCCCTGGCGTACGGGGAGCGACCGCGGGTAGCTCACCTTCGTGTCCTCGAGGTACTTGGGGCTCAGGTGGACGCGGACGAGACGACCGCGGCGGTGGAGGGGGCTCCGGTGCATCCGGCGTCGCTGCTTTCGGGGCTGTCGGCTTGACATGCTTCCTCCTAGACGATCATGGAGGCCGTGGCCGCGATCCGGGGCCAGCGTTCGGCGGCCTCCCGGGCCACAGGGCCCTTGATATCGGACCCCCGGGTCTCCCCGGTCTCCGTCGTGATGACGCAGGCGTTGTCTTCGAACTGTACCATGAGACCGTCCGGCCGGCGGAAGGGACGTCGCTGGCGGACGACCACGGCGTTCACGACCTGCTTGCGCATCTCGGGGCTTCCTTTCTTTACGCTGCCCACGAAAATGTCCCCCAAGGCGGCGGCCGGATAGCGGCGGGCGACCCCCTTGTAGTGCAGGACAGAGATGAGTTCCACCTGCTTCGCCCCGGTGTTGTCGATGCAGTCCAGCCGCGCGCCGCGCGGTAGGCCGCGGGTCTGTCGTCCTGGCAGTCCTTTCACCGTCAGACCTCCTGTCGGCTCAAGACGACGAAGGCCACCGTCTTTCCAAGGGGGCGGCACTCTCCGAGGAGAACCCGATCCCCCACGTGGATATCCAAGCAGCCCGGTACGTGGGCCTTGTATCGTGAGCTCCGCTTCTCGAGGCGGTCGTACTTGAGAATTTTCCGGACGTACTCCCGGCGGACGGTAACGGTGCGGGCCATCTTGTCGGAAACCACCCGGCCCTCGAGGAGCGAGCCTCGGACCTTCAGGTGACCGTGGAAGGGGCAGCTGGGGTCGTCGCAGGCCCGTTCGGGGGCCGGGACGTCGTATCCGATGTCTTTCGCCCGTTGCGCCATTTGGTCACCTCGCCTTCTTTACCCGGTCCTCAGGTCGGTACCGCAACCGATCCCCGCGCACGATGATGCCCTCGCCCACGGCGAAACGGAAAGTGTTGCCTGCCTTGGGGACCCGCACCTCCATCCCGTCCGACTCCACGAGAAGGGTGTTCCTCGTTTCATCCACCACCCGACCCCCTACCTCGCGTTGGTTCGGGTCGGTGGCCTCCACCACCTCCACATCAAGGCCGATGAGCTCGTGCTTGACCAAGTCCTTCCTTCTCGAATCGTTCACCTCACGTAATCTCCACGTGGTACCCCAGATCTTGGAGTGTCTGTTCGACCTTCTTACGGTGTTCGCCCTGCAGTTCGATGCGGCCCTTCTTGACGGTACCGCCTGCCGCCACCTTCGTCTTCAGGGTCCGTGCCAGTTCGTCCAAGTCGACATCCCCGGCATCGAGCCCCTCGACGATGGTCACGACCTTGCCGTACCGCCGCCGGTCGCTCGTAATGCGTATCCGTTGGGTCTCCTTGGCGATCTCCTCACAGATGCAGATCTCATCAGGGAGCCCGCATGTTGCGCAGATCGCCATCTAGGCCCTTTCCTCCTCGTTGGTTTCCGTCACGGTTTCCTTCACTCCTTTCGATCCTGCCTGTTCAGTAAGGACAGTAAGTACGCGGGAGATGTTCTTCCGAAGGGCCCGGATCTTGCCGGGGCTGGGCGGGGCACCGCCCATGGCGGCCACCCCCCGCTCGTGCATGAGCTCGTCCCGGAGGTCCTTCAACCGGGACTTCCGTTCTTCGAGAGTCATCTCCCGGATTTCCCGCGTCCTCAGGAGGGCCATCTAGTCCGCCTCCTTTCCCTTCTTGGCCGCAACCGTCTTCTTCTTGCTTGCGGAGGCCTTCTTCTTCGGGGCCTCCCCCCCGGCGGGTTTCTTCTCGGAGGCCTTCTTGGCGGCGACCTTCTTAGGGGCAGCCTTGGCCTGCTTCGTCTCAGGCGACGGCTTGGTGGGCATCTCCCCCGGTTCCGCCTTCGAGGGCGCCTCGGGACCGTCCTCCGAGGCCACCTCGGTGGAGTCCAACGCGGGCTCGGGGACCGCCGGTCCCTCGGGCGTGACGGCGGGCTCTCCTTCGACGGTCGGATCCGCGGCCTTTGGTTCCGCCTCGGGCCCCTCGGGCGTGGCCTCTGTGGGCTCCGCCGGGGCCTCTTCCGTCGGGGGCGCCTCCTCAGGACCCGAAGGCTCGGCAGGCACCTCAACCGCCACGACCCCGATCTCGTCGGGAAACTTGGCGTTGGGGTCCGTAATCCATACGGTGACCCCGATGGTCCCTCGCTTCAATTTGGCCGTGGAGAAGCCCTGGTCGACCCAGAGGTTCTTGGGCTCTCCGTTGTACTTGATATGGCCCGCGTTGAATTTCTGTGTGCGGTGCCGCTGGCTCGTGAGCTTGCCCGAGAGGCGAATAAGGGCTCCTCTGGCTCCGGACCCCATGATTCGGCGAAGGGTGGAGTGGCCCGCCCGGCGGAAGTGCCATCCTCGCTCGAGAGCGCTGGCGAGCTTCTCGGCCATGATCTGCGCGTTGATGGCGGGATTGGCTACCTCTTCGACCTCGATCTGGGGGTTGTCCAGGTCGAAGCCCCGATCCACGTTGTACGTCAGCGCTTTGATGCTCGCGCCCCGACGCCCGATGACGATTCCGGGCCTCTCGGCGAAGAGGGTGATTCGGGTTCCCATTGGCGTCCGCTGGATGTCCAGCCCGCCGAAGCCGGCTCGTGCCGTCTCCTGCATGACGTACTCCTTCAGGAGTACTCGCTTGAGGTTATCCGCCACAATCTTTCGCTCCGATGCCACTACTCCACCTCCCTCAGGATGACCTCGACATTCGTCATCTCCTTCATCCACGGGCTGCTCCGCCCGAACGCCCGGGCCCGGTAGGACTTCACGGGGCGACCGCTATAGGCAGAGATGTGTTGGATGACCATGTTCTCCGTGTCCAGCCCCTTGTACTCGGCGTTCTCCTCCGCGCTCTCGAGGAGGCGGAGGATGTGCTGGGCCACCTTCACGGGATAGCCGCCGGGACCTACGCCTACCTGATGGGCGACCTCCTTGTTGTGGCGGCCATAGGGAATGGCGCGGCGCTTCGCCATCACCTCTTCGAGAAGTCCCTTCGCCACATCCAGGGGTTGTCTGCGCAGGGCGCGACAGACCTCTCGCGCCTTCTTGGGCGAGATGGGCAGTTCCCGGCCGTAGGCCTTCGCCGTCGTATCCTCGTCTACGTCCTGGGAATAACCCATCGCTCACCCCTATTTCAGCGGGAGGAACTTGGAGGAACGCGTCGCGCCGACGCCGGGGCCCGAGTGCTTCACCGGCTTCCGCGTCATCGCGAACTCTCCGAGGTAGTGTCCAATCATCTGGGCCCGAATTTCGAAGGAAACGAACTCCTTCCCGTTGTGAACTGCGACTTTGCGTCCAACGAAGGCGGGGAGAATGGGAATGTCCCGGCGGTGCGTGCGGACCAGCTCGCCGTCCCCGTCCTGCAGCTTTCGCACGACGACCTGATGCTCCGCGGACAGCTCCCGGCCGTAGGTCCGGCGGACCCGGGCCGGGAGAAGGGGAAGCAACTCCCTCAGGCTCATGGCCTGCAGCTCCTCTAGGCTGTGCCCACGGTACGTGAACTCCCGCTTCCGTCGCGCGTCGGCCGCTCCCGCGCGCTTGCGCGCCCTCCGTCTAGCCGCCTTGGCGGATCCGCTTCCACGCTTCGGCATGGCTATACCCTCCTTCCTCTCGCCTTCTTCTTCCGCTTCTGCGGAGAGAGGCGACCGACCTTCCGCCCGGGGGGCGCGTTCCGCGAGACCGTGCTCGGCCTCCCCACGTGCTGATGGCTCCCGCCACCATGGGGGTGCGCGACGGCATTCATGGCCACGCCTCGGACCTTGAAGGCCGCTTTGGCCGTGCTCCGGAACGCATTCACCTTCTTCCCCGCCTTCGCGAAGGGCTTCTCTCGCTGGCCGGACCCGGCTACCACGCCGACCTGGGCTCGGCATGCGGGGTCGAGATCCTTGAACTCCCCCGAAGGAAGCTGAATCACGGTCTGGGTGCCGCGAGAGACGACGGCGGCTGCGGTACCCGCGGCGCGACAGAGTTTCCCGCCATCTCCGGGCTTGAGCTCGATGTTGCAGACGAGGGTGCCCTCAGGGAGGCCGCCAATCTCCACGATATGCCCCCGCTCGATCTCGCCCGCACCCACGAGTACTTCCTGACCCTCGGCGAGCCCTTCGGGCGCGAGAAGAAGAAACTCGCCCTCCTTGAATCGAACACGGGCCAAGGGAGCGCTTCGCCCGGGGGCGTGGAGGATCTTGGTCACGAGGCCCGAGCCTTCTCGCAGTGAGGGCAACGAAACGGCACCGGCATGCCGATGGCTGGGGGATCGGAACGTAGGCGATCCGCGCCCTCTGCGCTGAGCGATGATCTTCTTTCCCATGAAACACCTTCAAAACACGCCTATCCGCATGCCGATCTCCTCTGCCGAGGAGGCGGCTTGCAGCTTGATAATGGCATGTTTTCCGTCTTTCTTCGTATGGGTATTCACCTTTTCTACTTTGGCCTCAAAGAGGGACTCAAAGGCCTGCCGAATCTCCGTCTTCGTGGCGTCTCGCCGTACCACGAATTCCAGCCGGTTGCCATCCTTGAAGTCCTGGGACGCCGTGCCGGAGAGGTAGTTGAGGGACTTCTCCGTCACGATGGGATAGAGCAACACGCCGTGGGGGTCTTCGATCATGGCCAGTCTCCGAGTTCATCAAGGGCATTCTTGCTGAAGAGGGTGAGCCTCCCCGGCATGCCGCCGGGGGCGAGGACTTCCGCGTTGATCCCCTGCGGTTCCTGGATTTCCACGCCCGGGAGGTTGGCGAAGGCGCGGCGGCCCACGGCCTCTCGCGTAAGCACGACCAACGGCCCCTTCGGCCTGCGATAACGCCGCCCCCGCATGGTCCCCCGCCCCGCCCGGACCTTGCGTCCGGACGCCCGGGCCAGGTCCTCGTCGACCCCGAGCCGTTGGAATAGCTCCAGGGCCTGCGCGGTGTCGGTGAGCTCTTCCACCTTCTCCTCAAGGATGATGGGGAGCGAGAGATCCTCCGGGAAGAGGTGCCCCCTCCGCCGTACCCAGGCGGGATCTGCCGTGGCGGCGAGAGCGGATGCTCGGGCAAGGCGTCGCTCCTTCTTGTTCAGTTTCTTCTTCCAGTCTCGATCCGGACGGGGGGGGTGGGCGCGCCGTCCGCCGACGGTGCCCGGGGACTGCGCTCCTCGACCGCCGCGTCCCTTCAAGCGGGGAACGCGCGACACGCCCCGCCCCTTGCCCCACCCCTCCACGGCGTGGCGGAGGCCAGCCCTAGGCGCCGGTCCGTAAGGCTGCCGACGGTTGGCCTGGAACGCGCTCACCGCACGCCGAATCGCGTCCGGTCGCACCTCGTGCCCAAAGACGGGTGGCAAGTCGATCGCTTTCACCGGCTTGCCCTTCACGGAGTAGAGGTATACCTGTCCCCTCCCTCGCTTCGGGCGTCGGGTGGGCTTCTCCTCTCCCTCCTCTCCCTCCTCTCCCTCCTCTTCGAGGACAAGGTACTCCTCCCCCTTCAACGCCTCGAGGATACGCTTTCGCAGCTCGGGAACCGTGCCGGAGGCGTCCAGATTCAAGGCCTCTGCCCACTCCTGGAGCCGGGCCTTGCGGGCACGTCGCACATCCTTCGGCTCGATGTCGGGGCGGGCGCGCTCCTCGTCGCTGGCCTTCTTCGCCACGCTAAGCCCCCTGTTTCGACGTGAGGGAGACGTACGCAAACTCGGGCTCTTCGACGACCTTCGGCTTGCGGGCCCGCATGGGGTCCCGCAGGCGCACGAGACGCTTGGTCGGTCCGGGAACGGAGCCCTTCACGATAAGGAAGGCGTTCCGGAGCTCCCCATACCGGAGGAAACCCCCAGCGGGATTGATCTCCGTGGGGTCGTCTCCGATCTTCAGAACGAGCTTGTTGTACTCCGTTCGCTGGTGGTACCCCATCTGTCCTGCCTGGGGGACGGTGGGACGGGTGTAGCCCGGTTTGAAGGTTCCCAGGGTCCCGACCCGACGCCGAATCTTGCTGTCCTTGTGACTTAGGATCTTGATGCCCCAGCGCTGCACGGCCCCCTGGAACCCCTTCGCCTTGGTAACCGCCGCCACGTCCACGAGCCGTCCGTCCTCGGCGAAGTCGTGGACGGTCACCTCCTTTCCCAATTGCTCCCGAGCGTATGCGAGGCGCTCGGCCACCGTCCCCCCTCCGACCCGGGTCTCCATGATGTCGGGAGCCTTCTTCGGAACGCCCGACACCAGGCGCGGTTGGGTGTACGTGAGAACCCGGATCTCGTCGAGGGACTCGGGGTCGAAGCGATCCCAGTCGGCGGTCGCCTTCCTCTTCGCCACCGGGCGGCGGCGGCCGAGTTCGCGATCGAGGTCGGAGCTCCACACCTCGCCGCGAGCCTGCAACCCCGAGGGACCGTCCTCGTAGAGGCGGACCGCCCCGACCTTCATCGGCGGCGTCTCCACGACGGTGACGGGGACCTGAATCTCCTGGCCGCTACTGGGGCTGTTGGGATTGAAGTCGACGAGGAGGACATGGGTCATGCCGGCCTTGTAGCCGGCGAAGGATTGGATGCGAGGGCTTCCGCTGACTTCGGGCCATGAGGCGAAATGGGGGACCTCCTTGCGGGCCCGTTTCCGCGGCGAATAGGCCATGGACCCGCGGCGGGGCCGGTGGACTTTCGGCATGCTTCCTCTGCGCGGGGAGCAGGGCTCCCCGGCCGGGTCGTGACGCTTCTCGCGGTCCAGAACCCTCGGGCCGCGGTGTTGGGGCGTTCCCTTTCCCAGGGCGTCTGACCCGGCTCGCCCCCGTTTCATGAGTGGGGTCTATTTAATCGTTGGCGTGTGGGGAGAAGGAGCCCCCGAACCCGGGCGCCAGCGGTTTTCGGCCCTGATAACACTAGCCGAACGTTTATATGTGCACCCCTTGGAGGGGGGAACGAGGGTCATGCCGGGCAAGAGGATGAAGATGAAGGTGTGCCTCGTAGGGGAGGCCGCCGTGGGGAAGACCAGCCTCATCCGCCGGTTCGTTCACGACGACTTCGACGACAAGTACATTCAAACCTTGGGGACCAAGGTCTCCAAGAAAGAGATCGCCCTCGACGTCCCGAAGCACGGGGAGTTCACCGTGGACATGACCGTCTGGGACATCATGGGACAGAAGGGCTTCCGCGAGCTCCTCAAAGATGCCTACTTTTACGGGGCCAAGGGCATCATCGCAGGGTGTGACCTCACCCGGAAGGCCACCCTCGACGACCTCGACGACTGGATCGAGGGGGTCTACAGCGTCACCGGTCGGGTGCCCATCGAAATCTTCGCCAACAAGGCGGACCTCAAGGAGAAGTGGGAGCTCACCGAGAAGGAGGTGGAGCAGTTCTCCAAGGCCTACGACTCCCCCTACCACTTCACCAGCGCGAAGACGGGGGACAGCGTGGAGGAGGCCTTCCGCAACCTTGCCGCGCGGATCGCCTCGGAGCGCCTCGCCGATCGCCCGGCCACGGTCAAGGCCTGACGGACCCCCAGAATCTAAAATCACGGGTGATAGGCTCGTGGTGGCTTTTATCTGCTAAGGGACCCAAGCGCAACTGGGATGCCGGTCCTCCTCCCTCCCAAGGAACAGGTCCTGAAGCTGAAGGTCTGCTTCGTCGGGGAGTTCGCCGTGGGGAAGACCAGCTTGGTCAACCGGTTCGCTCACGACACCTTTCAGGGCCGCTACATGGCCACCATCGGGGCCAAGATACAGAAGGTGGACCTGAAGGTCGACCAATCCAGGGTCATCATGACGCTCTGGGACATCATGGGAGAAAAGGGCTTCCGCGAGCTGCTGCGGGAGGCCTATTTCGAGGGGGCGAACGGCCTCGTTGCGGTCTGCGACCTGACGCGTCCGGCCAGCTTGTTGGACTTGGAGGAATGGATCGCCGCGGTCTATCGCATCGCGGGACGAATCCCCCTCGTCATTGTGGCCAACAAGGCCGACCTAACCGAGCATGCCGTCGTCACAGAGGAGGAGGTCCAGGCGTTTGCTCGGCGACACGACTGCGAGTCTTACATCACCAGCGCGAAGACCGGAGAGGGCGTCGGTGAGACCTTCCTGGCCATCGGGCGTGGAATGGCCCGACTGGCGTGACCCGCGGGGCAACTTGGGGCCCCAGATATCGGGCATGATAACGGAGTCTATAGGGTTTTATAACTCGACCCAAAGTAGCTCAGACTGCGCGTGGGGCGTGTTCGATGGTCGAGCAAGAGAAGATGAAGGTCAAGATCTGCCTCGTCGGCGAAGGAGCCGTGGGGAAGACCTGTCTCATCCGGCGTTTCGTCCATGACGAGTTCGAAGACCGGTACATTTCCACCTTGGGGGCCAAGGTCTCCAAGAGGGAGATTATCGTCGACGGCGCGAACGGCGGTGAGGTGGCCGTGGACATGACGATCTGGGACATCATGGGCGAGAAGGGGTTCCGGGAACTGCTCAAGGAAGCCTACTTCCACGGGGCACAAGGCGTCCTGGCCGTCTGCGACCTGACACGCCGGGACACCCTCTATGACCTGCACGATTGGGTCAAGGCGGTCAACAAGGTGACCGGTGACATCCCGGTCCAGTTCCTCGCGAACAAGAAGGACCTCGCAGACCAGAGAAGCTTCGAGGACAAGGAGATGGAGAGCGTGGCCGCGAAATACAACTCCGCGTTCCTCTCCACCAGCGCCAAGACCGGGGACAATGTGAGTGAAGCCTTTGAGAAGCTGGCCCGGATGATCGCGAAGCGGCTCGTGCCGCAGTAGCCGCTGGCTGTGATTCCTCCCCCGGCCGAGCCCTCGGCGCTCGCCTTCAAGTAGCATCTTCCTGATTGAGCGCCCGTGCCGACAGGAACGGACAAGGGCCGTCCTACTCTGTCTTCCTCGTTCGGCTTGCTCTCAATCGCCCTCATAACATACGGCGCCTCAGCCTTCGTCCTGGCTGCCTCGGCGGGCTCGTTCGCGGCAGTAATCGCGATTGGCGGGGGACCGACCGGAGTCGTCCTTGACCGACTGGCAAATTCTCTAGGCATTGTTGGCATCGGTCCTCTCGGTGGGGCAGTGGTCCTTCTTGTCCTCTCCTTTCGCGCATGAAGGTGGTCGCGGAGGATGCCCCCGGGCACTTTGGGCAAGCCTGGCCCCTCATCCAAGGGGGCTGGATCCTGTCTTGGGTACTAGTCGGAATCGCTTTGGTTCTCGGTGTTCTCCTTATCTTCGCAAGAGGTACTCGCTTCGAAGGGGCCCGCGCATCGTTCGGGCTTGCCAGCGGCTTCGCAGCCCTGTCCTTCCTCGCGGCCATCTCAATCCCTGCTCTCATCAGGACCAAGGCCCGGCAGGACACGGTCTTCTGGGTCCTGATGGTGGCAGTTGCTCTCGGGGCCGTGGGGGTGAGCGGCGAAATGGCCCTCATGCTCCCACCATTGATCCGGATTCCTTCGTGGATCACCCTAGGAGGTTTCCCGTTGCTGAATTGGAACCTCCCCTTCGGGGCACTCGTTGGGACGAGTGCCCTTCTCATCAGCCTTTCTTATCGGGTGTTGGCCAGGAAGCAAGAAACCGTTGAACGACGCGGACCGAACGCGACCCACCTATCGGCACCACGACGACCCTAGAGGCGTGGTGCGCTGAATCTCGTCCCCCGTGGACGAACCCAGCGGCCCTCCCGATTCTCTGGGAGAAGGTTTAATATGAAAGCGGAAGTATTTTCCACTGTTCAGACGGGATGACGCTCGATGAGTGTTAGGGACAAAGAGGCGACCACTGAAGGCGGCATGCCATCCCTCGAAGGGTGGATTGCCACCCAAGACTTTGAGACCACGGCGGACATCCGCGTGCCCGAGGGGCTGGTTGAACAGGTCATCGGACAGGAGGAAGGCGTCAGGGTCGCACGCAAGGCGGCGGACCAGAAGCGTCATGTGATGCTTATCGGCGACCCCGGAACGGGCAAGTCCATGATGGCCCGGGCCATGTCGGAGCTCCTCCCGCGGGAAGAGCTCCAGGATACGATTGTCTACCACAACCCAGAAGACCCCAACGAGCCCAAGATTCGAATCGTTCCCGCAGGCAAGGGCAAGGAAATCGTTCAGGCTCACAAGGCGGACGCGATGCGGCGCAAGGAGCAGCGAGCCTCGATGATGACGACCATCATCGTTGTGATTGTCCTCATGTCCGCTATCCTGGCCTTCATTACCACTCCACCTCAGCCCATGATCCTCCTCTTCGGCATTCTGATCGCCGTCATCATCTTCTGGGCCACCCGGACCATGGGGAACCGTCAGGATATGTTGGTCGTCCCCAAGCTCCTGGCCGGTCACGATCCGGACGACATGCCCGCTTTCATCGACGCCACGGGCTCCCACGCGGGGGCCCTCCTGGGAGATGTCCGCCACGACCCCTTCCAGTCTGGCGGCCTCGAGACCCCTGCGCATGAACGGGTCGAGGCCGGCTCCATCCACAAGGCTCACAAGGGCATCCTTTTCATCGACGAAATCAACACGCTCCGATTGGAGAGTCAGCAGAGTCTGTTGACCGCCCTGCAGGAGAAGCAGTTCAGCATCGTCGGCCAGAGCGAGCGAAGTGCCGGGGCGATGGTCAAGACAGAGCCGGTCCCGTGCGACTTCATTCTCGTGGCTGCCGGAAACTTGGATGCCCTCGGTAACATGCATCCCGCTCTTCGGTCCCGCATCCGCGGGTACGGTTATGAGGTGTACGTCAAGAGCGTCATGCCCGACACCTTGGACAGCCGAGAGAAGATGGTTCGGTTCGTCGCCCAGGAAGTCGTCAAGGACGGGAAGATCCCCCACTTCGACAGGGAAGGGGTCCGGGAGGTCATCCATGAAGCGCAGCGGCGGGCCGGCCGCCGGGGTCAGCTGACCCTGCGACTCCGCGAGCTGGGCGGCCTCATCCGGGTGGCCGGGGACATCGCCCGCGAAGAAGGCGACGCCGTCACTGGGGCGGACCACGTCATCGCCGCGAAAGGGATGGCGCGCAGCCTGGAGCAGCAGGTGGCCGACCGGTACATCGAGCACCGCAAGGAGTACAAGACCTTCGTAACCGAGGGGTCGATGGTGGGCGTCGTGAACGGCATGGCTGTCCTGAACGCCGACCCCAGCATGTCTGAGTTCTCCGGGATCGTCATGCCGATTGTCGCCGAAGTGACGCCGGCCCAGAGCCGGAATGATGGGAAGATCATCGCCACGGGCCGCCTCGGTGAGATCGCCCGCGAGGCAGTCCAGAATGTCTCCGCTCTCATCAAGAAGTATACGGGCGAGGACATCAGCAACCACGACATCCACGTCCAGTTCGTGGGGACCTACGAAGGGGTGGAGGGGGACAGTGCCTCCATTTCCGTGGCCACGGCAGTCATTTCCGCTCTCGAAGAGGTGGAAGTAGACCAGCGGTGTGCCATGACAGGTTCCCTGAGCATCCGAGGCCAGGTCCTGCCCGTCGGCGGCATCACCGCAAAGATCGAGGCGGCGGCCGAGATGGGCTTCAAGAAGGTCATTATTCCCAAAGCCAACGTCAACGACGTTCTCATCGAGAGCCGATACCGAGGTGAGATTGAAATCATCTCGGTAGAGACGCTCAAGGAAGTCCTGGACCACGCCCTGGTCGGCCCGAAGAAGAACGGCCTCGTGAGCAAGCTGGCCGACATGGTCTCGACTCGACGCGAGCCCGTCGTCCCCCCGGACCGGGCCGTCCCCCAGTAGGGGCCCTACGTTGGCGGGAGGCACTCCCTCTCGTGTTCTGTTCGTGGGCCGCTTCCAGCCGTTCCACCTGGGCCACCTGCACATGGTGAAGTCGCTGGTGCGCGAGTTTGACGAAGTGGTTCTGATCCTCGGGAGCAGCCAGGCCTCTCACACGTCCAAGAATCCGTTCAGCCTGGAGGAACGCACGAGGATGATTCGAGAGAGTCTCCAGGCCGAGGCGGTGGAGGCGGTCCGGATTGTCCCCATGCGTGACGTAGGGGATCACGCCGCCTGGCTAAGCGAACTTCGCATCCTCGCTCCGGCCTTTGGGGCCGTGGCGACGCACGACGGCGTGACGAGACACATCTTCAAGGAGGCCGGGTACAGGGTCCTGAACCGGCCTCTCCTCGACCGGGAAGTCCTCTCAGGCACGGAGGTCCGGAAACGCATCCGTGCAGGACAGGATTGGGAGCAACTAGTCCCCGGCGCGGTTCGTTCGATCATCCGCGAGCTTGATGCGGTCGAGCGAATCCGGGCCCTGGATGATCAATAGAGAACCAACAGCGTCAGGATTGTTCCGACCGAGAACCCGGAGACCGTGAGGTTGAGGGCAGGAGCCCAGCGGCGGCTCATGCCGGCCACGCGACCCCACTTCTGCCCTCGGCGTGGCCAGGTATGGATTCCCGGTTCCGCTAGGCTGTCCAGCAAGAGATGCGAGGCCAGCCCTGTCAGACAGGCGCCCGCGAGAGTTGAAAGAGAGTCAAGCGACAAGAGTCCCGCAAAGCCGGCGAGGCTCAACGCGGCGAGGACGAGCAGGGCCCAGACCAGGCCGTAGGCCAGGGAATGGCCGTACGGCGTCCTGGGACCCGATCTGCGATCCAACTCCAGATCCGGCAGGAGGGCCGTCAGGGCGGCATAGAACCCGTACGCCGTCAACGGCACGCCCTGGGAAAGGGATGTGAAGACGGAGGATAGGGCAAGCGCGAACAACGCATGGGCCAAGAGATTCGCCATGTGCCAGGCGGGGGGTTGGGGACCTTCACGGTCGCGCCTACCTGCAGACTGCACGACACGACCGAGGCCTTGCAGAGCGACCTGGCTCGGACCCCTTCGCCTGCACCGAGGAGAAAGAAGGCTTATTGGCCGAGCCCCATTGCATTTCCGGAATGTGCACCCTAATCCTCCTTCGCGACCAGGTTCCCGGATACCCCCTCTTCCTCCTGATGAACCGGGACGAGCTATACGGCCGTCCTTCCGAAGAGCCCACCCTGACCCGCGAGGCGACCTCCATCCTGGCGCCCCGCGACGTGCAGGCGGGAGGGACCTGGATCGGCGTGAACGAAGTGGGCGTCGTCGCGGCGATCTCTAACCGAGAAGAGGGGACCTACGACTCGGCCCGTCGGTCCCGAGGCCTCCTCTGCCTCGAGGCGCTGCGGCACACGTCGGCGTTGGAGGTGAAAGACTTCGTGGAGGAGGAGGTGGCCGAGGAGAGGTACAATCCCTTCAATCTGCTCTACGGCGACCGGGGTCACGCCTTCGTTACCCACTACGCGGAGAACCCGCGGACCGTCGATCTTGGGTCGGGGCTCCACGTTCTCGCGAACATGGACGTGGACGATGGAGGACAGCCCCGTATCCACCTCGTCCAGGAGGCCTTGCGGGACCGGCGACTTGGCGACCTCGCCGCGGCCATCGAAGCCGTGCAGACGGTCGCCGGGGACCACACCCTCTATCAGGGGGAGTCCGTCTGCCGGCATGGGGACCGGGCCGGGAGCGTGTCGAGTTCTCTCATCGCGATCTCGGAGAACTTTCCTCGAGACAGCCTCTTCCTGTACAGCGCCGGTCGGCCTCACGACGCCCGGTACGAGGATTACTCGGCCCTTCTCGAGGGATTCATGCACTGACCCGAGCCCGGGACCCGGGCCGGAGAAGAAAGGCCGCCGCCCCGCTGGCCGCCATGAATACTGCCAGCAGCGGGAAAATCAGCGCGAGGTCGGCCACGCTCCCAATGTAGCCCCCCAAGGCCGCGCCTGCCGCGCCGATCCCGAACACGGCGAGAAAAACGAGGCCGTAGGCAAGGCCTCGCAGGTTCGGAGGCGCCCGACGGGAGACGAGGAGGTTTTGGAGGGGCTCGAGGGCGAAGAGAAGGAAGCCGAAGGCGAAGGCGATGACGACCACGGCGCCCGCGCTGGGAATCGCCAGGAGGATCAGGAGGCCGGCCACCAGGACCGAGGCCATCGCCAGCGTCGTTTCGACCCGCGGCCGGTCGGCGAGATACCCCCCTGCCACCTGCCCGGCTGCGCCGAGGGCGAGAATGACGGGGAAGAGGTACAGGCCCGCCGTCAGGGGGCGTGCCCCGACGCCAAGAGAGGGCAAGCCGAGGCTGTCCAGGTAGGCGGGGAGGAAGGTGAGGGCGCCCCAATACGCCACGCCGGCGAAAACGTAGACCAAAAGCACGAGGAAGAATCCCCTCGTCAGGAAGACCCCCTTCATCTGCGCCAGGTTCGCGGGCTCACGGCGTGCCTCCTCAGAGGGGGCACCAAAGACCATTCCGACGAGGACGACGAGGGCGGGGATGGCGAAGAGGGCGAGAATGGTCCGCCACTCCAAGGAGAGCAGCAAGAGGGCGGCGATGAGGGGTCCCAACGCGACGCCGAGGCTCCCGCCCATGCCGTGGTACCCGAATCCGCGTCCCTGTTGGCGAACCTCGCGAGTGATCAAGGCGGTCCCGGCGGGATGATACGGACTCAGGAAGAGACCGAGGAAGGCGAGGGCGAGGGCGAGTTGGACGAGGGTCTGCGAGAGGGCAACAAAGAAGAGGGCAGCCACGGCCCCCAGGAGATACAGGTTGATGAGGGCCTTGGAACCAATCCGGTCGGCCAAGTACCCAAAGGGGACACTTCCGGCCCCATAGAGCGCGTAGGCGGCGGCGGCGATGAGGCCCAGTACGTACAGATCCGCGTCAAACTCCTCGATCCAGATCGTCAGGAAGAGAGGGATAATGAGGATGTAAGCGTGGTTCAAGGCGTGGGCCGCAGTCACGTAGCCGACCAACATCCGCTCCCGGCGGTCCACGCCGTTGGAAGTTCCCGTCCCCTTAAGGGCTTGCAGGCAGCAATGCCTCCCAGCGGGGCGCTCGCATCGAGGGGCGACCAGGGTCGCCCCCTAGGCGAGGAGGAGGATCAGGGGCACGATGAGACTCCCCATCAGGTGCACCCGACGCACACCCACGAGAGGAGGGAGGAGGCCGATGAGGGTGGCGAAGAGGGCGATGGCGAGTCCCATAACACCCGCGAAGAGGAAGGTGATACCCAAGAGAAAGGACAGGACACCGACCATGACCTTCCGGTAAGGGAAAGCCCCGGCAAGGCGCGCGAAGAGGGCCCCAAACCCCCGGGTAAGGAAGAACGAGGTCATCGATGCCACGGCGGAGGCCAAGAGGAACCAGGCCAGTGCCTGGGGGAAGTTGAGGAGAGGATCCCACGCAGCCACCAGGTCTCCCGAGAGGGTCTGGAGGGCTGCGGCCCCCCCGCTGCGAGGGCGGAGGATGACAAAGAGAGCCACGATTGTGAAGAGCGCCGTGGCCGTGTTCACGCAGGACAGCGAGAGGATGAACGCCTCGTCGTTGGTCCGCTTTCCCCCTCCCTCCCCTGAGAGAAGCTGGGAGAAAATCGTAGCCGTGGCGGCGGTCACGCCCGGAATCCATGCAACGAAGGCGCCGACCAGGGTCCCCCCAACCGTGGCGCGAACCCGTTCTCGCCAGGCCAGCGTCGTACCCCCGGGGCGGATCTCTTGACGCGGAATGTGGGGCGTATGGGCTAGGCTGATGAGCAGGATTGGGAGGGCAAAGAGGCCCGTGAAGAGGGGAAGGAACCCCAAGCTGCGGAGATCGGCCTGGAACGCGGGAATCGGGAACCAGTTCCCGGCCAGGAGAGGCGAAAGGAGGACCAGTCCGCCAAGGTAGCCCGAGAGGAGGAACACCAGCGTCGCCCATCCCTTTTGGACGAGAGGTGCGAAGGCAGAGAGGCGGGGAGAGGGCGCGACGAAGAGGGCGACATCTCCGGCCAATGAAGCCGGAACCTGGCCTGCCAGCCGGACCTGGACGCTTCCGTAGCGGTCCGTGACGATCAGCCGATTTCCGACAAGGCCCGCGACCTCTCCTCGAAGGAGAAAGGCCTCGTCAGCGTCGGACGCCTTCGATGACGGGAGCCGGAGGATCTCTGGAGGAGCCTCTTCCGGACCTAGGATCCCCTCCGGCACGGTGCACACCAGCTCCTCTCGCGCTCGCCGTGGTTTCCCCGCCTCCGAAACAATGAGGATGCCAGCGACTAGAATCAGGCCAAAGGGGACGACGGGGCGAAGATCGCCATAGCCGTCCACCGGCGTCCCCATGACCAGGCGGAAGGGGAGAATCAGGGCCAACCCCAGGAAGGCGGCCACGAGGCTCCCCCAGGCGGAGAGGTGGATGGCCTCAAGGCCCCGGCCCTTCAGGAGCATCCGATGTCCCGGCAGGACGGAGAGCGCGGTCTCCGCCTCGGGGGCTCCCAGGAAGATGGCGGGAACGTAATCGAGGAAAGTGTGGGCGACCACGTTTCCCACGACGAGGGCGCCGGCGAGAAGCACGAGGTCCTGCGGAGCCGGTGAGGCCCACGAGAAGAGTGACCCGGCCAGGAGGAGAAGAGGAGTCTGGAACGCTAGGACGAGGGCGGCCACCGTGTTGACATGGAGGCCCGGGGTGAGCCCGGTTGCCACACCGGCGGCCGTCCCCAACAGGGCGAAAGAGACCACTCCGAGAGCCAAGACGAGGGGGTCCACGGTTCGGGACGAAGGGGGGGAACAAAACGCCTGGAGCCTACATGCAGGCTGCCTGGTCACTCAATCCGGGGAACCCCAGCCGCCCCCACCCGGGGTCTCCACGACGATGACGTCGTCCTTTCGGATGCCCATCGTGGTCTTGGAGGGCAGAGGGAGAAGGGTCCCGCCCCGGAGGAGGGAATTTCGACCTGGGGTCCCATCCGAACCCCCTCGAATCCCCCTCGGAGGAAACCGTCGGCGGTCGGAGATGAGAGAGACCGTTCCGCGCTCTCCCAGGAAGCGGACGGAACGAACGATGCCCATCCCCCCGCGAAATCGGCCGTCCCCCCCAGATCCGGGACGCAGGCGATACGCTTCCACCCGAAGGGGGTACGAGGTTTCGAGGGCCTCCACCGGCGTGTTCAGGGTGTTCGTCATGTGCGTCTGTACCCCGCTCATGCCATCCCGGAAGGGGAGTGCCCCCTCGCCGCCCCCAATCGTCTCGTAGTATGCGAACTCCCCGTCCCCCCTCCGTCCGCCAAGAAGCAGGTTGTTCATAGTTCCCTGCGACTGGGCAGGCACGACCTCGGGGAAGGCCTCCGCAAACGCCTTCAGCAGAACATCCACGATCCGCTGGGAGGTCTCCACGTTCCCTGCGGCCACCGCCGCGGGCTTCCGGGGGTTCAACAGCGAATCTTCGGGTGCCACGATCCGGAGGGGCCGATAGCACCCCTGGTTCGGGGGTGCGGTCGGGTCTGTGAGGGTCCGCAGGACATAGTACGCGCTGGCCAAGGTGACCGCATACGGCGCATTCACGTTCCCCGCCGACATTTCGGCCGTTCCCGTGAAGTCGACGGTCACGGCATCCCCCACCAGCTTGACTCGGACCCGCAGGGGAAGGGGTTCATCCATGACCCCGTCATCGTCGAGCTGGTCCTCCGCATCGTAGGTCCCGTCAGGCGCGGTCCTCAGGGCCCTGCGGACCCGGCGTTCGCTGTAGGCCAGGATCTCGTCGGCGAACTCCTCGAAGGCCGGTCGGCCGTACTTCGTTAGGTACGCACGGAAGCGGCGATCGCCCGTGTTGTTGGCGGCCACCTGAGCGCGCAAATCCCCCATCCGCTCTCGGGGATCTCGCATTCCCTTGCGAACGCGCTCCTGCACGAGGGGATCCATGCGTCCTCGAAGAAGGAACTTCTGAGGCGAGAGAACGACGCCCTCTTCGAAGAGCGTGCGGCTGCCCGTCGGCATGGAACCGGGCGCGATCCCCCCAACGTCGGCGTGATGGGCCTTGTTGGCGGTGTACCCGACCAGATCGTCCTTCCAGAAGACGGGTTTGATCAGGGTGATGTCGTTCAGGTGCGAACCCCCCCTGTAGGGGTCGTTCAGGATGACCTGATCCCCCTCTTCTAGAGGCTCCCGAAGGAAGTCCCGGATGGCCCGGATGGCGAGGGGCATGGAACCGAGATGGACGGGGATGTGCTCTGCCTGGGCCACCATCCGGCCGTGGGCGTCGAAGATGGCGCAACTCGCGTCCATCCGTTCCTTGATGTTGGGGGAGTAGGAGGTCCTCCGGAGGACCTGTCCCATCTCCTCAGGAACAAAGGTGAATGCATTTTTCATGACCTCGAGGGAAACCGGGTCCATCAGCTCACCCGGATGCGGAGGCATCCCTGCTCGTCTACCGAAACGGAGGTCCCGGGATCGACGACGGTCGTGGCCGTCTCTTCCTCCACGATCAATGGCCCTTTCCGTTTCGTGCCCGGGGGGGGGCGTCCGGTGAGAACGGGCGTCGGCGTCCGACTCCCGGCGAAGAGGACCTCCCGACTCCCTTCGGATCCCCCCTTGCCGCCCGGTAGCTTCGGACTGGGCCGATCCCGCCGGACCACGGCGGCAAGGCGGACATTCACGACCTCGAGGGACTCGTCCCTGCTCGCATAGCCAAATCGCGCCTCGTGGCTCCGATGAAACCGGGCCCTCAGGTTCTCCCCGTGGGGCACGTTGATCTCGTAACTCTGGCCCAAATAGCGAAGGTCCAGAGACCGGAGCATGAGCGCCGTTTCGGGAATTCCGGAGGCAGACAGCTCCTCCTCGGCCTTTCGCTTTAGCTCCGCGAAGGCCGCCTCCACCGCCTCCTCGGACCCCTCCAGCGGCCGAAGGACCGATCGCCCGTAGTCGAGGCGGAAGTCCGAGAGGAGGATGCCATAGGCGGAGAAGGCGCCCGGGAGAGGAGGAACGACGACCTCGGGAATCTCCATCTCCCGCGCCACCTCGACCGCATGCATCGGTCCCGCCCCGCCGTAGGCGATCAGGACGAAGTCCCGAGGATCGAACCCTCGCCGTGCGAGGGCCACCGCGGCCGCTCGGACCATGGTGGAGACGACGACCCTCTGGACACCGGCTAATCCCTCCTCGAACCCCAAGTCCAAGGACTCGAAGAGCCGGCCCAAGCCCCGTCTTGCCCGCGCGGTGTCGAGAGCCATCTGGCCCCCAATCAGCGTCGGACCCAAGAAGCCGGCGAGGAGGTCCGCATCCGTCAGGGTCGGGATCGTTCCCCCTCGATTGTAGCAGAGGGGGCCGGGCTCCGCTCCGGCGCTCTGAGGCCCAACGCGCAAGGCACCGCCCTCGTCCTTCCAGGCCTCCGATCCCCCGCCCGCACCGATGGTCGTGATGTCAAGGACCGGTAAGGCGAGGGGGTACCCACCGATCGTAGCCTCGGTTGTCCAGGTGGGTTCTCCTTCTTGGATGGGTGAAATGTCCGTGCTGGTCCCGCCCATATCGAGGGTGAGCACGTTGGGGAGGCCGAGGGAGTCAGCCAGATACTTCGCTCCGGCGACCCCGCCGGCAGGCCCCGAAAGGAGGGCCTCCACGGGCCGTGTCAGGAGGCTCTCGGCCAATCGGAGCCCCCCATTGGAGCGCATGACCCAGAGGGGGCGAGAGAGGCGTGTCGTAAGGTCGTCAAGGTAGGACCGGACGATCGGGCCAATCAACGCGTCGAGGGCGGTCGTCGAGGTCCTCTCGAACTCCCGAAACTCCGGAAGCACATCCGAGGAGAGGGAGACGGAGAAGTGGGACGCGAGGACGCGCCGGACCAAGGATTCGTGCTCTGGGTTGAGGAAGGAGAACAGCAGGCTAACGGCCACGGACTCGATGCCCCTTGCCTGCAACTGCGGCACCAGCGCCTCCACATCGTTCTCCGTCAGCGTTTTGAGAACGGTGCCCGCCGCGTCCACCCGCTCCGGCAGTCCGAAAGTCGCGGCACGGGGCACAAGGGGTACCGGTCTGATGGCGCGGAAGTCGTAGAGACGGGGCCGGTTCTGCCGCCCGATGATCAGGAGGTCCTCAAATCCCTCCGTGGTCACGAGGGCCGTCGGACTCCCCTTCCCCTCGAGGACAGCATTGGTGGCGATGGTCGTCCCGTGCCCCAGGACACCCACATCGAGGGGACGGAGGCCCTCCAGAAGCACGTCCTGCGGTCGATCTGGAGACGACGGGAGTTTGAAGGCCTCTAGCTTCCCCGCCTTCATGACGACGAAGTCAGTGAAGGTACCCCCTACGTCGACGGCGGCGTCCACCCTCGATGGAAGGTCGCCGCGCTAAAAACCCCTAGGGAAACGGACGCCGAGCGGAGATCAGGCCACCTCCAGCCGCTGCGCGCGGTGGAGGGGAGGGGGGCGTCCCAGACGAACGTAGGCCTCCCGGACCTCGCCTGGGATGTCGATTTGGCAATCAAGGAGACCTCTTGCTGGATGAGCTCTCCCGGGAAGAGGGGAGTCAGCGCCTCGGGACCGATGGGCTCCTTCGTCGCTGGGTCCACGGGAGGGGGCAAAGGCTCGGGAAGGTCAGCGACGATGTTGTACCAACGACGCGGGACGTCGTCGACCGTGAGCAGGACCTTACAATGGCCGTTCTCCAGGACCGCCATATGTAGCAAGATACGATACACTGTATAACATTAATGAACACTGACGCTCGTGAATATACATTTAGAGAGGGTCAGGCGCATCACCTAGGAACGGCGGGGTTATCTAGTCATGTACGACTTGGTTCATTGGTGTTTCCATGTGGGGCAAGATTCGACGCTACTTCGAGAAGTTTCCGGCCCAGGCCCGCGTGGCGCAACGGATGCTCTCGTACGGTTTCCGAGTGAAGGGAGACCGCGTCTACTGCGGGGACGTGGCCGTGGCCGAGACGGCCCTCGGGCGCGCGGTCGGGGTGGATCGTCGTGTCGTATCGGCCACCATCCGGACGATCCGGAAGTATCCGGAACTCTCTCGCATCTTTCGTCGTCTCCGGCCGGTGGCCCACCTCCGAGAAGTCGCACCCGTGATGGGGTGGGGGGCCATCGAGATTGTTCCGAACGACGCGCTGGTGCCAGGCATCCTCGCCGGGGTCTCCTCCATCATTGCGCGGGCCTCGATTAGCATTCGCCAGGTCATCGTCGATGATCCGGAGGTGGTGGACGAGCCGCGGGGTTTCATCATCACGGATGCCCCCGTCCCGAGCGAGCTTCTACCGGCCATGAAGGCGGTCGAGGGCGTGCAGGGCGTCGTCCTGTACTGAGACTGAGCGGCCGTTTAGAGCGGGAGAGGATGTCCACGCATGGCTCAGCGAGGTCGCTGCGCCCCGCGAAGGACCACCTCCGTGCGCATGCACCGATCTTGAATGACCTTCAGCCCGGCCCGGCGGGCCTTCGCGGCGGCCTCCTCGTGCCGGATGCCAGACTGCATCCAGATGACGCGGGCCTCCGTCTCCAGCGCCTCGTCCACGATGCGGGGAACGTCGTCCGAGGGACGGAAGATCTCCACGATGTCGATGGGAAAGGGGATCTCCTCCAGCCGGGGGTACGCCTTCTCCCCCAAGACTTCGTCTGCAAAGGGATTCACGGGAACGATCCGGTAACCGTTCTCCTTAAGGAAACGAGGCACCGAGTGGGCGTCCTTCATCGGGTTCCGAGAGAGGCCAACGACGGCCACGATCTTGTATGTCCCCAGGATTTCCCCGATTTCGTCCACCTGGGAGGAGGTCACCGGTCATCAGACCGCCCTGCGGCTTCATATGCCTTACAGGTCCCGGCCTCACCTCGAGCCGGAGCTACCGGCGCCGCCACAGGAGGATTCCTACGACCAAGGCAACGATTACGACGCCTCCCAAGATGGCGGCGAGGATCAGGGGCGGGATCCCAAAGAGCCCAGGCGGCAACACAACGGTCACCGTGACCGTGTCCGTTCCTTCGTTCCCGGCCCCGTCCACGACCGTCAGAGTGACGGTGTACTCGCCAGGCGTACTGAATGCGTAAGTCGGGTTCACCGCGTAGAGCGTCACGCTGCCTCCGTCCTGGAAGGTCCAGGTGTAGTTGGTGACGCCGACGTTGTCGGAGGAGCCGGAACCGTCGAAGGTGACAACAGCTTCGACCTCGACGGTCTGGTCGGGGCCTGCATCGGCGGCCGGGGACGTTGTATCGAGTACGGTGACAGTCAGCGCATCGGTGGCTGTGTTGCCCGCCGCATCCACGATCGTCAGCGTGACGGTGTACGAACCGGGGTCACTGAAGGCATAGGTCGGGTCCACCGCGTAGAGCGTCACGCTGCCTCCGTCCTGGAAGGTCCAGGTGTAGTTGGTGACGCCGATGTTGTCGGAGGAGCCGGAACCGTCGAAGGTGACGAGCGTGTCCTCATTCACTGTCTGGTCGGGGCCTGCATCGGCGATGGGATCGGTAGCATCGCTGACCGTGATCGTCACGGTGTCGGCATCGGTGTTGGAATCAAAGTCCGTGACTGTCAGGGTCACGACGAAGACTCCCGGAGTCGCGAACATATACGATGGGGTTTCCCCGGTGAGCGTCTGGGCAGTGCCATCGGTGAAGGTCCACGTATGGTTGACAATCCCGACGTTGTCCGACGAGCTCGATCCATCGAACTGGACCAACGTACCTTCATCCACCGTCTGATCCGGGCCTGCGTTGGCTACTGGGGGCTCGGTGTCGAGGGTGACGTTGACCCACATGGTATCCGAGTCGGTGTTCAGGGCGCCGTCGGCCACCTCAAGAGTCACCAAGTAATCCCCGCCTACGTTGAACGTGTAGGAGGGCATTTCCCCGTAGAGGGTCTCCGTACCGCTCGCCTGGAAGGTCCACGTGTAGTTGGTGATGCCGACGTTGTCGGAGGAGCCGGAGCCGTCGAAGGTGACCAACGTGCCTGGAGGCACGGGTTGATCCGGCCCTGCGTTTGCGCTGGGAGGCGCGTTATCGACGTCCAGGAACGTCCAGTTCTGCCCGTAGTTGTCCCCGTAGTCCCAGGCCTGAAGCCAGAGTCCGTGTGTCCCGCTCGGAATCATATCGTCTCGGATGAAAGTCAGATTGACGATGGAGAACCAGCTCCCATACACCACGCTCATGCCGATGACGTTGTCGAAGTCGTCCAAGGTGTACACCATAAAGCCGGTCCGGAATTCCCCGGTCGGATCTGCGGGAACGGGCTCCGGGGAACCGCCGAGTCCCATGAGCTCAAGGGCGCCCGTCGTCTGAGAGAAGAGGACCTGCGCCCCGACGGGAATCGGGCTGGAGGCGTTCCGGTACTCTCCAGACACGATATGCCATGGGAGCTGCATGCCGAAGAAGGACAGTGTGACCCACTCCCGCCCGGAGGTGTTCCCCATTCTACCGGCAGCGACCTGCGCGTCCCAGGAGAGGGCAACATCCCATAGCCCGGGCGAGGTCTCGACGACTTGATAGTCCGTCTCGGGGAAGGTTGACAGGAGGGTGAAGTTCCGTTCGCCAGCAGTGGCATTGCGAAGGGCGAGCACCGACAGCGCGACGCGCTCTAGCCATGTTTCGTTGATGGTCGCGGTCACCAGGGCCGGGTTGTTCACACTCACATTCACGGCAGGGGCCGCACCGAAGGCCGTGACGTTCGGACTCGTAGTGTCGATATCCAGGACCAAGTCGATCGAGAGGGTCTCCCCGCCCCCGATGGTGAAATTCGTGGAGTTGGTCCCATGGCCCATCGCGCGGGCGAAGAGAGTTAGGCTCGCCGGTACCACGTTCATGGCGTAGAACCCTGTCCCGTCCGTGAAGGTCTCGTTGAACCAAGCCCCGAAACCACTCGCCCGCACGCTCGCGCCAACGATCACGCCGATGGTGTCGTTCACATACCCCTGAACCGTGGCATTCTCGGGGAGATCCGGGTACATGGTGAAGTTGAACCAGTTCACACCGACCGCGAGAGTGAGATCGGTCTCAAACAACTGGTAGCCGCCGACGGAGGCATCCATCTCGGTGGGACCGGAGCCGAAGTCGATCTCGTAGTACCCTGTGGCGTTGGAGTTGGATTGGGCGCTGAGGGGTTCCTGGCCCAGCTGGATGAAGACCCCACCCAGAGGCGCGCTTGTGATGACGTCCGTTACGAATCCCTTGAGGACGGCGTCCTCTGGGGCCAAGGTGAGGTTGACCCACAAGGTCTCGCCGTCGGCGATGGTGATGAACGTCATATTCAGCAGGTAACCCGACGCCTGGGCCCCCACGAACAAGGTACCGACGATGGTCCGCATCTCGTAGTAACCGGACGCGTTGGTGGACGTGAAGTTGGAGGGACCCTCATCGAGATCGCCGACGAACACCTGTGCCCCGTCAATGCCCAACGCCGTAGCTTCGTCGGTGATGTATCCCTTCACGGTCGCGGTTGTCGGCCTGAGCGTGAAGTTCTCCCAGCGGGTCTCGTTGACGCCAATGGACACCGATCGGCTGGCGGTGCCAAAGCCGTTGGCCGAAACACCCAACTCCCAGGAGCCTTGGAAGACGTTGATTGTGTAGTAGCCAGTCGCATTCGTGTTGGTGCTGTTGCCGAACCCCTGGACGCTGGCGAAGACGGTTGCGTTGTCGATGGGCGCCCCTGTGCCATTCACCGTGACGTAACCCTGGATCGTCGAGGTCTCCGGCGGGAACGGGTCCAGGGCCATGTCGACCCACACCGTCTCCCCGCTACCCACCGTGAATGTCGTCTGGTTTGGCAGGTAGCCCGCCGCTTCCGACTGCAGCATGTAATCGCCCGGGATGATCGCCATATCGTAGGCGCCCGATCCATCGATCTCGCTGAAGTTCACGTAGTCTGGCTCCATCGCCGGCGGAGTGAGCGCGAGCATCATGCCGTCGATGACCGGGTTTGAGGTCGTGCTGTCGGTCACGTTTCCACGGACTCGAGCGGTCTGAGCGGGAGCGGAGTCAAGGGAAACGTCCTTCACGGTATCCCCGGTGATCAGCAAAGACACTTCGAGGAAGAGGTAGTATTGGCCGTGGGCCACGGCGAAGAGGAAATCGCCGGCGGGCAGGGTCATGGTATAATTCCCGTTGGCGTCCGTGAGGGTCTCATTCAGATAGGCGACGGAATTACCCTCGACGTGGATGAGCGCGTCGGCGATGGGCCCCGAGGTGCTGTTGTCCGTCACCTGACCCGAGATGACAGGGTCTCCTGGGTCCGCAAGAACCGTCGGGGACGTGACGACGGCAAAGGCCGCCATGAACACGGCTCCGAAGAGAACGATCACGAGAAAGTGTACGCTTAGTCTACGAGTCTCAGCCGAGGATCCCATCCTGACTTCCTCCAAGAATTACTCAGCCGCCCCTCAACGTCATCGGCTATTAAAGGTAGGCTATATACTCAGGCACAGGCAGGCTCCCCGGCCCCTCCCCTCGTTGGTGGATTTATGTACGCCGATAGCCCATAGTCCACCGTGAAGAGGCTCGCGACCCAGGCTGCCGAACGCGTGAAGCGGGCAGGCCATGTCGACGTCTTCAGCCACATCGATCCCGACGGGATCACGTCAGGAACCATCGCTTCCCAGGCCCTGGAGCGCCTGGGGATCGACCATGAGATGCACTTCCTGAAGAAGTTGGACTCCAGGGCTGTGGAGGAGATCAAGGACCGCAACCCGGAGGCGGTGTGGTTCACGGACTTGGGGAGCGGCCTTTTCCATCGCCTCGCCGACCTGAGTGGCGTGATCACGGACCACCACCTCCCCTCCGAGGTCGTCGTGCCCGGGGGAGATCGGGACGACCTCCGTGACTACATGACCCCTGACATGGTTCACGTCAACCCCCACTTGGTGGGCATCGACGGAACCAGCGAGCTCAGCAGCTCGGGAACCGCGTACCTGGTGGCCCGGGCGCTGAGTCGGGAGAACCAGGACCTGGCCGCCCTCGGGGCGGTCGGAGCGGTCGGCGACTTGCAGGATCGGGCCCAGGGCCGCCTGGTGGGGGCCAATCGGGAGGTGGTGGGTGACGGCGAGCGATCCGGCGTCCTCCAGGTCATCCGCGACCTGCGCCTCTTCGGACGGGAGACGCGTCCCGTGTTCCGGCTCCTCCAGTATGCGCACGATCCCCCGCTCCCCCATCTGACGGAGGACGCGGAGGCCTGCATCGTGTTCTTCCTCGAACTGGGCATCGACCTCAAAGGCGAGGGCGGATGGCGTAGGTGGATCGACCTGGAGGCGGAGGAGAAGCGTACGGTCGTCTCCGAGCTGGTCATGTCCCTCCTCCAGAAGGGGTACGGCCACGCCCAGGCCCGCCGGCTCACCGGGGAGGTCTACCTCCTCCCGCGCGAAGAAGAGGGAACTCCCCTTCACGACGCGAAGGAGTTCGCCACACTCCTTAACGCGTGTGGCCGGTACGAGGCGGGGGAGGTAGGCTACCTCGTCTGCCGAGGCGACCGCGGGGAAGCGTACAAGCAGGCCCTCGGCCTCCTGAAGGGGCACCGGCGGCACATCGTGACCTCCTTGGACGTCGTGGACGATGTGGGCGTGGAGAGCCTGGACCACATCCAATGGTTCCACGGCGGGGACCGAATCAAGGACACGGTGGTGGGGATTGCCGCCGGGATGGTGCTCGGCTCGGGTTCCGTCAAGCAGGACATGCCCCTCTTCGCGTTCGCCCAAGCAGAGGATGGGGTCAAGGTCAGTGCCCGCGCATCTCAGCGTCTGTTGCAGCGAGGGCTCAACCTCGCGGTGGTGGTGCGTGAGGCGGCGGCGAAGGTCGGAGGAGAGGGAGGGGGCCATGCCGTGGCCGCGGGCGCGACCATCCCGCCAGGCACGGAAGACGAGTTCCTGCGGATCGCGGACGGAATGGTCGGCGTCCAGCTGCAGGCCTGAGGCCCGTGCCCTTGGTCCCTCAGATGCCCCCCTAGGATCCCGACGCCTCTGCCCCCTGAGAGATGATTAATAAAGCTGCCCCTTAGTCGAAGGGATGCCCAGCGAGTATGAGCTCGCCTTCTTCGGGGAGAATGGCTTCACCCGCGAGGTCTGCCCAAGCTGCGGGCGGCCCTATTGGTCTCAAGGTGCTCACTCGACGTGCGGCGAGACGCCGTGCCAAGAATACGAGTTCATCGGGCACTCCCCCATGAAGAGGGAGCTCGAGCTCCCGGCGATGCGAGAGACGTTTCTCCGCTTTTTCGAGAACGAGGGCCACCCGCGGATCAGACGCTACCCCGTGGTGGCCCGTTGGCGCAACGACGTCTTCTACACCCAGGCCTCCATTTACCCCTTCCAACCCTGGGTCATCGAAGGCCTGGCGGAGCCGCCTGCGAACCCCCTCGGCATCTCTCAGCCGTGCGTCCGTTTCAACGACCTGGATAACGTCGGCAAGACGGGTCAGCACTTCTCGCTCTTCGAGATGATGGCCCACCACGCCTTCAACGCCCCCAAGCGTGTCTACTTTAAGGAGCGAACCACAGAACTTTGCCATCGGTTCCTCACCGAGGAGCTGGGCATCGAGGCTCCAAGCCTCCGATACGCGGAGTCTTGGTGGGCGGGAGGGGGGTACAGCGGCCCGTCCTTTGAGGTGACCGTAAGCGGGGCCGAGGTGGCCACCCTGGTCTTTATGATGTTCCGGGGGGAAGAGAAGGGTGGCGAGCCCCTCAAGGGCCCCGTGGTGGACACGGGCTACGGGCTGGAGCGATTGACCTGGGTGTCCAAAGGATCCCCGAGCGCCTACGAAGCGGTCTTCGGGGACGTGCTTGAGACCCTCAAAGGGGACGCGGGCATCCAAACCGACGAACGGGTCCTGGCGGAGTACAGCAAGGTAGCAGGGGGAATGAGCATTGAGACCCACGGTGACGTGCGTCGCCTTCGGTCGGATGTCGCGAATCGGCTGGGCCTCGGGGTGGAAGAACTGACGGCCTACACCCTGCCGCTGGAGTACGTGTACGCCCTCACCGATCACGCGCGAGCGCTGGCCTTCGTGTTGGGAGACGGCGTCGTTCCCTCGAACATGAAAGAGGGGTATTTCGCGCGACTCCTCGTGCGGCGTTCGCTCCGCGCGCTGGATCGGCTCGAAATCGATCGAGACTTGTCCGACATCCTCTCCCTCCAGATTGGCCATTTCGCGAAGGACTTCCCCGAACTCCGGGAGTGGGAGGAGGAGATCCTCAAGCTGGCGGAGGTGGAGGCCGCCAAGTACGTCCAGACGCTGAAGCGGGGCCGACGGATCGTCCGGGATCGTGAAGCTGGCCTCTCGAAGGGGAAGAGTCTCTCGACGGAGGACCTGGTGGAGTTGTATGACTCCCACGGCCTGGTCCCCGAGGTCGTCCAGGAGTTCGCCAAAGGGAAGGTCGAGGTCCCGGATGACTTCTTTACCCAAGTTGCCGATCGCCATCTCGAAGTCGCGGAGGAGCGGCGGGAAGGAGCGACCTCCCCGCCCGACTTCCCCCCCACACGCCTTCGTTATTACGAGGATCCAAAACGCTTCGTCTTTGAGGCCACCTTCCTGGGAACCTCCGAGGGCGGCGTGGTCCTCGATGAGACCTACTTCTATCCCGAAGGGGGGGGGCAGGAGCCGGACCATGGGACCATCGGGGAGGTCCCCGTGAACGACGTCCAACTCGTGGGGGGCGTGGCCGTCCATATGGTGCCGGGGAAGGTCTCGTGGAAGAAGGGGGACCGAGTGGAAGGTCACATCGACGAGGGGCGTCGCATGCGCCTTCTGCGACACCACACCGCCACCCACCTCGTCAACGGGGCCGCACGTCAGGTCCTCGGGCGTCACGTGTGGCAGACGGGAGCGCACAAGTCGGAGGATCGCGCGACCCTGGACATCACCCACTATCAGGGCCTCACGAGGCGGGAAGTCCAGGCTATCGAGACGCTGGCGAACCGGATCGTCCTCGAGGACCGTCCGGTCCATCAGCACTTCGTCCCGCGGGAGGAGGCCGAGGCTCACCATGGATTCATCCTCTACCAGGGGGGTTCCATCCCCGGGAGGGACATCCGGGTCGTGGACGTGGAGGACTTCGACGTCGAAGGGTGTGGCGGGACTCACGCCCTTCATACCGGCGAGGTGGGGCTAATCAAGATCTACCGAAGCCGACGGATTCAGGATGGTGTCGTCCGGCTGGAGTTCGTTGCCGGGGAGGCGGCGTTGGACCGCTTCCGGCAGCGGGAGCGAACGCTCGAAGAGGCCAGCGAGATCCTCCGCACAAAGCCCGACGAGCTTCCCACCGCGGCAGACCGACTGGTGACCGCAAACAGGGAGCTCTCCGCGAAGGTCGAGCGTGCCGAAAGGCAGGCTTTCGCCCAGGAAGTGGAGGAGCTTCTCGCGGGGGCGGAGGACGTGGGAGGAACCCGGCTCGTGATCCACCTACGGATGGGGAGCAGTAAGGATCTCGTTGCCCTGGCCCAGGGGCTTCTGCGGGGACCCGGGGTCGTCGGGATCCTGGGTTCGCGAGATGGGACGGCCAGCATCCTCATCGGCCGGAGCGACGACGTATCTCTGGACGCCCGAGAGGCCATCGAGACGGCTGCCGAACTTCTAGGAGGGAGGGGCGGCGGGAAACCTGATCTCGCCCAGGGGGGAGGCCCGCAGGCGGACCGTTTGGAGGAAGCCCTTGCCGAAGCAGAAGCCCGGGTTCGGGCGCTCCTGAGAGGTTGAGGGTTCGCCCGTGAATCTCGGCCCTGAAAGTCTCCGCCATGCCTTTTAATACGGGCCTTTCCGTAGAGCGGCCAGGATGGAGTCCCTGGCTGACGAGGTCGAAGAAGTCAGGGCCCTCGTAGGTCGCCATTTCGCCATTTACGACATCCGGGTTCGGCCTGAGGCCATCGCCGTTTTCGTCCGCGCGGAAGCCCCGCAGCTCGACGAGCGGTTCGAGGCCTTGCGCCTCGAGATGCGAGGGGGGAAGTACCTCCCCTTGCTCCGCCTCGAAGGCGGCGAACACATCCTCTACGTTCAGCGGAGTCCCCCCCGCCGGTTTCGTGGAATCTGGCTGAACGTCGTCTTGTTGGCGGCGACTCTGGCAACGACCCTCATCGCCGGGATGATCCACTGGGCGGGTTACAACAGGTCGGAGGACATTCTCACGCTCTCTAACGCCCTCTTCGGCGGCCTATTCTTCACGCTCCCCCTCATGGCAATCCTCGGAACGCATGAGATGGGGCATTTCATTATGGCACGCCGACACAAGGTCGCCGCCTCCCTGCCCTTCTTCATCCCCGCCCCGCCCCCGGTTATCTTCGGAACCTTTGGTGCCCTTATCAGCATGCGGGAGCCCATCCCGAACAAGAAGGCCCTCATGGACATCGGGATGTCGGGTCCCCTCCTCGGACTGGCCGTGGCGCTGCCCGTCACCCTCCTGGGTCTCTACCTCAACGCTCTCGATCCACCACTGGCAGGGACGAACGTTGGCGGCCAGGCTGTCGTCAACCTCCCGATCCTCTACCAGGCCATGCTCTTCGCCATCCCGATCCCGGACAACGCCCTCCTTCACCCCACGGCCTTCGCAGGATGGGTCGGCTTTCTGGTCACGGGACTCAACCTTCTCCCCGCGGGCCAGCTCGATGGGGGCCACGTCGCGAGGGCTCTCCTTGGGGACAAAGCCAAGTATCTGAGCTACGCGGCCTTCGCCATCCTGCTCGCCCTCGGCTTCGTGTTCTTCTTCTCCTGGATCATCCTGGCTTTTCTGGTCCTCTTCCTCGGCCTCCGCCACCCCCCGCCCCTGAACGACATCACGCGCCTGGACGTCGGCCGCAAACTCGCGGGCGTTGGGGTATTTGTCCTCCTGATTTTGTCCCTCCACTGGATACCCCTCCAGGAGATTCCCGTCGACGTGGCGGCGCAGTTCCGCGACCCCGCCGACCCCCTGGTAGCCATCGAGGAGGACAACGTGACGCTGACAAACTTCACCGCGAACTACACCTTCATCCTGACCATCACGGGGAACGTCCGCACCGTGGTCGAGCTGAGCTTCGGCAGCTCCATCGAGAATCTGCCTGACTGGGAGATTCTTTTCACCAGCGTGGATAACATGGAGATACGCGGGGAGAACGCCACCGTGATCCTGGATGCGTCGCGTTCCGCGGTGGGAACGATACTCATCCGTGCACCCATCTTTGTTCCCCCCGGGGCCACCCGGTTCCTCGAGATCGTGGGGGACCTCCGGTCGGAGGCCTTCGGCGGTCGGGCGCAGGCCACGTTGTCCCTCAGGATCGATCTCTAGCTGCGCTCGAAGAGGCAGAAGTACCGGTCCAGGGAGCGGTGCACTCGGACCTTGTGCCATTCGAGCATCGCAAAGTGACGTCGGCCCAGTTCGATGAGCTCCGGGTCGGGGAGGGCAATGGCCAAGCGCCCGCCTTTGCGGAGAACGCCATGAAACGCGCGGAACGCGCGCCGCAAGAGGTCCGGCAGGTCCTCCCCCCGCGTCGTGGCACCTCGACCGTAGGGTGGATCCGTGGCGATGGCGTCCGCTTGGTTCATCGTCGCGGAGACCTCCCCCACGTCGGTGGCATAGAGCTCCGCCTCCATTCTAAAGTGTCGCAGGTTCCGTCTGCACCCTTCGATGACATCCTGCCGCAGGTCTCCTCCGACGGGACGCGCTCCCACCAGGAAGGCCTCCATGAGAATCCCCCCCGTGCCGCAGAAGGGATCGAGGAGAATCTCCCCCGGGGCAACGCCCGTGAGGTTCACGAGGGCGCGGGCGAAACGCGGGTGCATGACCACGGGGCGGGCGAACGGTCGGTGTCGGGCGGTGCGAGTCTCAAATTCACCCCGATTCACCTCCGCGGAGACAGGGTAGAGAAAGGCCTGCCGCCCTCGGACCAGCCGCAGGTCCACCTCGGGAGTTTCCAGGTCGACGACGCCCGTGGTCGCGAGCAGCTCGCCGAGCCGGGACTCCAGGCTGCTCGGTGCGCCATCAAGATAATCGGCCACACGCAGCCGGAACCGCCTTCCCTGCAGGTCGAGGGACGGGAGTCGAGTCTGGATCTCCTCCAGCTCGCCCCACAACCAGGTCTTCCCCGCGGCCCGAGCGAAGGCGAGACGGGCAAGGAGCTTAGGGAGATCCACCTCCGATGGAAAGGCGGCGACCCGCGGCTCCACCCAGACCCCCCTCGGGCTGTGGCCCATGCCCCGGAGGACGGCAAGCACCTCGGCAATCGGGAGGTTGGGGTGCTCTCCCGAGAGCTCGACTACTGAGAGGCTCGTCTCAGGCATCCCGTTCCCTCACGCCCACCGACTCAACGAATCCAACGGCCAGAGGTGGATGCGAGTATTAAGGAGAAGGGACCGGCAAGGGCCGGACCCACACCGAAAAGCCCTTAGGGGGCCCAGATTCATGGATCGGACGGCATGTCTTCGGCTAAGCGGGAGGGCACCTTCGAAGAATTTCCCGCGTACGTCGTCCGCGACTTCCAGCCCGAGGACGTAGCGGAACTCAAGGCTCTGACCCACACGGCCCTGGGAGAGGACTACCCCCGGTCCCTCTTCCTTGACATCCACGGCTGGTGGCCCGAGGGCTTCATTGTGACGTCCTGGCGAGACGAAGTCATTGCCTTCATAGCCGGCCTCGTCTCGTCTCCCGGCAAAGCCCGGATACTCATGCTTGCGGTCCGGGAGGACCTTCGGAGTCGAGGCATCGGCACGGCCCTCATGAAGGAGTTCACCCGTCGGTGCCGCCTCCGAGGACTGCGTTCGATCGAACTCGAGGTCCGGAACAGCAACCCGCGGGCCATGGAGTTCTACAAGCGGCTGGGCTACACCGTGCGGTACCTCCTCCCGCGCTTCTACACCGACGGGGAGGACGGGTACAAGTTGTGGAGACCCCTCCCCAAGGAGTAGGACACGCCTCGTATCCTTGTAGGGCCCGCTCCTTCTCCCCACCGTCCGATGGACGCGATCAGCGCTGAGGAAGTGATGCGTCACGCGCCCGACGCCTCCCGGGACTTGGATTCTCATCTCCGGGTCGGCGTGCTGAGCCTTCCCGGGGTGGAGGAGGCGTGCTTCGGGGACGGAGGGGGGAACCTACTTCGTGGCCTTCTCCTTCGACGACGACCTCGTCCTTCGAGCCCATATGGAGAATCCGCTGCGTGTTGCGCTCGAGATGTCGGAGGGGGTAGCGCAGACGTTCCTAAACCGCCCCGACCTGGCGCGCACCGAGTTTCGACCCCCGGGCGAGAGCGACCCGCGCCCCCTCGGAGAAATCATTGAGGCAGCCCGAGAAGCGACGGGCGGTTCGATCGCCATCGATCTCGTCGTCACTTCCCAAGAAGACCTCCGGGCTGCGGTTCGACTAGGTCACGCCAGGTACGACGTCTTGATGGCCGGCTGAGGACACCCAGCCTCCCCCTACCCGATGTACCGCTCGTCGTCTGACTCGTGGTAGTTCCAGTACTGGTAGGGCGCAGTCGCCCGCTGGGCCTCGGTAAGGTCCCTGGATAGGCCCCCCTCGTAGGAGCCGTACCGCTCCTTGATCTGCTCCTCCACGGTGCGGGCAATCTTCACGGCCCGGGCGATGTGGGACGCCTCGATACGATCCCCGCTCTCGTTCACGACCAGGTCCCCGGCGGACCGGATTAGGCCGCCCATCTCCCGAAGCCGTAGAGTCAGGGAGCCGCTCTTCCCCTCCTGCTCCTTCGCCCGGCGGCGCGACTCTTTGATGATCGCCTCCACGGCCTCCTTGGAGGCGTGAGGGATCCGTCGGTCCATCGCGATCTCCTGGGCCACGAACTGGGCCATCTTCGCCCGATTTGTCTCGTTGTCGGGCATGGTGGTCTCCACGAGGACCTCGTAGCCGGATCCGACGATCCGGGAGCGGAGCGGGGAGAGGACGTAAGGGAGATCTTGGATGTTGCAGGCCGCGACGAAAATGAAGTCACACGGAACCGCATCCACACGTACGCTTGCCCCCGCGCTCTGCGGGTTCCGGCCGCTAATGGGGAACCGCTTCTCCTGCATGGCCGTGAGGATGTAACGCTGCAGAGGGCCGAGTTGCTGCAGCTCGTCGATGAACAGGACCCCTTCGTGGGATTCATGAATCGCTCCGGCGACAACACGCACGTAGGGCTCGGTCCCTAGCTGCGGATGTCCGCCGTAGGGGTCGTGTTTCACGTCCCCTAGGAGTTCCGTCTCGCTGGCCCCCGTGGCCAGGAGGAACGGGTGGCGCTCCAGGGGGACCAACACCTTGTGGGGGCTCTCCTTCTCAATCTTCCGCCGCTTCTCCAGTGCCTTCTGGTCGAGGACCTTGACGAGTTCGCCCGCCCGCTCGTAGACCACGACCTCCTCCTTCCCGAACTGCTTCCGGGTCGTGGTGACGCGGTCCTTCTGGCTCATCTGTCCCAGGGTCACCTCCATAATCCCGCTGAGCAGGTCTCCGAAGGGGTTCCCCATGTTCTGCACGGCCGCCTTGGGCCGGGAACACCCGGGGCACACCGCGTCGGAGGGGGGGGAGTAGTGACCGCAATGGACGCACCGATACCGGAGGCGCTCCGCCACGCTGATGGGGACCTCCTCCGGGTCAATGAGTTCGCCCTCCGCCCCCTTGAGAGCCGACACCTCCCTGAGGGCCTCCTCGCGCCCCTTGACTTCCACAAGGGGCCTCTCGGGGCTCTCCGGATTGTGGACGACCCGTATCTCCTCGTTGGGTGGAGAAAGGTGAAGCGCGAGTGCCTGGGCGATCATGGACTTGCCCGTGCCAGGCGGCCCCACGAGGAGGAGGTGACGACGCTGTTTGGCCGCGATGCGCGCGAGACCGACCGCTTCGTCCTGCCCAACCACCCGATTCAGGGGGTCGGGAGGAATCAGGACGTCCTCGGTGGTCTCCATCTCCTCCCAGGAGAAGCCCTTTTGGGCGTCCAGGATGCCCTTGGAGACGATAGGAGCACCTCACTTCACGGCGAGATCGTCCGCGGTATAGACGCGAACGCCCTCTGGCCGCTGTTCGATGCTGCCTTCCTTGACCCCTATAACCATCTCCATGCCGTTATCGCTCGCGATATCGAGGATGCGCTGGGTGATGATGCCGTCGAAGACGAGAACCTTGACGCCCTTCCCCTCCTTCTTCATGAGGTTCACGAGGTCGCGGACGGCGACCTCTTTGGGTTTCGCCTTCCCACCCTTGATGATCTGCGCCTTTGTGGTTCCTCGGAGGGATCGGAGAATCTCCTGGTACTCCTGAAGATCCTCAGGAACGCTGACCTCGGGCTCCGGAGCGCGAACCTTCTTGGGCGGAACCTTCTTGGGCGGAACCCTCTTGGGCGGAGCCCTCTCGGCGGGGCGCCCCGTCACCCGCGCTTCCTTCGCTGGTCTCGCCGGCCTCTGAGCCGACTTCGCCTTGCGAGGCCCTCGGCTGGGTCCAAGGCCAAACATATCGACGAACTGCTCTGCGGGCATCTTGTTCCGTAAGGCCTTCATGATCTGCTTCTGGGTCAGCTCCTCGACCTCCCGGCCGCGAGGAGCCTTTGCGACGAAGTCCACCTCCGCCACCTGGAGGAGTTCCTTGAGGATGAGGTCCCCGCCCCGGTCGCCGTCGACGAAGGCGGTCACGACCTTCTCCTTGGACAGGTTCGTGATGGCGGAGGGAATGTGGGTGCCTTCTGCCGCGATGGCGTTCTTGATGCCGACCTTGAGGAGGTTCAACACGTCCGACCGGCCCTCGACCACGATGATGGCGTCGGTGTCCTCCACGTTCGGACCCGCAGGCAGCTTGTCAGGCCCATGGCTGACGATCTCCGCTACCTGGACGGCCTGGCGGACCTCCTCCTTCAGGTCGACGCTGGTCGCCTTGGAGCCCGCGAGCATCTCCGAGAGAATCTCCTTCGCCCGATCGACGACCTGGGTCCGCTTCGTGATGCGGACGTCATCCACGCCTTCCACGCTCACTGTCGCCCGACAAGGGCCGATGCGCTCGATGGTCTCCAAGCCCGCGGCCAGGATGGAGGTCTCCACCTGGTCCAAGCTGGAAGGGATGAGAATCGATCCATCCGTCATTCCCTTCTTCGAGACGACATCCACTTCGATTCGGCCGATGCGGCCGCTCTTCTGTAAGTCCCGGAGATCCAGCTCCTCGCCGAGGAGCCCTTCCGTTTGTCCGAATACTGCGCCGATGACGTCGGGTTTTTCCACGACCCCCTCGGCCTCCAACTTTGCGCGAATCTGATACTTTGTCGTACTAGGATCTACTGCCATGCTGTCACCTCTTTGGCAGCATTACGCCTCTGATTACCTTGCTCCCAGGCTCGCCGACACTTTCGGCGGGGAAGGGGGATAGGGTGATATTGAGGGTGATGCCCTGTGCAAATTCAACTCGATCCCGGTGTATTTATATTTTCCGGAATGAAAATCTGGGCGGACCTGACAGGACGGCGCCTCGCGCTTTAGCTCGGTCGGATCCGAGCGACCAGTCGGCGGAGGCCCTCCACGTCCTTGACTTCCTTCCTGCAGAGACGCGCCAGACGCGCCCGGATCTCTGTGTTCGCCCGGACGTCGTTGGCCGCGAGGCCCTCGCGGAGAAGGCGAGAGAGCTGTCCGCCGCGACGGTCCCAGTCCGTGAGGATGATGACATGGTCATGCTCCTCCGCCAGGGTTTCGCAGAGACGGAAGACCGTCGTCCCCCCGTGGACGCGCACCAGGATTCCCTGAACGCCCAGTCTACGTAGCGCCTCGCGGTCCTTCTTCCCCTCGACGATGACGGGCATTTCCAGGCTAAGCTCGCAGAGCTCGCCCAGCGTTTCGAGAATCTCACGGTCCCTCTCCTCGAGATTCATGTCCAACTCCGGATGGAGCGAGGTCGCCCCGCAGGGTTCCAGTTCCCGACACGGCTTAACCTTCACCCTTCATCATCACCCTCAAATAAGGACCGTCGGATGTTCCACCGTGGCGGGGGACGAAATCGGCCTGGAACAGGTACTCCAGGTCTACCGCGGAGAGAGCCGGCGCAAGGGTCTCACGACCCTGGAGCCCGACTTCTGGGAGCGGGTCCAGGCCTACGTTGCGGGCCTCGAGGCCGACCTGGCCCAGGAAACCGCCCGAGACCCCAACTCCGCGAAGGCGGCCCTCTTACGGGACGAGCTCAAGAAGGTCCTCAAACGCCGTGAACAGATCTGGCAGTATCGGGGCCGGAAGATGGCCCTCATGGCCTGGAGCGCCGCGGCGGGGGCGACCACCGACACCGGCGTGCTTACCCCTTTGGAAGCAGAGAGCTTCGAGGAACTCATGGTCGTCCTGGACGCCAGCCGGAGGAGGGTCTTCGGGAAAGGGGAAGTGGGGCCCGCTAAGGCGCCTCCTCAGCCCGCGAAGGCCAAGGCCGACAACCCCGCGCCGAAGCAAGCCCCCACGCACCCGGCCAAGGATCAGGTCCTCCTCCGAATCCTCGAAGACGTCCCACCCTTCGTCGGCCTCGACGTGACCTACCGCCTTCGGAAGCAGGACGTGGTGAGCCTGCCCCCCGACCTGGCCCAGGTCCTGACGGAGAAGGGCACGGCGGAGGAAATCCACCCCAAGATCTAGCCTCGGAGCCGCGGGACAACCCTTATAAAGACGCCATCCCATTGTAGATGGACTCTTCAACGGGGGGCTCTGCCCGCGACTTGGCATCCCTGAGTTGATGTTGAGGAGCGCGGGTGCACTCGATGAGGACGCCTCATCGGGGAAGGGTCGAGACGCTGGAGGGGCTTCGCCTCGCTTGCACAGCGGTCCGTGAGGCGGTCATACGCAACCTGGACGTTAGTCAGGCCAGTAAGTCTGCGGTTGACCACGCTGTCTGGGGAATGGCTTGGCTCGGGCGCCGACGAAGGTCGTGCCAAGCTGCGAAATGCGCCGGGTAGGCGCAAGGAACCTGTGATCCGGCGATGACCTAATGGGACTTCCCATCCCTTCGGGGATGCTCCGTAAGGAGCGGTAACCCGCCGAAGTGAAGCATCTTAGTAGGCGGAGGAAAAGAAATCAACCGAGATGCCCTCAGTAAAGGCGATCGAAGAGGGCCCAGGGCAAACCGAATCCCTCTCCGTAAGGGGAGGGAGATGTGGGGTTTGGACCCCGGCACTCCCGGCCTCGCGAACCCGAAGTCTCCTGGAACGGAGCGCGAAACAGGGTGATAGCCCCGTAGGGGTATGCGAGGTGGGAGATTCGGGGGATCCCGAGTACCGTGCGTCGGAAATCGCGCGGGAAGTTGGGAGGCATAGACTTCCAACCCTAAACACGACCCGAGACCGATAGCGCAGTAGTAGCGTGAGCGAAAGCTGCAAAGTACCCTTGACGGGAGGTGCAAAGAGCCTGAAACCAGATAGCTACAGACTGATGGGGCGTGAAAGCGACGAAGCCGCAAGGTGGAGCAGCGTTCCATCGTCCGTTTAGAAAAACGGGCCAGGGAGTTCTGACCGATGGCGAGGTTAACCCCGTAGGGGGGAAGCCGTAGCGAAAGCAACAGGCCCGCAACCCGCAAGGGCGAGGGGCGTGGTGGGCTCGCCAGGAGTCGTCGGTGGGATACCCGAAGCCAGTCGATCTACGCCTGGGTAGGTTGAAGCCTCCCGAAAGGGAGGTGGAGGACCGAACGGGTGCTGATGTGCAAATCGCTCCGATGACCTGGGTGTAGGGGTAAAAGGCCAATCTAGACTGGGAATAGCTGGTTCCTCCCGAAACTACTCGCAGGTAGACCTCGGGCGAGGCTGACGGTGGGGTAGAGCTACGGATTGAGCGTTTAGGGGGAGAAATCCCTCGGCGCCCTGTCAAACTCCGAACCTGCCGTCGTCGTAGACCCCGGGAGTGAGGGCGTGTGGGGTAAGCTCCACGTCCGCAAGGGTAAGAACCCAGCCTGAGGTTAAGGCCCCTAAGCGTCGGCTCAGTGTATCAAAGGGCGTCCATGGTCCCAAACAGCGGGGAGGTAGGCTTAGAAGCAGCCACCCTTCAAAGAAAGCGTAACAGCTCACCCGCCGAGACCACGGGCACCGAAAATGGACGGGGCTAAGCCGACCGCCGATACCTCAGGACGCCGAAAGGTGATTTGGTAGGGAGGCGTCGTGCGCGGGTCGAAGCGGGGTCGTGAGGTCCCGTGGACCGCGTTCGAATGAGAATCCTGGCAGGAGTAGGAGCAAAGTGCCGTGAGAATCGGCACCGCCGCAGGGGCTAGGGTTCCTCGGCAATGTTCGTCAGCCGAGGGTTAGTCGATCCTAAGGCCGTCCTTAATCGAGACGGTCGAAAGGGAAGCAGGTCAATATTCCTGCACTCCACCGGACCTTGCCCAGGGCCTGACGCATCGGGGTAGGTCGAGCGCGGTAGCCACCGTGTTGAAGCGTCGAACCCTCCTGAGTGCCGTAATGGCGAGACGGGGGCGAAGGCGCGATAAGGAGGGCGCAAGTCCTCTTCGGCTGATCCCCGGTGCCCGTGAAAAGGGCCTTGGGGCCATCCGGCGGATCCGTACCGAGAACCGACACAGGTGCCCCTGGGTGAGAAGCCCAAGGCGCGTCGGTGTAATCCAGGCGAGGGAACTCGGCAAATTAGCCCCGTACCTTTGGTAGAAGGGGTGCCAGTCGCGTGAGTGGCTGGTCGCAGTGACTAGGGGGCTCCGACTGTTTAATAAAAACGTAGGCGGCAGCTAGCCCGAAAGGGTGTGTATTGCCGTTGAAGCCTGCCCAGTGCCGGTACCTGAATACCGGGTTCAACCGGAGGAAGGGCCGGTAAACGGCGGGGGTAACTCTGACCCTCTTAAGGTAGCTACCAACTGCCTTAGTAAAATCCGGCTATATGCTGGGAAACCTGAGGATCCCACGCTACTGGCCCTCGGGCCAGTGACAATGCGATGGGTGCAGGCAATCAGCAGGAAAGGCCGGAACTCGAAACAGTCGATTTCCGGAATCCTCAGAGACTATACGCCGGACATCGAATCAGCGATGATGAGATAGTCCGACCCCCATGGCGACATGGGGAGGTGATCAGAAATGGTCGCCCGCCTCCCATTTTGAGGTCATGAAAGCAACAGACGTGAGCGTAGTACCTTGCCGCTTAATTGGCGGCTTGCATGAAGGCCCAACGAGAGCCCCACTGTCCCCGCCTGGAAGCCGCTGAAACTGACTTACTGGCGCACAGTCCAGTACCCCCCAACTGAAAGCAAAGACCCCGTGGAGCTTTACTGCAGCCTGTTGCTGCGGTATGAGGTTCGACGTGTAGGGTAGGCGGGAGCCGTTACAAAGGGCCGGCCGCTAGGTCGGTACCGAGGCATCGATGAAACACCGCCCCTCGTGCTTCGTGCCGCTGACCTCTTCGGAGGGACAACGATAGGTGGGCAGTTTGGGTGGGGCGCCACGCCCTCAAAAATCTAACAAGGGCGCCCAAAGGTCGGCTCAGGTAGGTCAGAAATCTACCGTTGAGCGCAAGGGCAAAAGCCGGCCTGACGTGGATGGGCCCAACGACCATCGACGATGCGAAAGCAGGGCCTAGCGAACCGACCAGGCCTATTTATGAGGCCGGTCGATGACAGAAAAGTTACCCCGGGGATAACTGAGTTGTCTCCAGCAAGAGTTCACATCGACCTGGAGGCTTGCTACTTCGATGTCGGCTCTCCCTATCCTGGTGGTGCATTAGCTGCCAAGGGTGCGGTTGTCCGCCGATTAAAAGGGATCGTGAGCTGGGTTTACACCGGCGTGAGCCAGGTGTGTTGCTCTTCGTTGGGGGTGTCTTGGTGCCTGAGGGGAAGGATCCCTGAGTACGAGAGGAACGGGGACCCGGCGCCTCTAGTCGATCGGTTGTCCGGCCGGGCATTGCCGAGCAGCCACGCGCCATCTGGATAAGGGCTGAAAGCATCTAAGCCCGAAGCCACCCCCGAAACGAGGCACCTCTAAGAGCATCCGTAGAACACGGGTTTGATAGGACGGCGGTGTAAGCGGGAAGCTTCGGCGACCCGTTCAGCCGGCCGTTACTAACGCTCGCAATCGCAACACCCTTGCTGGTCTGGCCGTTCATCAGGTCGCGTATGGTCGTCTCTGCACCTCCCACTTCGTTTTCGATCGGCCCGAAGCTTCAAGCCGCTCACCCGGCTTCTTCCGTCCGTGAGAGGGGCTCGGAATCTCGCCCCCGGAGGCCGCGAGCGGCGGGTCGAAGTGGATTGCCCCGTGTGCGTCGGGGACTGGAAGCGATGTCGCTTCGCCACCTGCCCGAAGTTACGGGGGGTCCGGGAGTGGACCCGGGAGGCCCAACGACACCAGGGCACGAGCCTCTATGGGGCCACGCCCCCCGCTGCTTTCGTGGGGCAGTGGGGCTACCCCCGCGTCCTGGTCGGACCTCTCCTTCCTCCGACGGATGTCGATGTCTCCCTCATGGACGCCGAGGAACGGTGGTTGGGACTGCCGCTGCAGGAGATCCTTCGACTGCGGATGTCCATGGTCCGGGGGAAGCGCCCGCAACGAGTCGAGGTCGCCGCCCCGGACGACAGGCCACTGGAGGCACTCCAAGAGGTCGCCATGGCCTCGGATCCGGTGTACGCAGAGATGGAATTAACGAAGCGGCCGAACCTGGACATCTACTTCTCACCCCGCGGGAAGCCCATGGGGCCTTCGGCCCCCTTCGAGTCCTTCGAACTTGCAGAGAACCCCACGGTTCCGCGCAGGGTCGACTACATCGTCTCCGACGGCGACCTGCGAGCGGGGCCCGGGACGTGGGACCTGTACGAGCACGGCATTGGGCAACGGCACTTGACCCGCCTCCTGAGCGTCGGTCTCCTTGGACAGACACGGCATCGACGACTTGTGCCAACGGAGTGGAGCATCACCGCCATCGATGACATCGTCGGGAAGCACCTCCGGGACCGGGTCCGGTACCATCCCGAGCTGGGGGAGGTTCACCTGTACGGCGCGGGAGCGGTGGCGAACAACGTTCAGATTCTCCTACTCCCCGGACCCTGGATGTTCGAGGCGCTGGAAGGTTGGGAGGGACATCCGGCGGGCCCCGCGTCCGACTTTGAGCGGGCTTGGGGACGAAAGGACTACCCCACGAACTTGGTCGGAGCGTACCACGCCTCTCGCCTTCCGGTCCTCGAGCACCTGGATACCATTCGGAGACAGGCCATCGCCCTGGTCTTCCTGGAGGTCTACCGGGAGTGGATCCCGCTTGGAGTGTGGCGGTTCCGGGAGGTGGCCCGGGAAGCCTTTCGACGGCGGGGGCGGCGGTTTTCGAGCCTGGATGAGGCCCTGGAGGTCCTCCGAGGCCGTCTCCGGATTCCCCTGGACCGGTGGCTTCAGAAGAGCACTCTCTACTCCTTCTACCGGAACCAGCGCCGGCTGGAGGACTTCGTGGAACCGTCGTCGGCGAGAAGCCATTATTAGCCGTCCCCTTTCTGCCTCGGGGAGTGGTATGGACTTCGAGGCCTATCGCGATGAGTTTCCCATCTTTGAGACGAAGGACTACCTGAACACGTGCTCTCTGGGACGAGGCGAATGCGGATCCGCCCGACCACCCTCGGCTTAGTGGTCGTCCTCTTCGCCTTCATTTTCACCGTAGCCATCTCCGGCTTCCTCTTCTGGTTCCTGGGCGGCCTCCTGTTCCGGCCCGAAGGCGGAATCGCTCTCGTGGAGGCGGTTCGACCCTCGGCATTCCCGTCTGCCCATCATCAAGGGGGGCTTGTCCTCGATGGCCTCCTCGGGGGCCCCGGTGTTCCCGATGCGGCCGCCCTCGGCCCTACAGTCCTTGTGCTGGCCCCTGACGATCTGGGCCACGCGACGTCTCTATCCGGACGTCCTTGAACGGGATAGGGGAACTGGCATCGCGTCGGCCAGCGATATGCCTCTTGTGCCGTCCCTGAATAGGGAGTTAGGGCAACGTGAGATTGACACCCACCAGATCGCGGTCCTTCCGGGTGGGCACGCCTTCGTGGTGACGAACGACCAAGAGCTCTGCGAGTCCACCGATGGGGGCGCGACCTGGACACAAGTCGGGGCGGACTTCCCTCCGCATCTGGTGCCTCCTCGCGCTCTCGAAGGATTGAGGAATTTCCGGAGCGGCTTTACCCTAAATAGCGAGAGCCAGATGAGCTATCATGGCACTGCCTCTGACGCTCTTCGTGGACATCCACGAGCCGGAGGAAATTCAGGCTCACATAGAGGAGGCCGGGGTTCCCGTCGAGCGCAAGACCCTCGCTCCCGGAGACTACATCGTGGGAGAGGTGGGCGTGGAGCGCAAGACCATCCAGGATTTCTTCTCCTCCATCGTCAACAAACGGCTCTGGGAACAGGTTTCCCGCCTTCGCGAGACCTATCCTCGGCCCCTCGTGGTGGTCGAAGGGGATCTGGCTCTCGTGGACGAGTATAGCAATCCCAAGGTGTTCTGGGGCGCGTTCCTGGCCCTCCACTTCGAGGAAGGGGTGCCCGTTCTCTTCGCGCCGAACTACCGCCACACGGCCCTCCTGCTGGAAACCCTCTACCAGCAGCAACTAAAGGCGCCCATAACCTTCAGCCTCCGCCACAAGCCCAAGCTTCTCAGTCTCCCCCAGCAACAGGAGTTCGCGGTCCAGGGCCTCCCGAACATCGGGGACACCCTGTCGAAAGCCCTCCTGGAACGCTGCGGGTCCGTGCGAGGGGTCATGACCGCCTCCGAGGGGGACCTCTTGAAAGTGCCAATGATCGGCCCGAAGAAGGCCCTCCGCGTTGCGGAGCTGCTGGACGCCCCCTACGAGGGAGAGCAGCGGAAGATCGAAGATTAGGGGAAGAGTCTAGATAGGTGAGCTTGGAGCCTCGGTCTCCCGCCTTGTCCTTGCGGGGCTGGCGGGGCCATTACCGCCCGTTGCGGCGTACCGGCAGGGGGATGAGACGCCGGAGCTGGGCGCCCACCTTCTCTCCCTTCTCCGCCGGTTTGGATCCCTTCTCCTCGTACTCCCCCTCCAGGAGCCGGCTGAGGTAGTCGTCGACGAACGGGACTTCCTCCACGATCCCGCTCCAGTCCCGGAGCTCGTCCCCATGGTTCCGCTCGAGATCGTCGAGGGCCCTCTGCATCTGGGCGATGATGTCCTCGGGAGGATCGCCCCGGATCATTGTCGCCAGGACCGCGTGCTGGCCGGACACGATGGAGATCTTCAGTTCGCCAAAGGACATCTCGTTGAGCTCCCCCGATTCCCCCTTGAAGGCGTCCCGAATGAACTCTTGGACGGCCCGAAGCATGCCGGAGAGGATGTCGCTGTCCGCGTAGGGCTTCAGACGTCGCGTGAGGTGGCGGAGGAGGGTGCCGCTGCGCTGGAGGAGGAAGACCTCCTCCACGTACGTCTCCCGGGTCTCCGTGCCTTCCGTCTTTCTCCTGCGCCTCCGGAGGTTTCTGAGCATTTGATACGTGATGAGCGAGAGCCAGACACCCTGAATCGCGATGACACCAACGACCAGAATGATGATTGCATCCGCGACCCCTTGGGTGACCATGATGTGCCTCGCAGAGGTGCCCCGAAATCGCTGGCGCCCGAATCAGAGTGCACCGAATCCCGGGGAGAGAGGCCTCTTCGGGTCGGAGCATAAACCTTGGCTCCTGACTATCAGCAAGGGATGTTGCCTCCGCGTCCGCCCCGCTGCCCGCTATCGCTTGGGCAGCTGGGCCACGGCGGCATCCTGGGTCTCCTCACTCGGAATCGCCCGGACCCGGCTCCTGCGTTTCACCCCTTCGGGGCCAGAGCCCGCGGAGCCGCCCCAGGAGCCCTCCGAAGCCGCTCAGGGAGAAGCCCTCATCGGCCCATAGATGTTGGAGGAGGTGTCGAATTCCAATGACCGCCGACAAGCGGATCGGGACCTGCGGGCATCCCGAGATTCTGAAAGGAGATGGGCCTCACTCTGAAGGGAGCACAGGATACTGTCGCTCTCGATAACGGCCGCGTTAGGTTTATAACGAAATAGGCACGAGTTCCCTCGTCCGATGCCAACCGCATCCCCCCTTTTTGAGCTGCAACCGACATCCCAGAAGGAAGCGGACGAGTGGATTCTCGTCCTGATCGGCGCCCTCCGGAAGAAATCGGGCAAGGGAGAGTGGAGCCTCCGGATCGTGCATGACGACGGGCAGGAACTGGTCTTCGAGTGCGACCCTCCGCTCTCGAACGAGGACGTGTCGGAAGTCTTTGTCCGCTACCACATTCGGTCGATGACCGCGAATGAAGAAGACCTGAGGGAGGGAGAATGACGTCGCTGGAGGAGCCTCGGATCAAGCTGAAGATCTGTCTGGTGGGTGAGCCGGCCGTCGGCAAGACGTCTCTCATCCGGCGCTTCGTGCGCAACGAGTTCACCGACGACTACACGGTGACCCTGGGGACTCGCATCTCCAAGAAGGAACTCCGCCTCCCGGTCTCCGACGGAGGGGAACCAGAGGGGGTGACCCTCGTGATCTGGGACATCATGGGTCAGGAGGGCATTCGGGAGCTCCTAAAGGAGGCGTTCTTCCTAGGCGCTCAGGGAATCCTTATGGTCTGCGACGTGACCCGGCCCGAGACCCTCCCCAGACTAGAGGGCTGGCGGGAGTCGGTCCAAGAGATCGCCGGACCGCTGCCTTCCTACCTCCTCGCCAGCAAGGCCGATCTGACCGACCAGGCGTCGTTGCCTGAGACAGACCTGGCCGCGACATGTCAAGGATGGAATTGCTCCTGGCAGTTCAGCAGCGCAAAGACCGGTCAGGGCGTCGAAGAAGCCTTCGAGATTCTCACTCGCACGGTCCTCAATGGACAGCGCGCACCCGCGCAGTAGTTCGTCCTATGCCCGAGGATCCGCCTCCACTGTGCAGAATCCTCAATCTCACAGCACGGCTGGCGCGACACCCTGCTCTGCGAGAATATTCTCGAGGACCTTCTCCCCCAGGGTGTGGAACACGGGTTCCACGTTCTCCCCCATCTGTGCGCTCGTGAAATAATAGGGGGAATCAAACGCGGAGGCGTACCCGTCCACCTCGCGCTTGCCCACGAGCATTACCGCCTCGTCCCTGAGATCGGACTTGTTGATGGCGTAGACGACCGGGACAGGGCCCGCTACCTGGAAGACCGACTCGACCCACTCGTCGAGAGCCCGAAGGGTGGAGTGGCGGATGATGTCACACACGGCGATGATGCCCTGGGTCCCGAGGAAGAAGGCCTCCCGAAGGAGGTCACGAACCTGCTTCTCACCCATAATGTCCCAGATGAGCATATCCATGTTGACGACGCCCTCCGTGCCCGGCATCCGCATCCGGAGCTCCTTTTTCGAGATCTTGGCACCCAGCGTGGTGATGTACCCTTCGTCGAACTCGTCCAAGACGTATCGCCGAATCAGACTGGACTTGCCGACGGCGGCCTCGCCGATAATACAGATCTTGACCTTGATGCGTTCACCGGGTTCCACGAGGATCCCCCGCGTCCTTCTGTCCCGGCACCCTCGTTATTAACCTGCCGAACCAATTCTCAGATCGTGTCCAGAATCGACGAGCGCGGTTCGCAGTCGTACGAAGGGCGGAGGAACGCTCTTAAGCGGGACATGCCACTCCGCCACACATGGGACGCATCGGCCGTGGCTGGGAAATGAGCAAGATCAGCTTCGGCATTCTGCGTCGAGACAAAGAGCTCGTTCTGTTCCCCTTCCTCTCCCTCCTCGTCTCGGGTCTCGCGTGGGGTCTCCTCCTGGCGAGCATCTTTTTCCTCGACATCCCCTTCTTCAACCAATTCACCGGGAACCCGCCTCTCTTCTATGGTTTCCTGCTTCTCTTCTACTTCCTCACCGCTTTCGTGGCGGTGTACTTCCAGGCGGCCGTGGTGGGCTCGGCGATGATCCGATTGGGGGGCGGAAAACCCACCGTGGGGGATGCGCTCCGCCAAGCCAACAGGCACATTGGGAAGCTTCTCCTGTGGGCCCTCCTCACGGCCACCGTGGGTCTCATCCTGCGGGCCATCCGGAGGCAGGCCGGCTTTCTGGGTAGACTCATTGCGGGCGCGCTTGGCGTGACCTGGGCCCTGGCCACTTCCATGGCGATCCCCGTCATTGTGACTGAAGGGCTCGGACCCTGGGCGGCCTTGAAGCGCTCCGCTCACCTCTTCAGGCAGGCCTGGGGAGAGACCATCGTAGGCGGCTTCGGCGTCGGCCTCGTCCTGGTCCTACTGGCCCTCGTCGGGCTGCTCCCGCTGGTGATTGGGTTCCTCCTGGGATCAGGCACCGCACTCCTCGTGGGGGGCGGGATCGCCCTGGCCTACTGGTTCGTCCTCGCTCTCGTCTGGGGCGCCGCTCTGCCGGCCTTATCGGCCGTCCTTTACCGGTACGCGGTCGAAGGCCGTCGGATGCCGGGAATCCCGGAGAACGTTCTGCCTCCCGTCTAAGTCTAGGGGCATCAAGCGGGGCGGAGGAGACGGACCACATCCTCCCAGCCGGCATTCGTTTTGAAGCCTTTCGGGTGAAAGGAGGTGCGCGTGGACACGAATCCGGCCTCCGCCAGCCTTCGGTGCGTTTCCACCATGGAAGGAGGCGAGATGCGAAGGTGATGTGCGACCTCATCGGTCGTGTAAAAGAGGGCGGGCGCGGTTGCCTCTGCCCGCCACGTCTCAAGGAGGCGGTCGAGGAAGGCCGGCATGTGCTCGCGCACACGCATCGCACCCAGGAGGTTCTGATCGTGGAGAGGGCCTGCCCAGAGGGGTCCGGCATCGCCCTCCGACCCCATGACGCGGTCCTTTCCCTCCGGGAAGCTGACGTGACCGAGTTGAGCGAGGGCCGCGTCGGCCCGGCGGGCCCCGGATCGCACGTGGAAGAAGAGCTTGTAATAGTGCTCCCGCCAAACGGAGAGTAGTGGCCGAACGGCCAGTTCGAGGCGTGCCGCGGTGCGGAGAACGAAACCTGCGAGGATGCGGACACCCATCTCATGTCGGAACGGGCCACGGATCGGGACGGAGTCGTATCGGCGCCGGCATGTCTTTGGATAGGTACCTGCGAGGGGGGCGGTATCCGTCGCCGTGACAGCGAGATAGCCCGGCGGCCGAAGAGCGCGCAGCGCGTTCTCGGTAAAAGGCGCGGGGCTCCCGAACGGGTCCACGTCCACGTAATCGAACCGCTCAGTGGCGAGGAGGGCGTTGAGGTCTTGACAGTGGACACGGACGTCCGCGAGGCCGTTGCGCACGACGTTGTTCCGAATCAGATCGTACGACTCCCGGCGACGATCGTTCAAGGTTAACTCGAAGGGGGCGGCCACCTCGAGGCCGAACCGAATGCCCTGTATGCCCGTCGATGCGAGGCCGTCCAGAACTCGGCGCACGCCCGCGGCGACCACGGTCAGGACGAGGACGGAGATGTGACGGGGGGTCGCCATGGCGGCATTGTAGAAGGGTCCACCCCTGACCTTCCCCGGTCCCCGCCGGGTATGGTCTGCCGGGACGAGAACCTCCGCGAGGCCCTCCTGAACCGGTATCAGTTCCTCGACGTGGGTTACCGTGCCCATTCGCCCTTGAGCAACCCCACGATCTTGTACGGAAGGAGATTTCGGTTCACGGGCGTCACCTCCAGAATGCGAACGTCGTCCCGCCGTCGAATGTCCTGGAGGAGGGGGTTCCTCGACTTCTTGTGCAGAGTCAAGATGACGGGCTTCTCCGAGTCTAGAGCGTCCTTCACCGCCTCCACGAACTCTTCGCTCTCCATCTCCATCTTGCCCACTTCATCGACGACGACGATGTTGGCCTCCTCTGTCGCCTGGCGTATGGCATTCACCCCAACGCCGTTCAGCGCTTCGATGTCCACGCCGTGCCGCCCCACTTTGACATTGGACTCGATCTCTGGCGAAGCCAACAGCTCCCGCTTCTTGGTGGACCAGTCCGTGACCCAGAATCCACGTCGCCGTCCGTCTTTGATAATCGGCTCGGTCACCATGCCTCCGACCCGGCCGCCTGCCTCTTCTAGCATCTCGATGACTTTCAGGAGGGCGTAGGTCTTTCCTGCATTGGGAAGCCCCGTGATGCCAATCTTGAGGCTCGTGACCATGAATCCCCGTGCCCGGAAAGGCGGTCAGGCCTATTAAACACGTACGCGTTGGCCAGTTCGGCCCGCCGCCTATCCTCTCGGCGCCGTTCGACGCATCTCTCGGATGCGCATCAGGGGATAACGGAGCTCCCGTTCGTAGCGTAGCGCCGCCAGGGCTGCTGCCTCGCCGTAGTGTATGCGAACCTCGACGTCCAGCATCTCGCCGGTCAGGGGCCGATAGGGGAAGGACCCTTCCGTCCCGCCTCTCGTCGGATCGATGCGAACGCGCACGTTCTCGACGAATGGCTGAAGGCGGGTCCCCTCCTCGATCGTGTGGGCGAGCGACTCAGCGTTCTCCGGGGAGACCGGGGCTCCCACGTATTGGTGAAATAAGGATCCCAGCTTGATGCCAGCCTCGAAGGCGGCCCGCTCTGCGTCCGTACACTCGAAGTAGTCGGCCGTCGGGTCCTCCATGCGACCCCCTCATGTGCAAGGGGCGAGGCGTCTAAGAGTCTTTGCGACGACCTCACCCTTCGAGGTGATCTAGAGTCTCACCGAGGCTCCGAAGCACGATGACGTCTGACACGCTATGCCTCCCCCTCCGATCGATGAGCATCGGGGTCAGCCCGACTTCGGCGGCCCCCCGAACATCGGCCTCGAGGTTGTCGCCGATGTGGACCGCCTCGTGAGGCTCGACGTTCATTGCGGTCAGGGCGGCACGAAAGATCTTCGGGTCGGGCTTTTCGACTCCCACCGCATAGGAGTAGGTGACAGACTCAAACCGCCAAGCGAGCCCGAGGTCCTCAAGCCCTGCGGGCAACTTGTGGGATGCGTTGGAGATGATCCCCAATCGGTATCCCTCCTCCTGCAGCCGCCCAAGCGTCGGTTGGACGTCCTCGAAGAGATGGCTTTCCACGCCGTCAAAGAGGGTTTGAACCCGATCGAGAATCGCCTCTTCGGGCGGCAAGCCGAGGCGCCGTAGAACGGCCGCATCATGGCGGCGTAAGAACTCCTCCTCTTGCTCCGGAGGGGGAAAGGCAGACTCCAAGTCATCCTCGGTCCGTCCGCGGAGAGCCCGGATGATGTCGCCTCGGCTGAACTCGGGTCCTCGCGTCCCCAATCCCTCGACCATCTCCTCCGAGGTCACCTCATAACCGCTGTCTTGGAGGGCTTGAACCCAAATCACATCGGCGCGGGGTTCCGCCCATGCGAGGGTTCCGCCGAAGTCGAAGAACAGGACCGTGTACCGGCGTGACGCCATGACCGCTGGCGCACGCGGATGTTTCCTATAACCCTTTTCGCGAGTGGAATTGAGGCCAGACGGGGATCCCAGAAACTTATCAGCCGTTCGAAGCTAGCCCGGGTCATGCGACACAAGTTCGACCCCGAAAATCTCGCAATGCTAACCGATCCGGAGCGGGTCGAATGGCAGAATCCCTTCGCGATTCTCCAGGCGTTCGGTCTCCGATCCGGGATGTCCATGGCCGATGTGGGCTGTGGATCGGGCTTCTTCTCCCTACCGGCCGCCGAGCTTGTCGGGGACAAAGGGGGCGTCTACGCCATCGACGTGCAGGAAGCGATGCTTTGGGCCCTCCAGGATCGACTCCTGGAGCACCGCGTAGCCCGGGTCCTTCCGGTCCTTTCACGCGAGGACCTCATCCCTCTCGCCTCCGACTCGGTGGACTTCGCATTGCTGGTCAACGCCCTACACGAACTCGACGGGAATGCGACGATTCAAGAGGTGCGCCGGCTCCTGCGGGAAGACGGCCGGTTCGGGGTGGTGGACTGGAAGAAGGAGCCGATGGAACGCGGGCCGCCCGTGGAACATCGCATCGCGGTGGACGACGCCCGCGTCTGGATGGTGGAGAACGGATTCGAAGGGGAGGGCGTGGAGGTCGGCCCCTACCACTACGGACTCCTCCTCTCGGTGGTCGAAAAGGGTTAATCGAACCCGGCAGTCCGTAGCCTCGATGAAGCTCATCGGTGTCCTCGGTGGTCAAGAGCCGGAGGAGAAGTTCCTGACGGTGGCCGAAGAGGTAGGGTACCGGATCGCCCAGGGCGGCGCCGCCGTCATCTGCGGGGGCCTGTCCGGGGTTATGGAGGCCGCATGCAAGGGGGCGAAGCGAGGGGGTGGACTCAGCATTGGGGTGCTGCCCTCCATTCGGAAGAGCGACGCCAATCCCTACGTCGACATCGTCATCGCCTCGGGCATGAGCACCGCCCGCAACGTGATCATCGTCCGTTCGGCCGACGCTCTCATCGCCATCGACGGCAGCTACGGGACCCTTTCGGAGATCTCTCACGCTTTTGAGCAGCGCAAGCCCGTGGTCGCCCTGGGGAGCTGGGACATGGGGAACCTGGGCGTCCCGCTCGAACTCTACCGGGAGGCCGAGGATCCCCAGGAAGCGGTGGGCCTGGCCCTCGCGTTGGCAGAGGAGGCGGAAGACTCTCCCATCCCCTTCCGCGGGTCCAGGTCCCTTCCTCGCGGCACCCGGGGCTAGCGTTTCTCCAGGTCCTCCCCGCCAGCGAAGACCGCCTGGATTCCACTGTACAGGTCCTCGATGCCGTAGGGAATCTCTGACGAGACGGGGGTCAGCCGCCGGTATACACCGATCGTCTCGAGGGCCTTGAGAAACTCGATGTCAAGGAGCTGTTTCGGACTCCCGCCCTCCTCGACGAGGGCGTCGTACAGGGCGTAGGGGTCGGAGGACCATCTGAGGACCGCCCGGAGGTCCTCTTCAGAGAGGACGTCGGCCTTGGAGAGGATGTTGAGGAAGGGGAGCGAGTGACGGAACTGGGCGGTCGCGCTTAGGAGGAGGGAGCTCACGAGGCCCGAGGGGCTTCGCACGAGGATGGGATCGGAGAGGTAGGCGAGGAAGCCGTCGTTGTGACCGAACGCATCAATCACCACACGGCTCGACTCTCGGAAGGTGAACAGCTCCATCTGTCCGGGCGTATCCACGAGCAGAAAGTCCGTCTCGAAGCTCTCCAAGACCTTTCCCACTTCGTTGACGTGGGCTGCGATCAGGTCGGCCGCGACGATCTGGGCGCCATTGGGACCCAGCTCGTACTCGTCCATGATCTCGGAGAGGCGGATCCAGTCGCGTATGTCCACGTCCGGCTCGTAAGGCACCGTCTCGGCCCCGGGGTCGAGATTGAGGGTGACCGCATCGTACCCTTGCAGCACCGCCCAGGCGCGGTAGGCTTCCACGAGGGTACTCTTGCCGCTGCCTGCCGTCCCGACGAAGTACACGATGGGCGTAGGGGCCACGCGCCACGAGAGGTCGGGGGCTAATTAAAGCGTGGGGGACGGGCCTGAAGGGACTTTCGGGGCCACGGGGGCCCTTTCGAACCCTTGACCAATCGGTATCTCCGGAGTGGCCTAAGAGCCGATCGCTCTACCTAGCTGAGCTACAGGCCCGTCAGGGGACCATGAGCGGCGGGTGGGCTTAAAGATATTGAGAGGGAGGTGCGGGGCGAGTCTTTATAGAATCCGAAGGGTGGGAACACCCGTGGACCTCCGGGACCTGGGGGAGCCTCGACTCGAGTACCGTCCCCTCCTCGCAGGCCTAGGTGTCCCAATCGTACAACCCGACCCCCCAGGGGCCCGGGTCCTCCAACAGGGTGATGAGGAGCGCGTAATGGCGGCCCGTTTCGACCTGCACTCGGAAGTAGTCTCCGACGTTCAGTGTGAGGTCTCCATCGGCGTCGATATAGGACACGGGTCCGAAGGGGTCGCTCGCGTTGAGGGCCGCCTCGTGTCGGAGGGAACCATTGATCAGGCGGAAACCAAGCTCCTTGAAGGGCCGGGGGAAGGAGGCCGCCTCGACGGTCACGGTCGTCACAGCATCTGTGGTCTCCCCGACCAACGTGTAGAAGGGATCCCTGGGCTGGCCCTCAAATTGCAGGAGGATCGGCAGGAACACGATCCCAAGAACGACGGCGAGGCCGATGGAGGCGCCAGCCGATATGAGCATCACGCGTTTGCCCTGGGGCGAGAGGGGTCGTCGACGACCCTTGTGTCCACCCTCCGCTTCAGTCATCCCGCCTACTCCACGTATATGGCCGGTCTCCCGGGGAATGCCTGACTGGCCTTCGAGAGGGGGTCGTCGATGTCCAGGTCCCCCTCCTCATATACCATGACCTCGGCGCCCAGCTCGGACTGGGTGAAGGGAATCGCCCTCCGCAGCAAGCTCTCCTCGTCCATGGTCCAATCGTAGGACTCCAGCCGCTTTGGACCGCGCTTCTCCTGACTCGAAACCAGCTGCTTGGCGAAGTAAGGAAGGGCGGCCCCGTGGTCAGCCACTTCCGATTCCTTCCTCGCTTCCTTGATGAGGTTGCCCGCGTCAAGCCTCCCTTCGCCATGAAGCCGGGCCGCTACTCTATGGACGGTCCGCTTCCAAGGCGGCGCTGTGTAGAAGATAATCCGCTTAGCGACAATGTGGGTGGCCTTGAGGATCTGTCGCACATCGTCCAAGACGTCTTTCAGATACTCCTCCATGGCCTCCGCTTTAGGATCGACCGCATCGTCGGAGGCCTCTGGGTACGGCGCGTGCTGGATCAGTCCCTCCTTGCCCAGGGCTACCCAGATCTCCTCCGCGACGTGCGGGGCATACGGGGCGAGAAGCTTGGCCTGGACCTCTTGAAATTCATCCCAAAGTGTCCCGTTTGGCACTCCGCCAACTCGTCGGAGGTACCAACTCCATTCCCGTTGCAGATCGAAATAGGCGTGTTTCAGGGCGGTGCGATGGCTCAGGCTCTCCATAGCCTCGGTGGTCTCTTGGATGGCTCGATGTAGGACAGATCGGAACCAGCGATCCACGGGTCGGCCCTCCTCGGTCGGCTCGGGTTTCGTGGCGGCCGCCTCGTAGAGCCCCGCGAGGCGCCTTCCCACCGACTCCGCGAACTCCGTGTCGAAACTGGCGTCATCGAGGCCTTCTCCCCCCTGGGCCAGGCCCAGCCGAGTGGCGTCCGCGCCCCATTCCCGGATGGCATCACGTAGGAAAAGGGCCCCCGCGCGGGACTTCGACATGCGCCGACCGGGGACAGAGATCCAGCCGTTGACACCGAGCGCCCGCGGCCAGAGATCTGGGGGGAAGATCGCGACGTGGTTGAACAGCAGGAATGCGAAGTGGTTGGAGACCAGGTCCTTCCCCGAGTTGCGGAGATCAAAGGGATACCAGTAGGCAAACTCCCGCTGCATATCCTCCACGAGGTCCAGGGAAATCCCCGTGACGTCAGCGACCTCCTTCGCATCCCCTTCACCCAGGAAGACATAGTTGAAGAGCTCGTCCCGGAGCTGCTGGGGATCCACCTTCCCGCTCTGGAGGATGTGGGCAATCGTGTAGTAGGCCATGTAGATGGTGGAGTCCGAGAGGGACTCGATGACCCAACTCTCGTCCCAGGGGAGCCGCGTACCGAGCCCCTGGTGGTGCGTGCAGGCCCAATCCCGGAGCCAGTCGATGACGTGATGGAGTTGTTTCCGAATGGCCTCGGGGTAGAGGGTCAAGTCCTCCAAGACCTCGTGAACCTTGGCCTTCCACGTCGGTTCGCCGTAGACTAGGAACCACTGGTCCTCCACTACCTTCACGACGGCCGGGGTGAGGCACCGACACACCACGGGCCCGCTGGGCTCAAAGAGGATGTCCGCGTCTCCGTCGGCCAGCATCTGGGCCTTCACCTTCTCCTTGGCCTCCTCCACCTTCAGGCCGGCGAAGGCTCCGGCACGGTTGTTCATGACACCATTGTAGAACTCGGCCCGGTACACCTCCTCCTTCGCTCGTTGGAGACGATCCGTCTCGTCAGAGCTCTTGATGCCCATCCGTTCGACGACCTCCAGAGCGGGCGTGGGACCGAACCCCTCTAGGTCGATGATGGGGATGGGCTCCAACGATTGGACAAAGGGCACATCCATGTGGTACTTCTCCAGGGTCTCCTCGTCCTCCTGGAGCTCCCGGAGGGCCACCCAATCGTCCGGAGCGTCGGCCGGTACGCTGCTCACGATGCCCGTCCCGATGCTGTGGTCGATGAAGCGCGTCGGCAGGATCGGAATGGGGTCGCCCACGAGGGGGGAGACGGCGCTCTGGCCCAGGAGGTGGTGACCCTCCACCGTCCCAAGGACCTGGATGTCCTTCCCTTGCTCTCGGAGCTTCCTGACCGCCCCCTCGTTCACGATCCATCGTTCGTCGCCGACCTGGGCGTCCACATACTCGGCGTCCGGATCCACCCAGACGTTTGTCGTACCAAAGATGGTCTCGGGGCGTAGGGTGGCAGCCAGGAGGAATCGCTGCATGAGGCGGAACTTCATGAGTACGAACTCCTGGGGGACCTCCCCCTCCCCTTCGAACCGATCATGGTCCCCGATGGGAATCTCGTCGCGGGGACACCAGATTACGGGATGTTTCCCCAACCGTATGTAGTCCCCCTTACGAAGCCGGCGGAACTGCCACCGAACGAATGCGTCGTAGGGCGGGTTCTGGTCCGTCGTGATGAAGCTCCGGGACCAATCAAGCCCGGCTCCAAAGGCGACGAGGTCCTTCTTCGTCTCCTCCGGAAAGACCTGGATCCAATGGAGGGGATCGGCGAAGGCCGGAATCTCCTCCTCGGCAATCCCGTTGCTGCGGAGAATCTCGATCTGCTCCTCGTCTCCGTCGGCGACCCGCTTCGCGGCCCCCAGGATGGGGAGACCCGTGACGTGGAACGCCTGCGGGAACAGGACGTTGTAGCCCCGCATCCGCTTGTAGCGGGCCATGATGTCGGCGTGGAGAAAGGTGTAGCCGAACCCGAGGTGCTGGAGGCTGTTGGTGTAGGGGTACGGGACATTCACGAAGTACTTTGGTCGCGTCTCATCGGCCCGGGCTTCGAAGACCTTGGCCTTCGCCCATCGTTCCTGCCAGCGCGCCTCTGCCGTGCGCCTGTCATACCCCTGGCCAGGCATCCGCGCTGCCTAGGCGCAAGGTTTCTTAAACCCTTTTCCGCAGGCCCCTCCAGAGGAAATCAATGTCCGACTGAATATGACATCTGTCATAATCGTTATATAGGGACCTCCGAATGCCTGGCGGACTAGCGTCCCGGATATGACCTGTGTCATACCGGAAACCGAGGTCTGTGCGCCATGGAGACAAGCGAGCGAATTACGATCCGCCTCGACCGGGAGATCCTGGCCCGCATGGATGCACTCCTGAGAACCAGGACCGGGTATGCGAGCCGCTCCCAGTTATGCCGCGCCGCCATGCGACAACTCCTAGAATCCCTCGAAGGGCGTAGCACGCGTGTGACGGCCGAGATTCCCTCTTCCTACCTCGACTTCTTGGACGCCCTCATCCAAAACGGTTACTTTCTGAGCCGGGAGCACGCGGCCCAGCGGCTCATTGAGGAGGGACTCTCCCGGGAACGGGTGAAGGGCATCCTCGCACACCAGGAATCCATGGGACGCGCCTCCGGGAAGATCTTTCCCGTGGAGCTGAAGAAAGACGGGTAGGGGTTTACACTGCAGGACGTGTGGGCGAACAGGGGAGGCCTGTCGGCGGCAAGCGAAGAGGGCCGTGCCGTAGGCACTGTCAGAAGGGATGGGATGCACCACAGCACCCTCCCCTGTCCCCACCGACCCTAGGAATCCGCCATGCTCGATCGAGAGACGGCTCAGGAAATCCTGAACCAGCTCCCGGGCGACCTGGAGGAACCCCGTATCCTTCTTGTGGGCGTGGGAGGCGCGGGCATCAACATGCTTCGGACTGTCGACGCCGGGGCTGGGCTCGAGTTGGTGGCCATGGACACGGATGACTACGCGCTAGCCCTGTCAGGTATCCCGGACCAACTCTACCTTCGCACGCCAGGAGACGGCGGGACGGGAGGGGACCCGGGACTAGGCAGAGCATCGGCATTGAGCCACCGAGATGAAATCCAGGAGCTCTTAGAAGGAGACATCCTCTGCCTCATGACGGGCCTCGGCCGGGGGACCGGGACGGGCGTTGCCCCCGTGGTCGCCGAACTGGCCCGGGACCGAGGTCTTCCCGTCCTCGCGTTCCTCGCATGGCCGTTCCGACGGGAAGACCTTGCCCAAACGGCAGGCAAGGGGCTTCACGCCCTTCGGGCCTTCGCCGATGGGCTTCTTGTTCTCGACAATGAGGCCGCGAGGGAACTCCCTGGGATCGAAGCACGGAGCGACGCGGCCCAGCGCGTGAATGAGATGTTTGGGCAGGTCCTGTTGGACCTTGGCGACCGCGTTCATGGCGCCTTTCCCTTCAGTGTCCGTGAAGAGATGGCCGATTTCCTCGCCAGTCTTCCTAGGGGAGATGCGAACTTTCCCGTCCGGGCCACAGCCTGGTCGAATGGAAAGCCCGCCGAGCCCCTCTCCATGGATCCTCGGGGGATCGTAGAACTCCGGTAGTCCTCATACGCGGACCCCTCACGTGGGGCCTTCATACCGCTGCGAGTAGCGTGAAAGCCACGACCGATACGGGAACGACTAGGAGTATCGCGGTTGAGGTCGAGAGGAACCGACGGAATCTACCCAACGTGGTTCCAGTTGCAGAAGAGCTCAGGAGGGACGGGCGCGCCTGAACGGGGAACCTCTCGGACGTCCTATGGTGATCGACAGCACCACACGCCGTGGCCCTGCAGAGGACGCCTCCCGCAACGCCAGGGGCGGCCTCGGCCTCCCGGTCTGATCCGATTCTGGGTCATGGTCTCGCGAAGCCCAACGAACCATCGACGCCACGGGAAGTCGTCAGGTCGGCACGTCGCAAGGCTATTATCGTATACTCGCCTGGATCGTCCTCGCATGGTCACCTTTCGCGACTCCATCCCCTTTGATACGGAGGGCGAGGTCGAA
>JAUVFR010000001.1 GCA_030594205.1 Methanobacteriota archaeon
CTACCGCAGCTCTGGCATTGTGCCTTCCGCCGTGGACCCACCTCGACGCTAACGGAACCACATCGGGGACAGGCCACCTGCTTCGGCGCAACGGGAAGCTCCCCCGCGTCCTCAGGCTTAGGCTCCGCGGCCGCGCCGGGCTCCGGAGGCACCTCCGGTACTTCGGGGGCCTCGGGCGACTCGGGGAGCGCCTGCTCTTCCTCAGTCAAGGCTGAGTCGGCGAGCTTGGACGCTTCGACCTCGCTCTGGAAGGACTTGACGGCTCGGTAGGCCCTCTTCGCGCGGAGGAGGGCGTTCACGTAATCGTTGGACTTCACGTGCTCCAGGGCCGCTTTGAGATCTTCGATGGCCTCGTTGGCCTCGAAACCCTCGGCTCGGGCGCGGTCGATCAGGGGCTTGATCTGTCCGATGAGCTCCTTCACCTGGCTGAGCTGTCGATCCCGCAGATCGGAAACGCGCTCCATGTGCGCCTTCTGGGCCTCCAAGGAAACTCGCTCGGCCTGGCTCACGAGGTCGTGGGCCTGGACAAACTCCGAGTCTTCCACCGCCTCCCGAACTTGAACCAGAAGGTCCGAGGCCTCTCCGACGTCGGCGCCGATAGACCGGGCCTCTTCGATGACCGCCTCTACGGAATCCACGGCCTCCCGTATCTCCTCGATTCGGATCTCTCGGGCCTGGTGGACCAGCTCGTCCACTCCCTGGATGACGCCGAGGTAATCGAACCGGTGGTTCTCCTCGAGGGCGGTGCCGGCCTTGTTCACCATGGCACGGGCGCGGGCGATGTCGCCGCCCATGGCCTCGATGTTCTCCAAGGCCTTCTCTTGGGCGGCCACGTGCTCCTTCGCCTTCTTCATCTCCTTCTCGTAGAGGGAGAGGGTGGCGTCGGTCAGCTTCTCGAGGAGGGCTGTACTTTCCATGACGTTGCCCTCCTGGAAGAGGACGCTCGCCTCTTTGAGGACCTTCTTGACCTTCTGACCGGGCTTTGAGGACTTCTTGGAGGTCTGCCAGATCTGCTGGGCGGACGCGATCGCAAAGGCCCAGCTCGTCTCCACGTACTCCTTAGACCGCTCCTCCATCTGGTGGACTGCGTCTCGAGCCGTGAGTATGGCTCCATCGAACCCCTTTCCACGGAACTTCGAGACGGTTTCCGATAAGTACTGGGAGGGACCCGACAGGTCGACCGTGGTGCGCAGGGCCGCCTTCAGGTGATCCTTCAGGCCCGCAGACGACTCATCCTGTGCCTCGGGCTCATGGGACTCTTCCGGAGGACCCTCTTCATGATGAGGCCCCTCGGGCTCAGGGGAGGGTTCCTCCGTGGCCGACCCGTCTTCCAGCCCGAGAATGGATGCGATTCCGGGATGGATGGAAATGACCTCGAGAATGTCTTCCCGAACCTCGAGTCCCGTCAGATCGATGGCGTGGGCTTGCGCCAGTTCACGAAGCTCCTCTTCGCCGAGGCTTTCGAGGTGCATTCGCACTGCGTGCACTAGTTCGTGGGACGTCTCCTGCATGGGAAACCACGTCTCACAGCGAGTTCCCAGGGTCTGGGGTTAAAGGTTTCGCGACGGCTATCAGGCACGGGAATGAGCCTCGAGGAGTGAGGCGGTCTCAGCTCCTCCGAGGGCCATCGGCCAGGGAGGTCGATTTCCTGGTCGGCGGAGGTCCATATAGGACGCCCCCAATGGTTCCCTCATGGATCCGGTGGAGAGGGGGGTCCTCCGCATCGGCTGGGCCCAGGATCACATGTCAGTGCTCCGGGAGGCGACCCGGGACCTCGTGGAGGGCCAGGCCCTCAAGGGAGCGCGGGTCAGCATGGCCATGCACCTGGAGGCAAAGACCGCTGTCCTCGCCCTCCGTCTCCGGGAGGCGGGCGCCCAGGTGGTCGTGAGCTCCTGCAACCCCCTAACCACCGACGACACCGTCGCGGAGGCGCTACGGGAGAAGTTCGAACTTGTGTGCTACGCTCGGCGTGGACAGACCCGGGAGGAGTACTACGAGGCCCTCCACAAGATCCTGGACGTGGAACCCACCCTCGTCATGGACGACGGCGGGGACCTGACGCGGCTCCTGCATACCGAACGGAAGGACGTGGTGGAAGATGTGGAGGGGGGGACGGAGGAAACCACGACGGGGGTCGTTCGCCTTCGTGCGATGGAGCGAGAGGGAGCCTTGCGCTTCCCGGTGGTGGACGTCAACGATGCCCAGATGAAATTCCTCTTCGACAACCGCTACGGCACGGGACAGTCCACTCTCGATGGCATCATGTCCGCCACGAACCTGTTGCTGGCTGGCAAGGTCGTCACAGTGGTGGGATACGGATGGGTCGGGCGGGGCATCGCCCTCCGGGCCCGAGGCATGGGGTCCCGCGTCACGGTCACCGAGGTCGACGCCGTCAAGGCGGTGGAGGCCCGCATGGACGGCTTCGAGGTCATGCCACTCCGCGACGCCGCCGCCCGCTCCGACTTCATCATCACCGCAACGGGGGTCACAGACGTCGTGCGCGAGGACCACTTGCGGGTTCTGAAGGACGGATGCGTCTTGGCCAACGCCGGTCACTTCGACGTGGAGATTTCTAAGGCAGACCTGGAAAAGCTGGCCGCCTCCCGAAGGCTGGTGCGGGAGCACGTGGAAGAGTACCGCTTCACGGACGGGCGAAAGGCCTATCTGTTGGGGGAGGGACGCCTCATCAACCTGGTTGCGGGTCAGGGCCATCCCGTGGAGATCATGGACACGAGCTTTGCACTCCAGGCCCTCGCCGTGGACCTTCTCCATCGAGAGGGTGCCAACATGGAGGCACGGGTCCACCCGGTCCCGCCGGAAATCGACGAGCGAGTCGCTCGGATTCGCCTCGAAACCCTGGGAGTTTCCATTGACGCCCTAACCGAGGATCAGCGTCGATACGTGGATTCCTGGAAGGCGGGAACCTAGGTGCCCTGGAGGGCGGTCTTTCTCGACCTGGGGGGCACGCTCCTCGATCCCGCGAGCGATCATCGGGCCCACCGTGCCATCGTCCGTTCCTTCCGGGAAGCCGCGGACGTCAGCCTCTCCGAGGAGAAACTGTGGGAACGCTACGAGCGCCTCCACCAGGAGCGCATCCGACAGCTCGGGACGAGATGGAAGGTGGACCGCGTCATGAATCGAGAGGCGCTGAGCCAGATTCTCCGGGAGGAAGGCCGCGTCCTCGAGGAAGAGCACTGGGAGGCCTTCCAGGCGGCGTATTGGAAGGAGCACCTTCGTTGGCTCCAGATGTTCCCGGAGACCGAGGAGGTTCTGGGAGGGCTTCGGGGATTCGATGTCCACCTAGGTCTTGTTTCCGACATCGACGAGGACTTCCTCCAGATCTGCCTCTACGTCTTCCCTCTCGATCGATTTCTTGATTCCATCACGACCTCCGAGGAGACGGGACGGGCCAAGCCGGACCCGGCAATCTTCCGCCGTGCCCTCGCGAAGGCGGACTGCCGGCCTGAAGAGGCCATTCATGTAGGCGACTCGGCCGACCGCGACGCGGCGGGTGCGAGACGCCTCGGGATGACGACAATCCTCCTGGATGAGTCGAGCGGGGACGACAAAGCCGACTACGTGGTCCCGACACTCGGGTCCGCCTATCGGATCCTCGTGGATCTGCTCGGGAGCCCCTCCTCGTGAGCTTCTTGGGCGTGTTCGGTCACGTGGTCCTCGACTACATCTTGCAGGTCCCTCGCCTGCCGGCCCCGGGTACGTCCATCCAGGTGACCGCAAGGAAGCGCCACTTTGGGGGCACCGGAGGCAACCTCGCCCGGGCCGCCGCTCGGCTCGAGGTGAAGACCGCCCTGGCCTCATTCGTGGGGGAAGACTTCCCTCCAGAGTACCGAGAGGCCCTCGAGGGCGACGGCGTAGACATTGCCGACCTGCGCACCGTCGCGGGTTACGCCACGCCCACCGCCTGGGTCTTCAGCGATCCCGAGGACCGTCAGGTTGCCGTCATCGACCAAGGTCCCATGGATGCGGCCGCCGAGTTCGCTCTCCCCCGTCACACCGTCGAGACGAGCGATTGGATTCACCTGGGAACCGGGACCCCAGACTATCTCAGAAATATCCAGTCCGTGGCCCGGAAGCTCGGCAAGCGCGTCGCCTTCGACCCCGCCCAGGAAATCCATTACCGGTACAATGCCGACTCCTTCCGCGGTCTGCTCGAAGGAACCGACCTCTTCTTCGGGAACCGGGAAGAAATTGGCGTGGCCCTGGACTACCTGGGCCTCCACAGCGAGCGGGAGATGCTCGCCTGGGTCGAGACCCTCGTGGAGACTCGAGGGGGAGAGGGAAGTGTCATCTACAACCGTGAGCGGGCATGGAGAATTCCCTCCATTCCGCCGCGCGCCAAGGTGGATGTGACCGGAGCGGGGGACGCGTACCGGGCCGGGTTCTATGCGGGCCTCCAGCGTGGCCTCGAGCTGCCCCAGTGCGGCCTCCTGGGCGCCTCCGTGGCAAGTTTTAGCATGGAAACGGAGGGACCGCAGGAAGGATTGCCCCGGTGGCGCGAGGCCAACGAACGGGGCACGAGTTTCGAGGACCGAGTGACGGAGGCGTAGGCCAGAAACTTTATACCCACGGTAAGATAACCCGGGCTGGGAGACGGGGCATGGCCATTGGCTTTGTTCTAATTAGCACGGCTCCGGCAAAGGAGCACGAGGTCTACAACGCCCTCTCCAGCATCGCGGCGATCAAGGAATTGCATCCTCTCTTTGGGGAGTACGACCTGATCGCCAAGATTGAAGCCGATGACTTCAACGTCTTGGGTCAGATTGTCGTCGACAAGATCCGGACCATCCAAGGAGTTATCGACACGAAGACCCTGACGGGGATCCAATTCTAAAAACTTGGTATAGGAGACTGGAAGATGGCAATCAACGCGTTTGAACCTTGGACATTTGTTACGATCCTCATTTTGACCTTCTCCCTCTTTCTCATCATCACCGGGGCCTTCACCGCCTACTTCGGCAGCGGGAAGAGCCGGCGGATTGGGGGAGGCCTCCTGGGCGGAGGATTGGTGCTCGGACTTCTATGGGGATGGCTCAGCAGCGGGCTCGCGAACTTCATCCCGCTTCCCACGGGCCTCTTTGAGGTAATCGTGCAGAGCATCATTGTCCTCGTGGCGGCGGCCATCGGGGCCATTTTGGCCATTGGGCTCTTCCTTCTGGCCATCATGAAGTCGTAAGACTCGGATTTCCGTGAAGGCCTTTCCGCGAGACGCTCCACGATTGCAGGAAACGCTCACCCTTCAGGCGAAGGGAGCGAAAGGCGCCGTCGCCGAACTGGCAGTGGAATTGACGCCGGGGCAGACGGTCAGCTATCACTGGAAGGCAGACAAGGAGGTCGAGTTCAACATCCATTCCCATCAAGGGGAGGCAGTCACCTACCACGAACGGCTCTCGCAGCGAGAGGCCGACGGAGTTTTCGGGAGCCGTACCAGCGGAGAGTACTACCTCATGTGGGAGAACGGAGACCCCGACCCCGTTGAGATTCGCGTTGAGCTGCGACGATAAAGTCTGATTAAAGGTTTATTCGCCAGGAGCTTATGGGATTCACCCATGGACGTCCTGGTAATCCTCGGAAGCAAGAGCGATGCCGACCGCGGCGAGAAGGCGGTAGCCATCCTCGAGGAGTTCGGCGTCCCGTCGAAGCTCGTCGTTGCCTCCGCCCACCGGACGCCCGATCGCCTCCGTAGGGTGGTAGAAGATTCCGATGCCCGGATCTTTGTCGCCATGGCGGGCATGTCGGCCGCGCTGCCGGGGACCGTGGCTGCCCTAACCACCCGGCCCGTGATCGGCGTCCCTCTCAGCGGCAAACTCAACTTGGACTCGGTCCTGGCGGTAACCCAGATGCCCCCTGGGATCCCGGTAGCCGCCGTCTCCCTCGACGGTGCCGAGAACGCCGCGTTGCTAGCAGTGGAAATCCTTGCCCTCGCGGACCCGGAGCTCCAGGCACGGCTTGAGGCTTACCGCGAAGGCATGCGCGAGGCAATCGCGAAGGATTCCCAGATCGTCGGGGGGTAGATGTTCTCCCCGGAGGCGTTCATCGAGGAGGCCGTGGAAGCCCTCCGGAAGGAAATCTCGGGAAAGGCCGTCATCGCCGTCTCGGGCGGGGTCGATAGCACCACCGCGGCTGTCCTCGCCTCTCGGGCCTTGGGGAAGAACCTCCGGGCGGTCTATGTGGATACCGGCCTCATGCGAGAGGGGGAACGAGAAGACGTGGACGCGACCCTCAGGAGCCTCGGGGTTCGGTACAAGGTCCTGGAGGCGGCGGATCGCTTCTTCGGGGAACTAAAGGGCATAGTGGACCCGGAGAAGAAGCGAAAGGTCATCGGAAACACCTTCGTCCATCTCTTCGAGGAAGAGGCTCGAAAGGTCGGAGCCGAGTGGCTAATCCAAGGGACCATCGCGCCCGACTGGATCGAGAGCGGCGGGCAGCTCCGGGATCGCATCAAGACCCACCATAACGTCGCGGGGCTCCCCACGAGCATGACCCTCGAGGTCGTGGAACCCCTCCGCGACCTCTACAAGGACGAGGTTCGCCGGGTCGCACGAGCGCTGGGCGTCCAAGTGGCGGAACGGCAGCCCTTTCCAGGACCGGGCCTCGCCGTCCGCGTGCTGGGCGAGGTCACGCACGATCGCATCGCCGTCGTTCGGGCGGCATGCGCGGTCGTGGAGGAGGAACTCGAGAAGGCGAGCGAGACAGGCCTCATGGAACGGCCTTGGCAATACTTCGCCGTTCTTCTCCCCGTCAAGTCCGTAGGGGTCGAGGGGGACGTTCGGGTGTATGGCCACACGATTGCCATCCGGGCGGTAGCCTCGACGGATGGCATGACAGCCTCCTTCTCGCCCATTCCACAGGATGTGCTCGGCCGCATGTCGACGCGGATCACCAACGAGGTCCGAGGCGTGAATCGCATCGTCTACGACGTGACCAACAAGCCCCCGGGAACCATCGAGTGGGAGTAGGTCCGTCGTCTGCCCGATCGGGCCTGCAGAAACGTATTATTATCGGGGGCCGCCTTTATGGATCGTATGCGGGTCTATGTGGTCGACAACGGCGGACAGTGGACCCATCGCGAATGGCGTGTTCTGCGGGACCTGGGCGTAGAGACGAAGATCGTTCCCAACGAGACGCCGGTGGAGGACCTCTCCGTCGATGGGCTCGTCCTATCCGGCGGCGCTCCCCGCGTGGGCCTCGACGCAGCGAAGATGGGTCGCAATGGGGACTACCTAGAGCGCGCGCCGGTTCCCATCCTGGGGATTTGCGCCGGCCACCAGTTCATGGCCCTCCACTTCGGCGGTCGTGCACGCCCCGCGGCCGTCCCCGAATTCGGACGCACCGAGGTGACGGTGGAGGATCCAGGAGACCTCTTCATCGGCCTGCCCCGTCAGCTCGTGGTGTGGGAATCCCACAACGACGAGGTAACGGAGGCCCCGTCCGGCTTTCGGACCTTGGCGAGTTCGGACACCTGCCCTGTCCAGGCGATGCAAGCTGAGGACCGACCCCTCTACGGGCTGCAGTTCCACCCGGAGGTCGAACACACGCAGTTTGGCCATCGGATTTTCGAGAACTTTCTCAGAGTGTGTAAGGACGCTCTCTAGCCTCGCGGGAGCAGGATGACATGACCGAGGTGGACCAGGGGAAAATCCTTCAGGAGGCCCTTAAGGACCTTCACAGGAACGAGACCTTCGAGCGCGCTCTTGGACGCATCCTTCGCCGCCACGGGAAAGGGTACAAGGAGTACGTCGAGATCATGGGGGCGGTTCGGGCCCAAGTCAACAAGGAGGGAATCGAACTCCTAGAGGCCGCACGGCGACAGTCCTCAGACGGATAGGATCTCGGGGTTCACCAGGAACTCTGGAACGTCGCCCTCCAGAACCTTCATCACCTGTTCGACGACAAGCAGGCCCGTCCTGCGCTGCGCCTCGTCGGTATACGCGCCGATGTGGGGGGTAAGGACGACGTTTTCCATCATAAGTAGGGGGCTACCCGAAGGGGGCTCCCTCTCGAAGACGTCGAGAGCTGCTCCGGCAATCTGCTCGGCCTCGAGCGCCGCGATCAGCGCCTCCTCGTCCACAATGGGGCCGCGGGCAACATTGACGAGATAGGCCGTGGGCTTCATGAGGGCCAGCTGAGGGCCGGAGAGCAAGTGGTGGGTCTCCTCGGTAAGGGCGGCGTGCACGCTGACAAAATCCGCACGTTTCAACACCTGCTCGAGGCTCGCGAGCGATATGCCCCTCTCCTGCACCGCCACAGGTTCCACATGCGGGTCGTAGGCAACCGCCTCCATCCCGAAGTCTTGACAGATCTGGGCCACCAAGCATCCGATCCGCCCCGACCCCACGAGGCCAAGGACCTTGCCGGCAAGCTCGCCCCCCCGGAACCGGGTCTTCTCCCACCGTCCGGCCTTGGTGGTCCGATCCGCCTCGGGAATGCGCCGCGCGAGACTGAGCATGAGGCCTACGGTCAACTCAGCCACGGACTGAGAGTTCCCCCCGGGGGCGTTTACGACGGGGATCCCCCGCTCTGTCGCCGCTTTCACATCGATGTTGTCAACCCCCGCGCCGGCACGGCCCACCACACGAAGTCCGGTGTCTCGAGTCAATACGTCTCGTGTCACCTTCGTTCGGGACCGCACGATGAGCGCGTCGAAGCCCTCGATGACATCCGGCAGCTCTTCGGACGGCACCTCCCGAACCGTAACGTCATAACCTCGACGGAGCGCCTGAAGTGCCTCTTCGTGAAGCGGATCCGTCACGAGAACCTTGGCGGGGAGGGCATCGGGTGTCATCGGAACGAACCAGGAGGACGTTGGTCATCGTGATTGGTAGAATAAGTATTGCCACCGTGACCCAGACGACAATATCCTCCCTCGTCCGACCTCAGGATGGCGCCGGCGCGGTTCCTTCCATCAAGGACTCCGCGGCGGGGGCGCGTATTCTGTCAGGGGCTTCAAAGTGAACCCGCCCTCTTTGGCCCGGGCGATGGCTTCCGTTGCGGCCCGGGCGGCCTGCACGGTCGTGATGAAAGGAATGTTGAGCTCCACGGCCAGCCTGCGCATCATGTAGCCGTCCCGACGCGCTCCGCGGCTCTCGGTGGGCGTGTTCACGATTAAGTCCACCTGCCCACCGCGCATCAGGCCGATGGCGTCCGGACTGCGGCCTTCGCTGATCCGGTAGACGGTCTCCACCGGAATGCCGTGCGCACGCAGCGAGGTCGCCGTCCCACGGGTCGCATAGATTTTTAGCCCGAGCCCCACAAATCGATCGGCGATATCGGCGATGGCCTCTTTGTCCTCGTCCCGAACCGTCATGTACACGGCCCCTTCCATCGGGAGACGGCTCCCTGCCGCCACCATGGCCTTGTAATAGGCGCGTCCCACATCCACATCGAGGCCCATGACCTCTCCCGTGGACTTCATCTCCGGACCGAGGATGGCATCGATTCCCGGAATCTTCTGGAAGGGGAACACCGGGGCCTTCACAGCGACGTGCTCCACGGCGGCCTCCCCCGTGTAGCCGAGCGACCTCAGCGTCTTCCCTAGCATGACCTTTGTGGCCACCTTGGCCAGGGGGATGCCCGTCGCCTTGGAAACGAAGGGGACGGTGCGACTCGCACGGGGGTTGGCCTCCAGAACGTACACGCGACCTTCCTTGACGGCAAGCTGGAGGTTGATGAGCCCGACCACCTGCAGCGCCTCGCAAAGCCGACGCGTGATCTGTCGAATACGCTCAAGGACATCCTCCGAGAGCGTCTGGGGTGGGAGGACGCACGCTGCGTCTCCGGAGTGGACCCCCGCCTCCTCGATGTGCTCTTCGATGCCGCCAATGAAGACGTCGTGCCCGTCCGAGACCGCATCGACGTCCACCTCGATGGCATGGGTCAGGAACTTGTCCACCAGGATGGGGTGTTCGCTGGACGCCTCGTGGGCCCGGATCATGAACCGTTCCAGGTCCTCCTCCCCGTGGACGATCTCCATCCCCCGGCCGCCCAGGACGTAGGAGGGCCGTACGAGGACCGGATAGCCGATGCGGGCGGCGATCTCCCGGACCTCCTCGAAGGAGAAGCCGGTGGCAAAGGGGGCTTGGTCGATGCCGAGGGTCTCGAGAAGTTCCGAGAAGCGGGCCCGATCCTCCGCCACGTCCATGGAATCGGGGGAGGTGCCGAGGATACGGCTCGGGAGGCCGCGCTCCTCTAGGGCGCGCTGAAGCGGGATCGCCAGGTTGACTGAGGTCTGCCCGCCGAATTGGAGGATGATCCCCTCCGGCTCCTCGAACTCGACGACGTTCAGGACGTCTTCCAGGGTCAGAGGATCGAAGTAGAGGCGGTCGGAGATGTCGAAGTCGGTGGAGACAGTCTCGGGGTTGTTGTTGATCAGGAGGGCGGCGTACCCCTCCTCGCGCAAGGCCATGATCCCGTGGACGCAACAGCCGTCGAACTCGATGCCCTGGGAGATGCGAATGGGTCCCGCCCCGACGATGAGGACCTTGGATCCGGACAGGGGTTCCGCCTCCGTGGTCTCCTCGTGGCAAGAGTAGAAGTAAGGCGTGGAGGCCTCGAACTCCCCGGCGCAGGTGTCGACGACCTTGAACGCGACGCGGCCGCGAAGTGCCTCCACCTCTCCCTCGGAGAGTCCGCTTATGCTGGCGAGATAACGATCCGAGAAGCCCGTCGCCTTGGCGCGACGGATGACCGACTTCGTGGGTCCCGCCCGAATTCGTGCTTCCAGCTCCACGAGTCGGCGCATTCGCGTCAGGAAGAACGGGTCCCATCGGGTCAGGTTGGCGAGGCGTGGGAGGTCCCACCCTCGTCGAAACGCCTCGGCAATCGCGAAAACCCGTTTATCCGTCGGCCGGATCAGTTCCTCCTCCAGCCCTCCGTCGTCCCATTCCTCAGGCTCGAGCCCTTCCTTCCCCACCTCCAAGGAACGAATCGCCTTGAGAAGGGATTCTTCGAAGCTCCGCCCGATGGCCATGACCTCTCCGGTCGACTTCATCTGGGTGCCAATCACCCGCTCCGCGTGGGGGAACTTGTCGTAGGGCCAGCGGGGAATCTTGGTGACCACATAGTCCAAGGACGGCTCGAAAAAGGCCCGGGTCTTGCGTGTCACGCTGTTGGGGATTTCATCCAGGCGGAAGCCCACCGCCAACTTGGCGGCGAGGCGGGCGATGGGGTAGCCCGTGGCCTTCGAAGCGAGAGCGGATGACCGGGACACCCGGGGGTTCACCTCGATGACCCGATACTCGTAGGTCTCGGGGTGGACCGCGAACTGAATGTTGCAGCCGCCGGCGATCCCCAGGGCGCGAATGATGCGCAGGGCGGCGCTGCGGAGGACCTGGTGGTCTCGGTCCCGGAGGGTCTGCGCGGGGGCCACCACGATGCTCTCCCCCGTGTGGAACCCCATCGGGTCCAGGTTCTCCATGGAGCAGATGGTGATGCAGTTATCCGCCCGGTCCCGCATGACCTCGTACTCATACTCTTTCCACCCGAGGACGCACTCCTCCACGAGAACCTGATGGATACGGGAATAGGAGAGGCCGATTGAGGCAATTCGCTCCAGTTCCTCGGCGGTCGAGGCGATGCCGCTGCCGGTGCCCCCGAGGGTGTACGCGGGCCGGATGATGACGGGGAGGCCGCCCAGCTCCGTGACAGCTCGCTGAGCCTCCTCCAAACTCTCGCACGAGAAACTTTGAGGAATGGGTTCTCCAATCCGTTCCATGAGGGCCGCGAAAGCTTGCCGGTCCTCCGAGGTCTCGATGGCCGACAGGGTGGTACCGAGGAGCTCGACGTCATATCGCTTCAGGACCCCCCGTTCGGCCAATTCGGAAGCGACATTGAGGGCCGTCTGGCCCCCCATGCCCGCCAGGAGCGCCTGGGGTCGTTCTTTCGCGAGGATGCGTTCGAGGAAGTCTACCTCCAGGGGCTCCAGGTAGACGGCGTCTGCCATGTCGGGGTCAGTCATAATCGTGGCCGGGTTGGAGTTAACGAGCACAACCTCAATGGCCTCCTCCCGCAGGGCACGACAGGCCTGGCTCCCGGCGTAGTCAAACTCCGCCGCTTGTCCGATCACGACCGGACCGGAGCCGATGACCATGACCTTCCGAAGTCCCTTCTGCTTAGGCGCGATCCTCACCTCCGGGGGGCTCCCCCAAACGCGTCGACCTCCTTCACGAAGTCGTGGAAAACGTAGCGGCTGTCGTGGGGACCCGGGCTCGCCTCCGGGTGGTACTGCACTGAGAGCAAAGGCAGCTCCCGGTGCCGAAATCCCTCCACCGTCCCATCGTTGAGATTGAGGTGGGTGACCTCCAGCTCGTCCCGGAGGGTCTCCTCCCGGACGGCGAATCCGTGATTCTGAGAGGTCATCAATAATCGACCCTGCCCGACCTCCTGGACGGGCTGGTTTCCCCCTCGATGGCCAAACTTGAGCTTGTAGGTCTCCGCCCCAAGGGCGAGGCCGAGGAGCTGATGGCCCAGGCAGATGCCCAGGATCGGCATCTCTTCCGCTAGCTCCTTCAGGGCGGGCACCACCGTCGACATCATCGCAGGATGGGCGGGGTCCCCGGGTCCGTTGGAGACTACAAGTCCGTCCGGTTCGAGTTCGCGTATCGAATCCGGCGAGGTGTCGTATGGTAGCTGGACGACCTCTCCGTGGGCGCGCAGGCATTCGATGATGCTGCTCTTCACGCCGCAATCCAGCACGGCGAAGCGGCGACTGTCCTCGCCTTCGAAACGGATCGGCCGCTCGCAGCTGACCCGGCCCACGAGATTGTGGACGTCGGGGTAGGGTCGAGCGCGAACCTCCTTCAGGAGTTCATCCGCATCCGCTCCCTCGGTGGAGAGGGCTGCTCGCAGGGTGCCATGGAGGCGCGTGGTGATGGTGAGGTGACGGGTATCCACCCCCTCGATCCCGGGAATCCCTTCTTCCCGGAGGAACGCGTCCAGACCCTTCTCGGAGCTGGGATGGGTGGGTCCCCGCCACAGCTCTCGGACGACGAAACCCGTAGCTTGGATCCGGTCGGATTCCAAGGTCCCCGGGTCCACCCCGTAGTTCCCTATCAGCGGGTAGGTCATCAGCAGAATCTGGCCGCTGTAGGAGGGATCCGTCAGGGCCTCGCAGTAGCCCGTCATGTTCGTGTTGAAAACGAGCTCCCCGAAGACGGTGTCCGCCGTTCCAAATGCGGGTCCCCTCAGAACCTGTCCGTCTTCGAGGACCAGCAACCCGTCCATCCGGGAGACCTTTCAAGCAATCCAGGGCCGCCTTATTAGGCTTTGGACGGCACCCCTTCCCGGGCCGGCGCAACGAGGGCCGTGTACTCCTCGATCTTCGGCCGCATGCGCTCCCAGTGGGTCCCGCGCCAGTAGTGTTTGCCGCACGAAGGACACCGCCAGAAACGCTCGTGTCGCTCCCAGACGCCCTCGGGGACTGCCTGTTTTGCCGCCTCCTTCGAGGCCTCGGTCAGAACTCCGTTGCACACGGAGCAGCGGCTCATGGGTTCACCCGCCTCAGGCGCGAGCTCCGTCAGAACCTGACGAATCTGCGCATCCAGATCGTCGCTCACAACGCAGAGCGCGCTCACGTGGCTTCGAGCGGCCAGGTCCTTGTCCCTGGTGAGCAGCACGCGTTCCTCGCGCTCGGCAAGGGTCGCGAGTTCGTCATCGTGCAAGGCCTCCGGGTAGGCGGTGTCGTACCCCAAGAGTCGCAGCCACCGAGCGAGCGTCCCCAGCATGTGGTCGCAGAGGAATCGTGAACTACCCTCCACGACCCTCCTCCGTCCCTCCCCCTTTCTGCGCCGGCTCGTAGGTCACCAAGAGGCCTTCCCCGAGAACCGTCACTTCGCGCAGGCGGAGCCGTCGCATGTCCCCTGGGCTGTCCGCCCGGTTGCCGGCGAGGAGGCTCGGCGCTCGTTCGTCCCCCATCGTCCAAGGTGCGATGTAGACGTGGAAACGGTCGACGAGACCCGCTCGCAGGAAGGACCAAGCCACGGTGCCGCCGCCCTCCACCAGAATCCGTTGGACCCCTCGCTCGGCAAGATGGCCGACTAGGCGAAGAAGGTCGATCTCTCCCGTGCCACACCGAAGAGCCTCGGCGTTCGGAAATGTCCCCGAGACGTCTTCCGCCGTCACGATCAGGGTCGCCGTCGAGCCATCCAGCACCGCGGCCCCCCTCGGCACACGCCCGGCGGAATCCAAGACTACCCGAAGGGGACTCGAACCGTCGGGGACGTGCTCCTCCTTCACGGTGAGCTTCGGGTCGTCCGCCAGGACCGTCTCGATCCCTACGACCACCGCCTGGGCTTCTGCACGGAGACGGTGGACCCGTGCAAAGTCCTCCTCCGAGGAGAGTTTCAAGGGCCTCTTTCCGGGGAGGCCGATCTTCCCGTCCAGGGTGGACGCCATATTCAAGACGATGAAAGGCCGGTCTGCCACGGGTTTCCATGGGACTCCGCCGAATAAGGATTAGCGTCGGAGACAGAACGGAGAACGAGGCCTAGGGATTTTAAATACGGGGTGCCCGGATACCCGAAATGCATGGATGGGGTGCGCATTCATCTGTTCAAAGAGTTGGACCTCCGCGACTCCGTCCTGATCGATGGCTTTCCGAGCGTCGGACTCGTGAGCTCCATCGTGGCCAACTACCTCGTGGAAATCCTTGACCTCGAGCAGGTGGGCGTGGTGGATTCGCCGCGGTTCCCCACCGTCGCTCTCGTCAAGGGTGGCGTCCCCCTCCACCCCGTTCGCATCTACGCCGGGGGCCAGGAGAACGGAGGGCGCACGGTCGTCATCTTCATCTCCGAGTTCCAGCCGGCCGCGACGATGATCAAGGACATTGCCGACGCCGTGTTGGACTGGGCCGAGGCGAAGGAGTGCTCCCTCCTCGTCTGTCCAGAGGGCCTCATTCTGGACCGGGAATCCGGGGCCCAAGAGCATGTGATGGTGTACGGTGTCGGAAGCACCGCCGCCACCACCGCGATGCTCAAGAATAGCGAGATTCCGATCTTCGAGGAAGGGGTCATCACCGGCGTCGCCGGGGTTCTCCTCAACGAAGGAAGGAAACGGGGCTTTGACGTGATCAGCGTCCTTTCAGAGGCGCATCCGGACTTCCCCGACGCGAGGGCAGCCGCCCGGGTCATCGAGACGGTAGACAAGGTCCTCCTCAAGATGGGGCTCGACACGAAACCGCTGTACGAAGAGGCAGGCCGCATCGAGCAGCAACTGAAGTCCTTCAACCGTCGGGCCCTCGATGGCCAGCGGCCGGAGGAGTCCCGGTCGACCTCCATGTACGGCTAGGCGTCACGTGGACGCGGGTGCCTCCCTCCTCCTCCTCGGTCTGAAACTCCACATCGAGGAACCGCGAGAGGAGCCAGAAAAGAGTCTTTAGGTGTCCGGGCACCTTCCGGACGCGGAACGCAGAGGGCCCGGAGGCCAGGGACAGGTACGGGAGAAGCTGGTCCGCCGCGTGACCGTCCAGCGTCGCTTCTGCTCGAAGGTCTGCCAATAGTTCCTCCGCAGCCCTCCGCCCAACATCCTCCGCCCTTACCCCTTTCTCCGCCAGGGCTGAGGAGCCCAGGATGGTGTTCCTCGACTCGGCCCAGAGGACAATGGCTCCCCCCGGTCCCAACGCCTCCGCCTCCCCGTAAGACACCTCCTCCATGTCCATCTCCCCGCAATCCGCTAGCACCCTCAACGCGGCCCTCCTCATCCTCTGGGCGATGTGCTGCGGTAGGTTGGATACGTGTGCCCTGCCTCCCAGTCTGTAGGTTTTGCTAGGGCTTGGAAGCCGGAGCGGTGCGATAACAGACGCTGGCTCTATCCTCGCCTCAACGAGGCCGCCTCCTTTAGGGTAGTAGCCGCGCTTCAGAATACGCATTTTAGCATGGATGCCCATCCTCCCCAGCTGCCGGAGGAAGACGTGTACGAAGTAGTCTGCCGTCGGCGACCACTTTACGTCAGTGCCTCCTCGAATCCTGAGTTCCGTCGGGCCCGCCGCAAAGATAGCAGGAAGGAGGCAGGTCTGGAGAACGAGTGTCGCGCTCCCCGCGGTTCCCACGTCAATCTGGAAACTTCCCCCCTCGAGCGGACCTGGGCGGAATGTCACCTCTGGGGATCCTAGCTCCAACCCCTCCACGTCGCCGCTGCACATGGAGGCAACTAGTCTAGCTGCCGCAATGTGTTGGCTGGTTAGACCAGGATTCGGACGACGAGCCCTGATGTACGTAATCCTCACTTCCTCCCTTCTCAAGGCAGAAAAAGCAAGAGCCATCCGGAAAATCTGACCGCCTCCCTCACCATGGGAGCCGTCGATCTCTAGCACGACGGGACCTCCTTACCGCATTCGTGTCCTGAAGTCCGCACTGCACTCGAGGCCGGTGACCGATCTGCCATGAGAACACTCCAGAGGAATTGGGTCTGATTCACCGACGGAAAGAACTCTTCTAAGACAAGATATCGTCGTAGGGAAGAGGGCTCCTGGGAGAATGCTGGGGATGTCGGTTGAAGTTGTACACTTGCAGGAGTCATATACCTGGGGCTCCGGGGGGCCCTACACATCAACTCTGGGTTGCGGTGGGGGCGTCCCAGTGACTTTCACAGTGGAGAAGGTCTCAGGCACTTCTCCTCAATGAGACAGTTAGCAATTCGCAACTCAACCAGACAGATTGTCGAGGGATAGGAGAAACTCATGTGGCCAGCATCGCCGACCCCAGTCTCAGGTAGCCTGGTTTCATTGGTACATGGGTTACCCATCCCCCACGATGGAGATTGGCGGGAAGTCCTGTACCCGCCTTGATAAGGACGTCGTGGCGTACAATCTCCGCGAGAGGCTCCAACACTTCCGCACGGCCGCCAAGCTTCTCGAACGCATTGGTGACCACGCTGAGAAAATCGCCTTGGCCGTTATCAACCTAGAAGAACTCGTCCAGAATAAGGCATTCCTCGTCAGGCTCGAAAGCGCCGTTCAACTTAGCTTGGATATTTTGGAGAAGGCCTTCACGGCGCTGATGGTCGGTGACTTGGAGATGGCTAACGAGGCCCTGGACGCCAGGGGATGGCTATCCCTGACGGTTGAGGAACTTCCCGGGAGGTGAGTGATGCGGCATGTGCCAGACTCCTACCTCTAGCGACCATCGCGGTCAGCATCAGCCGCATTGGCGGTTTACGCCTCTGATATCGCCGAGACGGCGATAAATGGCGTCATCAGTCATGCGGAGTGAGTGGGCTGCCTTCTCTATTGTGCTCGCCAACCTGGGCTTTGAGCTACTCGCCATACCGCGACAGAACTCCTTCAAACGCTCAACATACCGTTCTCGGGCCGCCAACAAACGTACATATTGCCCATCACTATGCGGCGTCAATGCCGGCAAGCGAATCCTACAGCTCGCCTCACAACACGCGCTCTCCTAGGCGAGAGATTGTCTCCTGAGCACGCCGTTGTGACGCAGGAAAGGATCTCCAATGTCGACGGAAATACTGGTTTGGGTTGCCTTCGGTGTTTTCGTGCTTGCCATGCTGGCCCTGGATTTGGGGGTTTTTCATCGCAAGGCACACGTCATTAGAACCAGAGAAGCCCTCCTGTGGACTGCATTCTGGGTCACCCTAGCCCTCGTCTTCAATGTGATAATCTTCTTCTGGCGGGGTCCAGCGATCGCCCTTGAATTCCTGGCCGGTTATCTAATCGAGAAGTCCCTCAGCGTAGACAACATCTTCGTCTTCCTTCTCATCTTCACCTACTTCAAAGTGCCCCGTGTCTACGAGCATAAGGTTCTCTTCTGGGGCATTCTTGGCGCGTTGGTCATGCGGCTTCTCTTCATAACCATTGGAGTGGCTCTCATCGAGCGGTTTCACGCGATCATCTACATCTTTGGTGTCGTGCTGATCGCAACCAGCATCAGGATGGCTGTGAAAAAGGGAGAGGAGATACACCCTGAAAGAAACCCCGTACTCAGGCTCTTCCGTCGACTTGTGCCGATTACGGACGACTATGTCGAAGGCAAGTTCTTGGTAAGGATATCGGGGGTTCTCTATGCCACGCCGTTGCTCGTGGTGCTCCTGGTTGTCGAGACCACGGACCTCGTTTTCGCAGTTGACTCGATTCCCGCCATTTTCGCCATCACGCTGGACCCTTTCATCATCTACACCTCGAACGTCTTTGCGATCCTGGGGTTGAGGGCGCTATATTTCGCCCTGGCCGGGGTGATCCGAAAGTTTCGGTATCTTCACTACGGACTTGCCGCCATCCTCTTCTTCGTAGGCGCAAAGATGCTGGTGGGTGATTTCTACAAAATCCCTATCGAGGTCGCTTTGGGCGTAATCGCTGGCATGCTACTCGTCTCCATAATAGCCTCCATCGTTCGCGAGCGACTGGAATCTAAGGACAATCCTGAAGGGGGTTAAGCAATGCGCTGGATTAATCTGGGAGGGACAATCGCTATCTCCATGTAGCTGTGTCGGTGTTGAACGACCGCTGGGTATCGAAGACTGTTGCCCGCCGCATGAAGTCATCCATCCCATCCCCAAATGGCACGTGGCTGCCAGTGGCATTTCTAATCCTTGGAGGCCGAGGGACTTTCCGCCATCAACCCCTCCTCTCGCCCCTTCGAAAGTCCAAGTGAAGCTTGAGGAAGAGAAAGGAGAGGCCCAACATGATCGCTGCCGTCCCCAAGATAGCCGGCAGGGGCGCAGGATTATCCGGACTGAAGGCTGCAGGAACCAGCAGTATTCCGGTGATGGCTGATAGCATTGATGCCAACAGCTGCCATGTTGGGCCCTCGCTCATGCCTTCACGACCTTCGAGGTGGCTCTTGGACATAAAGAGGTTGCGCGCCTTGAAAGCCCTGAAGTCACACTGGACCACGTCAACCTAGAGAGAGCGGCTATCGTGGATCTATCACCGCTCCTGCGCCTCAAATGCGGCCGCCGGGATTTGAACCCGGGTTAGAGGCTTGGGGGGCCTCTGTCCTGACCGCTAGACCACGGCCGCGCCGCCAGCGGGAGGACCCGGGGCTATCTAAGGATTAAGCAGGCCTCGGTGCATCGTCGAGACCCGTCAACTCTGCGCTTACATCCCAGAGCTGCCTCGCGAGTCCCTCATCATAGGAGCGCCGTGAGGATGCCCTCGATTCCCGATCGACCAAGTACCCTCCGGTCACGCCCTCCATCTCGGGGGCCGTGGCGATGTACAGCACCGTCTCGGCTCCCTTCTCCGGGCTTCGCATCAGAGGCTTGAAAAGGCGAAACATGGCGGCGAAGGCTCCCTTGGCACTGTTCCCGAAGTTCGAGTTGACACCGCCTGGGTGGACACAGTTCACCGTCACGCCTCGGCCTTCAACTCGGCGGGCCAGCTCGTAGGTGAAAAGGATGATTCCCAGCTTCGATTGGTTGTACGCACCAAGGGCTCGGTATCGACGACGCGCTTGGAGGTCATCGAAGCGCATGCGGCCCATCGCGTGGGCTCCGGATGTCACGTTGACCACGCGAGCGGGCGCCGAGGCCGTCAAGATATCGAGAAGCAGGTTCGTGAGGAGGAACGGGGCCAGGTGGTTGAGGGCAAAGGTGTACTCCAATCCATCCGCCGTCTCCTTACGCGGGTTCACCAGGGCCCCCGCGTTGTTCACGAGGACATGAAGCGATTCGAAGCTCCTGGTGATCTCGGCGGCGAGGGTTCGAATGGCCGCCTGGGACGAGAGATCGGCGAGAAGCAGGTCCACGGATGGGTTACCGGTTAAGGACTGGATTTCCGCCTGGGCGGCCTCGCCTCGCGGGCCATCGCGGCAGACCATCACAACATGCGCGCCCTGTCTCGCCAGACCGGCGGCCGTGGCCTTCCCGATGCCCGAATTCGCCCCGGTAACCACGCACGTCCTTCCCTCCATGGCGCCAATGGCTTCCACCATCGATACCTGAGAGGCTGTGGTCAGATATCCATAATTGCATGAGGAGAACGCGACGTTCGGTGGCGGGAGCCGCTACTTGACCGTTTCCAGCTGGCTAATCACGTTCCAGATTAGGGTTCGACCGTGGAGGGGGATGTTGGGGTCGTTCGCCAACTCGTCGAGAATGAAAATGGCACTGGCAGCCCGGACATCCAAGGCGTTCTCTTTCTTCAGCAGAAGCTCCCGTGCGTTGAGGGCGCCCCGACGGATGTTGCGCGGGACCGAGGTATCCTCCGCCAGCTGGCCGAGGCCGTCGAGTATGTGCTTAAGCCTCTCCTCCGTCTCCACCGCGCTCTCTCCGCTGCGAAATCTTGTACGCTGGCCGGACTCACTGGGCCACTCCGCGCTCTTTGTATGTCATGACCACTATTAGCGTCTTGGTGTCCTTGATTCCCGAGATGGGGGCCAGGGATTGCAGGAGAAACTCCTTCAGCTCCTTGTAGTCTCGAAACCGCGCCTTTGCTACGATGTCGGTGTCCCCGGTCACGAGGAACAGGTCCTCGATGGGTTCGAACTGGGCGATCTCCCCCGCAATCCGGTCGGCCTCCTTCGTATCGACCTTCAGGGTAACGACGGCAGAGACTTGGTGCTCGCTCAGGACGGAGGACATGACCTCCTCAATCTCTTCACTCATGGACACCACGGGGTGACATCCTTCCCGCGAGCTAATAACGTTTCTCGCCTCGAGTGCGAGCAGGTGTCGGTCTCATCCGGCCCTGGTTAACGCGTGGGGGCCAGAACCTCGGCGGCCGTCCCACACTTCCGACAGAAACGGTCTCCTTCCGTGAGGGGGACACCACACGAGCGGCATCCCGAGGAATCCTTGAGGTTCGTGCCACACTTCCCGCAGAAACCGTCCGTCTTCAGGATTGGCGCGCCGCAATCGGGACACCTACGTCGGGGCTTCGCCGCCTTCGGCGCCATCCCATCCAGGAGTCTCCGACACTGCGCCGCGTAGCCCAGGGCGTCCGTGTAATCCTCCTCCTCGAACGCGGCACTCGCTTGTTGCCACAGGTCCCGGGCCTTTTTCCCCCGCTTGGAGTCCTTCTTGGTCCGCTTGACCCGCCCCTCGATCACGCCGAGAAGAAACTTTGCCTCCAAGAAGTGCTTCGGAAACGCCTTGCCAAGGATGGGCTTGCTCTCTGGAATCTCCTCATCCCAGGCCGTGGCGTGATCTTGATGACCCTCACTCAAGGCTTCCCGGAAAGTCGCTCGCGCCCGAGTGGAAAGGGTCTCCGCCTGGTCGGGGTTTCCCTCGAGGTAGGCTTGACGGCCCTCCTGCACCAGCGCCGTGGCCTGCGGGTTCTGGAACCCTCTCTCCTGCAGCTCCCGTGAGATGGCCGTCGAGGTGATCATCGCATTGTAGGCCCGATCGACCTTCACGACCTCGTCCTCTCGGACCTTGCGGCGTCGATGGAAGTAACCCGATCGCAAGAGACGCAACCAGAGAAAGACCCCCGCCAGGGCCACCGTCATGAGCACCATGACGATCACCACCGAGGCCAGAAACTCGTGGCTGGTCACGAGCCCCGCTCTCGCCTTGGCCCGATAAAATCATATCGGCCTCAGAATCGCCGGAAAAAACGAGGTGCGAACTCCCGACTTACTCCGCTAGGAAACGACCTTGAGGAGGGTCCCGGTCTCCTCGGCGCGGCGAAGCTCGCGGGCGATGCGACGCCCCGTGGACATCCCGGGCTCCACCAGCTCCGAGTAGGGGCTGCCCGCGACGAACAGGTTCGTCCCCGCGACGATGCGGCTGGAGATCTCGAACACCTTGAACTGCAGCTGGTCCGTCACGATGGTCTCGAGGCAGAAGGGGCCGATCATGCCCCCGAAGAGGTCCAGGGAGGCTTCCACCACCTTCTCCCCCATCTCCATGGCCTTGGGGAGGAGAGACTCCCGCAGGACCACGGGGATGTTGCCCGTCACGACGAAGGTGGGGTAGACGCCGAGCTTCTTGAGGCCCTCCTGGGACCCCAGCTTATACATCTCGTCTATGTTGGACTCATCCCGGCGATCGACGCCCAGGACCTCCAGGGTGCCCTTGCTAAGCCGATAGCCCTCCTTCCCGAGGGGAGAGTAGAAGAAGTGAAGGTAGTAGCGGGTTCCCACGACATACTCCTGGATGATGTAGGGCTGGCTCTTGTCGACGTGCTCCAGGAAGTCGTCGTAGTTCTTGGCGATGAAGGCCCCCCGCCCCCCCTTCGCCCCGTAATACTTCACGAAGACCGGGTGGTCGATGGCATCGGGGTTGTCAATCTTCGCCGGCATGTCCACCCCCGCCTGGGAGAGCCAGTACCGCTGCTTGTCGCGGTCGGATTCCCACCCAATCACGCGACGGTTCCCGAAGGTGGGGACCTCCAGATCGACGAACGCCTTTGCTCCGAGGTACTCAACGAAGGAGCCGTGGGGGACGGCAACGGCGCCCATGTCCACGAGCTCTTCTGCGTGGCGCGGCAGGTCCTCGTATGCATCCACGATCAGGAAGTCGTCGGGGCGGGCGCGGGGGAAGGCGTCGTAAAACTTCGGCTGCTGCCCGATCGCGATGCCCAGGGTTCGGAACCCTTCCTGGCGGGCCCCGTGGAAAATCTGGAGGGAGGAATGCGAGCAGACGGTGGCCATGACGAGGTCGTCATAACCCTCCAGAATCTCCGCGATTCGCTCCCCCGTTACCATTAGAATATCATGAAGTGTGTCATCTTTAAAGGTTTCCAGCACATCTTTTTAGACTTCCTGGATCCCTCTGAGAGGTGAAGGATACGAGAGACCGCCCCACGATCGAGCGCTCCGCCGCCGAAGTCGCGGCGTTTCGGGCTCATCACCATCACCTTCACGAACGGGCACCAAAGGGTCAGCTCTCCGCAGTAGCCCGAGATGTGGGGGGGATCCAAGCCCAGGTGGATTCCGCCGCGAAGACATCCCTGTGGACCCGGGTCCAGGATTTGACGCCCCAGGACGTGGAGACCGCCCTCTGGGAAAAGCGAACACTGGTCAAACTCTGGATCATGCGTGGGACGGTTCACCTCCTACCGGTGCACGAGCTGAGTGTCTACCTCGCAGGCCTGCGCAGGGAGGGACTCTTTCGGGAACAGCAGTGGATGCGGCGTTATGGCCTCCGGGAGGAGGACTTCCACCTGATGCCTCGTGCCGCGGAAGAGGCCCTGGCTTCGGGCCCCCTGACTCGCCGTGAATTGGGCGAGGCGGTCGTGGAGCGGGTGGGCGAGCGGGCGAGGAAGTGGGTGGAACATGGGTACGGCGGCGTGATCCGCTTGGCCACCATCGAGGGAAAGATTTGCTTTGGCCCCAACCAGGGGCAGGAAATCACCTTCGTCCTGCTCGACGACTGGGTGGGTCGCCGGGCGACGATGCGCCCGGAGCAAGCAGAGACGGAACTGCTAAGGCGGTACCTTCATGCCTACGGCCCCGCCACCCCACAGGACTTCGCTGCTTGGTCGGGGATGCGCATGGGGATCGTCCGAGAGATTTGGGATCGGGCGGGGGATGACCTCCAGACCGTCGTTGTCGACGAGAAAGAGTCGCAGATGCTCGCCACGGAGGTTGACGACCTGCGGGCCGAACTGGACGCCCGGACCTCGGTCCGCCTTCTCCCGTATTTCGACACCTTCCTCTTGGGGCACAATGACAAGGGACACCTCGTGGACGAGGCGCATTACAAGCGGGTCTACCGAAAGGCAGGATGGATCTCTCAGGTGGTCCTCGTCAACGGGCAAATCGCCGGAGTCTGGACCCAGAAGGCACGGGGAAAGCGGTTGACGGTCACGGCGGAGCCGTTCGAGGTATTCGATCAGGTGGTGCGCCAGGCAGTGAAAGAGGAGGCCGCCGATCTGGGACGTTTCCTGGGTCGAGAGGCCGAGGTCGTCTTCGCTTCGTGAGGCCTATTCCGGCGCTCCTCGTGCTTGCAGTTCCTGAATCTCCCGTTGCTGTTCGATGAGGATCGAGAGGAGGGTCGTCTCGAGGGGGTCCAGGTCGGCACAGAAGCTGGCCGCCGAAGCGTGCTGACGCGCCTTCAGGGCCACCGCGTCGAAGAGCACGCGGTCCTTCTGCCGCAAGGCACGCCGGTAGTTCGACCAAGAGCCTAGGATCCCCTCCAGGTGCAATCGATACGTGGGAACGGTCCGACCCATGGTCGTTCGAGGACGTCCCCCCACTTAAGGTCCCGAGGGGAGGAGGACGAAAGTGGCCCGACCGTCAGGAGAAAGCGGGGAGCTCCACCTGCCGCGTCCGACTTGTCGTGTCGCGAAGGGAGCCACGCAGGGCCTTGGGCACGACCAGGGTGCCCAGATCCATCTCCCCGTAGTCCTCGAGCACCGCCTGATCGGGCCGGACGGGGAGGAAGCGGAGGCTCCGACCCTCCTCGGGTAGGGAGAGGAGGAGACCCCCCTTGACGTAGCGAATCTGGACGGTCCGGTCCGCCATCTGGTGGAGAAGGTTTCCGATTCCCCGCCGTCGGAAGAGTTGCGACAGGCCTTGATTGGTCATCAGACCGATGAGCTCCTCCTCCTGCACCAGCTCCCGTACCTTCCGCAAGCCTCGGCGGAGCAGGTGATACACCTCCTCGTACTCCACCTCCTCGTCCAGGAAGAGATCGGGAAGGCGGGAGAGGACCAGGAGGCCCGGGCCCGCCCGCACCTCCTCCTCCAGGGACTCCAGAAGGAGGGAGGTCATCTGGTAGACCGTGAAGGCCCGGGCGACCCGGATACGACCCAGCACCTCTTGGCGGGTGCTCCCAAACCGCTTGGCGAGGGAGGCGAGGGCGTAGGGGTTGATGGAATTCCCCCCGTCCACAAAAACCGCCTCTCGGTCGAAGTCCAGCACGTGGCGGACCGTCATCGCGAAGACGAGGTCGTGAACGAAAGGGCTGGCGCTGTTGATGAAAGTAAGACGACCCGGGGCGATGCCTCCAAGGAATCCGTCGAGGATCCGGTTCCCCGTGTAGAGCCGGGGAGGGCTGGCCCTCAGCTCCATCTCCATGTGTCCTCCCGTCGGAACGGTCTCGCGTGTGCGACGGGATGGCGATATAAGGTCGGGGAGGAGGGGGGTGGCCGAAAGTGGCTACTCCTTCCGGGGCTGGGCAGCGGCTCGGGGGGCCTTTTTGAAACGGGCCACGTAGGGCTTCACGAGGAGCTCCTGCACGGCGGCCCCGGACACTCCCATCCCTACGGCCGCCGAGACGCTCAGGGTGAGGTCGTTGGTCATGAGGAAGAGACCCACCCCCGCCAGCACGGCCCCCACCAGGGCCGTGACGTAGCTCATGACGCGGTCCATGTAGTAGAAGGCGAAGGAAAAGACCACGAGCATGATGATGAGGCCCGCGATGAGGGCCAAGCTCGGCTCCAGAACGCCGAGGTCCACGAAGCTGCGGTAGCTCAAGTAGAGGCCCAGGAACCCCGCCATCCCCGCCAGGGCGACCTCCACGAGCCAGGTGAAGGCCATGGCGCCTAGCAAGGCCCCCACGACGGCCAGGGCGATGCCCCCGAATCCAGGGAGGATGAGGGCGCCGAACTGATACCCCACCGACCCGCCGAGGACCAGACCCACCACCGTCATCAGGCGACCCCAGATCGCCCTGCCAAGGTAGGCCAGGACGACCCCCACCGCAAGGTAAACGGAGGAGGTGAAAGAGAGAGCGAAGAAGAGGGGCTCGATGACCTGGAGCAAGGGGCCTCAACAGAACCGGGTGGGGGTCGGCATTATAGTTTTTGGTGCTGCTCTCATTGGGTCAGGGTTCGAGCACCTCATCGGTCCGGCTCGCGAGGCGATCCAGGTTCGCGTCGGTCGCGGTCCTACCCAAGAGATGGTCGCGCACGTTCAGGTCGTCGTAGCGCATGACGTCGATGACCGTGGGGATGCGAATGGCGTCCCCCAGCACGGTCACCACCCGGGCCGGAATCGTGGAGATAATGCTCTCCCACATGGAACGGTCGGGGACGCCCGCCAAGGACGAGGTCACGTCGCTGGGCTCCTTGAGAGACATCACAAGCCGGTTGGCCAGCTGGCTCCGCACCTCGTCGTCGATCTTCGAGGGGCGCTGGTCGACCAGAGCGAGAATGAGGTTGAACTTCCGAGTCTCCCGGGCCAGTTTGCTGAATATGGTGTAGTTGGCGATGGCCGGATCCAGGAACTTGTGGGCCTCCTCCAAGAACACGATGAGGCGCGGGAACTCCTCGTTCTTGTCCGTATACAGGTCAAAGAACCGGCGCGCCAGGACGTTGGCCACGAACAAGTAGACCATCTCGTCGGTGCCGAAATCCCCGAAGTCCAATACGAGGGACTTGCCGTGCCGCACGAGGGAAACCATCGTGGAGAAGGCGTCCTTCGCGGTGGGACGGAGGAAAGGAAGGCGCTCGAGGCGGCGCACCCGCCGCTTCAGCGCGTTGAGGACCGTGGGGTGGATACGGCTCTCGTCGAACTTCTCGGGTTCCGCCTCCTCGATCGCGGCCAGGAGGTTGGTCGGCCGTCGCTTGGCGATTTCGTAAATCGCGTCGATCATGTTCTGATTCAGGTCCTGCAGGGCGACGATGAGGTCCTGGGGGCGAATCTCCTCGGCGTTGATGAGGAAAGGTCGAGCCTCCTTGTTTTTCGGGTCCAGGGATAGGATCTCCACCCGCTCCGGGAAGTAGAATTTCAACCCCTCCGTCTTGTCGGTCCGAGAGTAGATCCCATATTCCCCGTGCATGTCGAAGACGAGGACAGAACCGACGTTTCCTCCAAGGATCCCTAGGCAGACGAGCTTGTTGAGGATGGACTTGCCCATCCCCGTCCGGCCGAAGATGGCAAAGGGCTTTTCGCTGAGCCGCTCGAAGTCCAGGTGGACGTAGAACTGGGTGACGCCTCGGATCGTGCCCAGGGGGGCCGACCGAGGGGTCTTCTCATAGATGAGCTCCACGTCCGGCTCCCGGGCATGGCGGACCTCCGAGAAGTAGGGAGGGATGGTCTGCGGTTCCGACAGACGTCCCGTCTCTTTCTCGATGAGCTGGATCGGCTTGAGGACGGCCTTGGCGTAGAAGATGGGACCCCCATACCCCTCTTCGATCCCGGTGGGCATCACGGTATCCCGGAGACGGGATCCCGCCAGGCGCTCGGCGATGCGAGACGGCTCGTTGACCACGTCTTCCACGAGACAGTAGAAGTCGTAGCGGCGACCCTCGACGATGACGGGGTAACCAATCCGAAGGTCCTCCGGGTTCTCCAGGTCCAGCTTGGCCTCCAGCCCGCGGAGCGCGGAGGCGGAGACGACCTCTCCGATCTTCACTTCAACTCCCTTGTGACGCGGTCCAGGTATTCGTGAAAGGTCCCGTGGCGCGCCCCCTCCATGGTAGTGAGCCCGCCGATGAGCAGGGATACGGGCAACCCGAGACGGACGCCCTCCTTGACGATGGCGTCCTCGTACATTTCCCGCATCTGGCGGATGGTGACGGCGAACCGGTGGGCCTCGAAGAGGGGGCGAGGGTAACCCACACACAACGGGGAAGCGCAGTAGGCCGCGAGCTCGGCGAGGGCTCGGTCGGGGGCCTCCTTGTCGGTCCCGATGTCGACGCGGAACCACTTGGGCGCCTTGGGGTGCAACCGGGCGAAGTAGATGTCCCCATGCAGGAGCCCACGCTGTCGCCCCTCGAATTCCTCCGGCACGCGAATGAACCCCATTCCGTCGCGGCGACGGAGTAACTCCTCATCGGTGAGCGGGGAACCAAACGCGTGGGTGGTCGAGTCCTTTGAGACCCCGACCAGCAAGTGGCCACGCTCCTCGCATGCCCGCACCACGTCTCCCAACCGATCCGTCTCCCTTGGGAAGGAGGCCAGGCTGCCATCCAGGGCCAAGATCAAGTCTTCGTTGGCCCGAGCCGCCTGCAACGCAATCTGATGTTCGTAGTACTTCCGAAGCTCATTCACGATCTCCCGGTGCTGCTCCTTCGCCCCCCGTGTGAGACGGAAGATGGTGGCCTGGAGGTCGTCCTCGGCCACAAACCCCTCCCGTGTCGAGATCACGACGGGTTTCTCGAGCTTCTCGATGCCCTGGACCCTGCCACCGCGATAGAGGAGGGCCCCCACCTTGATCACAGCCAGCCAGAGAGAGGAGCTGTTCCAGAGAAAGCTGTAGGACCCGTCCACCGCCACGAGGTCCCGCTGGTTTTCGGCGGCCTGGAAGGGCACAACCTCGGTCGGAGGCTCGGAGTCCACGCGCTGGCTGTACTCCAAGACCCGGCTTAGTCCCTCGCGCAGATCCTCGAGCACATTCAGGCGACCACCTCGGCCCGAGACTCGCCCTCGGGGGTCATCGTGACCCGAACCCGGCCGGGGAACCGTTCGGCCACCTCCGCGAGGTGGGTGATGAGGATGACCTTCTCGAAGAAGGCCCCCATCTTGAACAGCTTGGCGACGAAGAGCTCTCGGGACCTCTCGGTATCCAGAGACCCCAGGTCTCCTTCGTCGATGAAGAGGGTCTTCATCCGCCCGTACGTCCGCCCGACCTGCGGCATGCTGGCCAGCTCCTTGGCAATGGCGAAGCGCAGGGCCGCGTTGATCTGTGTCCGTTCGCCGCCGCTGAAGACCCCCACGTCGTGCCATTCTCCGTCCACCCCCTCCACGAGGATGCGGATGCCATAGCCGCCTGACTCCTCGTGGGTCTCCAGTCGGACCCTGCGCAGACGGCCGTCTGTCAGGTCGTCCAGGTTCCGGGTCGTTTCGATTTGAAGTTCCGGCAGGAGGCGGTTGACGGCGTACATGACCACCCCCTTTCGGTGGAATACGCCGTCTTTCAGGACCGTGTAGACCTCGGCGCGGGCGCGCAGCTCCTCGAGACCTTCCTCAAGCGTCTTTAGCCTGGCCTCCAACTCCTCGAGCTCCTTGACGCGCTCCAGGGCCGCCTTCAGTTCCCCCTCCGACTGGAGGAGGGTCTTCGTCGCCTCCTCCTTCTCTCCTCGAAGGATCTCCAGTTGATGGTGCAATTCCTGAAAGCGGACTTCCGCCTTCTCCAACCCCTCGAGGGTCTGCGCATCCTCACGGAGTCCCTCTTCCAGGGCGAGGCGTTGCTCCTCCATCTCCCGGAGCTGTCCGGCGAGCCCCCCCAGCTCCTGCAGTTCGGCTTGGGCTCGGCGAAGGGTCTCTTCGGCCTCAGGCAATTGTGCCACCCTCCCCTGGAGGGTCTTGAGTCGTTCGGCCTCCGAGGGGTCGAATCCCACCGCCTCCCTCTGTCCCTGAAGTTCCTTGACCCGGGCCGTCAGCTCTCTCCGCCGCCTCCCCGATTCCGTCCGTTTCGCCTTCAGCTCCTCCCGGATGGTCCGGATCGTCTGCTGAATCTCGCTGAAGAGGAAGGTGTCCCGAGTGATGCCCTCGGTCTTCCGCCGCACCGTCTGGAGCGCCCGACGACTCTCCTCTTGTTCCCTCCCCAGGCGCTCCAGGAGAGCCCTCTGCTCCGCGAGCCACTTCATCTCCTGGTCGATGCGATGCACCCGCTCCTCCAGGGATCCCTCCTTCCGGAGAAGCCCGAAGGCCTCCTCCACCCCCATGGCAGTGGAGAGCGTGGTGAGCCTCGCCTCGGCATCGGCGACCTTGCGACGGAGCTCGTCCTCGACCTTGGTCGCCTCCCCTTCCGCATCCCGGAGACGGGCCTCGGCGGCTTGAATCTCCGTGGAGAGGATGGTGAAACTGTGGTGCTTCTCGAGGAGCGCCTTGACATCGGTCTCCTCCATCCGCAACGCCTCGATCTCCCTCTCGAGGGTCCCCATCTGTTCCTGGAGACCCGGAAGGCTGCCTTGCCCGGACCGCTTTTCTTCCAATCGTCGCTCCAGCTCGGCTAGGGTCGCCTGATGCTCCTCCCGCCTCGCCCGCGTCTGGAGATAGGCCTCGTGCTCCGCCTCGCTTCGCACGAACTCCTCCTTCAGCGAGGTCAGTCGTTCCTCTACGTCCTGGAGGGCCTTGCGTTGCGTGGCGACCAGCTCCTCGAAAGACGTGGCTTCCCCACGCCGGTCGGGCAGCCTCACGACTTGGTCGCGCAGGGTCCGGGACTCCCCCGCGGTCCCCTCAATGCGAGCAAGCACCCCGTCGAGGCGCTCCTTGGCGGCCCCGGCCGCCCTCTCGAAGGTTTCCAACCGAAAGAGCTTCTGAAAGACCTCCAATCGCTTCGAAGGACTCGCCGCCCCCAGCTCCTTCATTTCCTCTTGACGCACGAAGGTGGAGTTCCGGAAGCCGTCGTAGTCCAGGCCGACGATGTCCTCGATGAGGGTCTCCAGCTGGGGGATGGTGCCGCGGAGGTGTTTGCCGTCCCGCTGCACGGTCAGATAGGACGCACCGGAAGCGTCAAGGCCCCGTCCTACCTCGAATCGGGCGCCCCCTTGGCGGAAGGCCACGCGCGCGTATCCGCTAGGCTGGACGATTTCTGAGATCCTGACGGTACGCAGGTCGGTCCGTGTGCTCCGCTTGTAGAGGGCGAAGGTGATCGCATCGAGGATGGACGTCTTGCCTGCTCCCGTCGGGCCCGTGATGGCGGTGAAGGTCTCCGGGAAGGTGATGGGGGGCCTCGTCCTGCGGAGGTAGCGCATGAATCCTTTCATCTCGACCTCCTCGATCACCAGCCCCTCGTCAGGTGCCACGGGCCTCGACTCGACGGCGAGGTTCTCCTGCGTTTCCTGCGCGGTGCCCTCCACGAAGGACTCCAGGGTCTTCATCCTAGGACCTCCCGGAGAATCTCCTCCCCGTCCCGCAGGATGTCCTCCATCCGGGCGTGGTCCGCGTAGTTCAGCTCCACGTACTCTCGAAAGAGGCGGAGGGGGTCCAGGGTGAACTCGGGCGCGGAGACCTTCTCCCGCTCCCGGTACCGATACGCCACGTCATAGTGGAAGGCCCCGGAGAGGCGGCGCGCCACGGCGGTCTCGTCGATCCGTTGCCTCTGGCCCTCGTCCAGGCGGACCTGGAGCCGCAACAGGGCCCCTTCGAGGTCCTCCGGGAGGGCCTTGAGGATCGATTCGGTGGCGTCCTCCCCTCCGAGGTCGATTTCCACCTTGATCATGGGTCGTGTGGGAAGGGGGTGAAACGTCCAGCTCTCGGTCGGGCGGTACGTGAGGAAGCCTTTGTCATCCCCCTCCTCTCCCCAATCCACTCGCTCGGGGGCACCCACGTACACGATGCGATCGCCTACCGTCTGGTGGAGGTGAATGTGTCCAAAGATCCCGAGCTCGACGGCCTCCGGGATCCCGTCGAGGCGCAGGGAAAACTCGCCGGGTAGCACCTCGGGAGAGGCCGTGGAACGCACCAGGGCCCCCTCCACATAGTAGTGGCCGAATAGCACGACATGGTCGCTCTGAGCCTCCTCTGCCCGCCTCCGCATCCACTCCTGGAGCATCCGACGTCCGAGCTCGAAAGTCTGTTCCGGGGGCACCTCCTCCCCGAGTCGTTCACGGACACGGTCGAGAATCTGCTCAGGATGCAGGTACGGGAGAAGGAGGGCGGTGACGGTCTCCCCCTCGACGGTCACATCTCGGACGGCCGGTTCCCGGAAGACCTCGACGTGGGGGTAGCCACGGAAATCCTCTAGGGAAGTCCCGCGCGCCCACATGCGGGGCTGGTCGTGGTTACCCGCGATGAGCCACGTCGTGATGTGGGCCTCGCCGAGGGGTTCGATGACATCCCGGCGCACCTGCTCTCGGAAGGTGGGGCTCACGTGGGTCCGGTCGAAGAGATCCCCGGTTACCACGAAGACGTCGGCGTCCTTCGCGATGGCGTACTGAGCGGCCCGAACGAAGTTCGCGTGGAGATCGAGCGACCGGGCCGAGACGCCCGTCTCGGGGTCCAAGCGATAGGGAAAGTTCACACCTTCGTGAACGTCGGAGACCGCGACGAGACCTCCCATCCGGCGGCCCTACCAGGCCAAATCCCTTATAGCCTTGAGGGAGAGGTCATCGAAAGTACTCTTCCTCGGTTACGGAACAGGTCTGCGTCTGCTGGCGCCCCGCACGAACCCAATCGCCCTCCTAATCGCGGCCCGTGCTATGGCCGTGATCCGACGCAGGACCCTCGCCTTCGATTCGATCAGATCCCGCATGAGCATAGAAGTCGCCCGGAGAAGGCGGCGCGCGGTGCGGACAGGGATGGGCAACCACCAGACGAGCTTGCCCGGGATGGACCGATACTCCACCTGCGGCGTCGGGGCGAGAGGCGAGGATGCATGGGCGGTGGGCTGAGGTGCCTCTCTCGAGGCGAACGGCGCCGACTCGCCCCAGATGAGGGGCAAGAGGTGCCGAATCCCTCGGGTTTCGTTCATATCGCCGACCCAGGCGGCCAGGAGGGTCCCGAACTCGGCCTCAATCGATTGGGACAACGTGGCGACACGGCGCTCCAAGAGACGGCTTTCCTGGCCCTGATAGACCACTGCAACGTAGTGATACGTCCCCTGTTCGATGAGGATGTTGAAGTTCTCAAACCGAAGGCCTCGCATCGAGCCTTCCGTGCCCCGGGCGAAGGCCTCCTGCACGAAGCCCTGTACGGCTTCGAACATCGCCGCGAGGATGTCCCGGTCCGTGTCCGGGGTCAGCGTCCGGGATTGGTGGGCGACCAGGATGCCCTTTCGATGAATCACGAAAACCTCCTCGATTCGCAGCTCGGGGTGTCGCAGGCGGCGGTTGACATAGTAGGCGGCGAAGACGGCGGGGATGAGGAGCAGCAACAGGAAGATCCACGATGGGAGGGGGATCGCGCCGCTCCCCAGGAATCGAACGAAGACCTGGTTGCTGAAGACGGTCAGGGGGGGGCTCCCCTCCCCATCCGTGAAGGCCACCGCGAGGACGAACGACTCAAGACTGGGGCCCTCATTGACCCGGAGTCGAACCTGAATGTGGATCTGGTCGGTGGGGGCCAGGGAGGCGATTCGCCAGCTTACGAGTCCGGCCGAGGTGGTGACCTCCAGGGTTCCGTTTTGACTGACGAAGGCCGCCCCCGGAGGAAGGGTCATGTTCAGCCAACCCGAGCCGTCCGCACGCCCCGTGTTTTCGACCGTGATCTCGAGGACAAACTCGGAGCCGACCCGCACGCTCGTATCGGAAGCTCGGAGGTCGACCGCCAGGATGGGGGCTAAGAGGGTAACAACGCCGGCGTCCCCGGCCCCGAGGAGGGGATTCCCGTTTCCGTCCGTCACCTCCCAATTGATCCGAACCTGCATGGCCAAGCCGTCCTCCAGGCCCCGGATCACGCGAAGTCGGGCCACGAGTGAGTGCGCGCCGGGGTCGACGTCGGTGAGCCAGATGTCGAACCCTTCCGCTGAGAATGTGGTGGTCTGGGCGGGGAAGATGTCCATGAGCTCGTAGTGACCGTCCAGACTCCAGTTGACCCAGGCGCGGAGCGCGCGGCCAGAACCGGTGTTGTTGAAGTACAAGATGGCCAGGACCACGTCTCCGCGTTCCGCTTCCAGGCGATCGAGGCGAAGCACCGGGGAAATGGCCGGGATCTGGATCGTGGACTCCGTGTTGACGACCTGGGGCGGGCGCGACCTGCCGCCCCCATCCTCGTGGGAGACCCGGAGCGTGGTCTGGACGGAGGCGAGGTCCGGGGTTCCGAGAGCAACGCGGACGGTCCATTCGAAGGTACGCTGTTGCCCCGGTGTCAGGAGGGGCACCGTCCACCAGAGGACACGCGCGCCTGTGTCGTACGTTCCGGAAGGCGTAGAGGCAAGGTAGCTGGCGTTGGTGTCAATCGACGCCTCGAGAAGGACATTCTGGACGTTCCCCGGGCCGAGGTTCTCGACTGATGCGTTGAGCGTCAGGATGTCCCCAGGGTCCACCGTCGTGGAACTCGAGACCAACGTGAGATCGAGGACCGGGGGAAAGACCCCGAACTCCATGTGTTCCCCTGTGGCGGCCGTCGGATGCGTCACGACCGCGACACCGTCGGTGGTGACAATCTCGGCGTTCCAAGAGCCCGGGTCGTTGTAGGCACCCGGCGTCGTGTTCGTGGGGTCGTTGCTCCCGCCAATCTGGCTGCCCAGGGTGAAGGCGAGATCGAAGGCGAACCCGACGACGAGAGAGCCGTTCAGGATGGCCGACCCGCTGCTGGCGACCGCGCTGTAGCTCGCATCGCCCTCAACCACACTCCACTCGTCGACGGAGGCATTTCCCGGATCCAACGCGTCCTCGTACCGGAGTTCGATGCGGAAGCTGCTGCCGTTCGTCTGTGCACCGTACGGCAGCTCGGGTGTCACGTTCCCGTCGTACCAGAGGCGGAGGGAAACGCTCCCATCCGTGCCGATGTCTGACCAACCGTCTTCGTCGCTGACGTTGAACAGGAAGTGATACGGAGTGCCGACCTCCAGCTGGTCTCCGGCTCGGGACGTCCCGGCCCCGTCCTCGAGACGGAAGTCGGACACCCGGGGGGCTGCGTTGTAGTTCACCCTCACGGTCAGGTAGTCCAAGCGCGCGCCGGATTCGTTCGTCCCCACCCGGACGCGCAGGTTGGCATCGCTTACCCTCGTGGGATCCCAGGCGGTGGCGGAGGTGAAGTCTAAGAACTCCACCGTATCGTCGTCGACCGATTTGTTCGAGGCCGTCTGGTTCGTTGCCCAGGTCGATCCGCCGTCCCACGAAACGGTCACGTTCAGGATGGCCCGCGCGTTGAGACGGTACCACTCCACACCCACCTCGACCCTGTTCACGGTGTCCTGCGGGCCCAGGTCCAGTCCAAAGTCGAACCAGGCCGTGTCGTTTTTCCCGGGGCCTCGTAGAGACAGGCTCCAGACAATCAGATCACTTCGGATGCCCGCCGTGTTGTCCTCGTTCCTCCCAATGGCCGCGGTCCCGGACGCTGTGGCCCGGTAGCGCACCTTCCAGGTCGTCGTCGCGGAGATTTGCTCCGCGTGGACCATTAAGGTCGGCTGCTGGTCGCGGCTCGCGTCGAACCCGTTGTCGTTCTCGTATTCGCCGCTGTCTGTCCGGTAGCTCACGCCTGCGGTGTCATCTCGGAGTTCCGCCGTGGCAGTGTTGGCGGCGCTGAAGCCCAATACCGCGTTGGCGAGCACGACAACGGGCTCTGGCTGGTTGGGCGTATATGGCGCGTCCAGGCCTGCGAAGTCTACGAAACTCGTGCTTGTCGTCTGGGCTCCGCTCGTATCCGTGGATTGGACGATCTGGTCGAAGCTGGACGCGCTTAGGACGACGATCCTCCCTCGCCGGAAGTCCGCCCCTGGGTTGGCACGGGACCGAGCGTCGACCTCGAAGGTCCGGCTGCCCGATCCGAGGGTCACGAGCTGGGCCTTTGCGAAGTTGTAGGAATCTCGATTGTCTTCCCATTCCTGATGGTAGGCCGAACCCAGGTTGGCACCGTCGGCGCGAAAGCGAACCCGCGCCGCTTCCGAGGTTCCGCTGCCGCCGTTGGTCCTCCCCTCTGCGGACATCAGGACCAGGTAGTCGCCGGCGTCCGGAAGGCTGAAGGTGCCGGTCAGCAGGCCCACCCAGGAGCCTGTCGGGGCGTCCGTCACGTTCCAGGCATCCCCGTTGCGGACCTCCAGCCAGTAATCCACCCCTTCAGTCAGATTGCCGAGGGGGACGGCAACAATGGCCATGGCGCCGGCGTAGCACGTATCCCCCCCGGTGACACACCGAAACCGGAAGCGTAGAGTGCTCGTCCCGTCTCCCGTTACCATGTAGAATCCGGTGGTCTGCCCGCCGCCCCAGTGGTTGTTGAATCCACGCCCTTCCCCGACGCCGCGGGCAATGACCGTCGTGCCGAACTCCAGCACCAACTCGCTCACCGCAGAGGTATCACTCCCTCCGTGGTTCCCGGAGTAAATCAGGAGGTAGTCCTCGCCGGCCGCCAGGGCCGACGTTTCCGCGTTCGCGGGTTGGAGGGAGGTGGAAGAGGTGCTTTGCTGCAGATCCTGGAAGGCCGTGATGGGTGTGAGGGTGCCATTCCCGTCCCCCGCCTGGTTGGCCTCCGCATAGATGTCATCAGAGGCGGTGGCATTCCCACAGGCCGTCCAATTGTTGCCGAAAGCGGCGCACTGGCTCGCCTCCTCCACCTTCTCGACTCCCCCCGCCAGGCCAACTGGCGGTATGTAGTCCGCGAGGAAAGGGACCGCTAGCGCGGTGAGCAGGAGGCAGAAGACCAGGAGTCCCACTCGCCACGGATTCCTCGTCCGGAGCGCTCGGACTGGCGGATAGGGCACAACCGATGAGTCCCAGGACTTGTGGCAAATAGGTTTCTTCCCAGTTATCAAGAGGCTGCCTATTGGGACCGTCTTCGAGGCGTCGTCAGCGGTTCTCCCTCAGGGGCCCCGCACGCGGGAAGCGTGCTTGTGCCCTTGGTAGACCTCCTCCCACCGATCTTCCAACGCCTCCTGGAGTGCCCCCATCGCTCAGGGGGAGGTCGAACCCCCACGTGGGGTCGCGCGTCAGAGTCCGTCCGTCCCCGTGGCGAACTCGATGGCGAGGACCTCATGGAAGTCGCTGCCCTTGGGCATCATCGTGGTGAACACGGCACCGATGTCCTCGAGGCGGACGAAGGAACGCCTCAGGCCCTTCGAGACCCTCACGCCCTCCTTCCCGATCTCCTCGTCCTGGCTTCGCCAGAGCAGGCCGAGCAGGAAGGGTAGGAGCATAGGGAAGCAACCTCCGGCGGCCTAATACCTCTGTCTTCCGGGGCCTCCGCGCCGCCATCCTTTTGCGTGCCTCCCCCATCGCCTAGGTGGTGTCCCTCCGAGCCTCGACCCATCCCCGCATCCATCGAGACGGGTCCGTGCTCTTCACCCCCAATCTCCTCCCCGGGACGACGGTCCACGGGGAACGACTCCTCCGGGAGGGGGGCCGGGAGTACCGCGCGTGGTCTCCGCGACGAAGCAAATTGGCGGCGCTTCTTCTCCTCGACCCGCACCCCTTCGCCCTCGAGAAGGACGCGCCCATCCTCTACCTCGGAGCGGGCACGGGCACGACGGCCAGTCACCTGTCGGACCTCGTACCCCAGGGCGCTGTCTATGCGGTCGAAATGGCGCCTCGTGCCTTCGAAAAACTCCTCCGACTCGCCGAGGTGCGCCACAACATCGTGCCCATTATGGCCGACGCTCGGCATCCGGAGGCGTACCGGGGCCTGGTGGGCGAAAGCGACTTCCTCTATCAGGATGTCGCCCAGCGCGACCAGGCCGGGATTCTCCTCCGCAACCTGCCCCTACTCCGGGAGGCCGGCCTCGCCATCCTGATGGTCAAGGCTCGGAGTGTCGATGTGACGGCGGAGCCGGAAGCCGTGTTCGAGCGAGCACGCAGAGAACTGGAGGGAGCCGGGGCCCATGTGCACCGCGTGGTCCCCCTCTCGCCGTACCAGAAGGACCACGCCGCTCTCCTCCTCCGGCCAGGTCAGACCCGTTAAATACGTCGATTCCCTAGAAGCTCAACCCGAGGAAACGACCTGATGGCACGGATGCATCGAAGAAGGAGGGGGAAGTCCTCTTCCACGCGCCCCCACCTCGAGAAACCGCCCGCCTGGGCCGGTACCAAGCCGAAAGAGGTGGAGAAGCTCGTGAACAGGCTGCACCAAGAGGGCCTCCAGAGCGCCGAAATCGGCATCCGACTGCGGGACCAGTACGGGATTCCCAGTGTGAAGCTCCTGACGGGAAAGGCCCTCACGCAGATCCTCCGGGAAGGAGGCGCGGAGATGGACCTCCCGGAGGATCTCAGCAACCTGATGGAGAAGGCCCTCCGATTGACCACCCACCTCGCGGAGCACCGGCGAGACATTCACAATCGGCGCAGCCTGGACCTCGTGGAGGCCAAGATCCGGCGCCTGGCACGGTACTACAAGCGGGAGGAGGTCCTTCCCGCGGACTGGGAGTACAGGCGCCGGGCGACCGAACTGCAGATGCGGTAGGTGGGCTCCAAGCGTGAGCTGGATCGAGGACGGGCTGCCCGAGGGGATGGGGAAGCACCTCGGACGGGCCGTCGAGGCCGTCCGTGAGGCGGATCGCGTCCGCATTCTCTGTCATTACGATGCCGATGGAACGGCCGCCGCCGCCGTGCTGACCCGGGCCCTCCTGCGGCAGAACCAGGAGGTGCACACCACCCTATCCCACGTGCTCAATCCGGATCGCCTGGAACGGGCGACCGAGGGCGCGGTGGACCTCCTGCTGGTAGGTGACATGGGGAGCGCCCAGGTGGACCTCTTGGAGGAGGTCAAGACCCCCGTGGTGGTTCTGGACCACCACCAGCCCCTCCGGGACTCCGAAACGGTCATCCAGCTGAATCCCCACTTCTTCGGCCTCCAAGGGACGCGGGATGCGTGTGGGGCGACCATTTCCTTCTTGCTGGCCACGGCCCTGGACGAAGCCAACCTGGACCTGGCGGGAGTCGCCCTCGTGGGATGCATCGGGGACCGCCAGCACATCGGGGGCTTCAAAGGCATCAACGCCCTCCTCTTCAACCGGGCGATGGAACGAGACATCCTTCGGGCCGAATCCGCGCCCGCCTTGGCGGACCTTCCCCTGGCCGAGGCCCTGCACTACTCCGTGGGCCCCTACTTTCGGGGCCTCTCGGGACGCGAGGAGGCAATCCAGGAGTTCATCTCCGAGTTGGGGCTCGATCCGAGACAGCGCATCCACGACATGGACTCGGCCGGACGGGAGCACCTTCTGTCGGCCCTCAGCCTTCGCTTGATCCAGCAGGAAATCCGTCCGGAAACGGTTCAGCACCTGGTGGAAAAGAAGTACTGGTATCCGCCCTACGAGGTCTACGTGGACGACCTGGAGTCCCTCGTGAACGCGAGCTCGCGGCAGGGCGCCGAGTCCTTGGGATTGGCCCTGATCCTAGGGGACTTCCGCGGATGGGAGGAGGCAGGAGGGCTCCGGGAGGAGCATTGGTCCGCCGTGCTCCGTGGGCTCCACAAGGTCGAGGAGGAGGGGGCCTTTGCGAGGGAGCACACGCAGTTCTTTTACGCGGAGGGGCCCACCCTCGCGGGATCGGTGGCGGGGGTGGCCATGCGGTACCTCCTGGATCAAGAGAAACCGACCCTCGGCCTGGCGGTGGTGGACGAAACCACCAAGGTGTCCGCCCGCGGGACCGACTACCTCATTAGCCAGGGCGTGAACCTGGCAGAGGCCCTCCGAGAAGGCGCCCAGGCCGTCGGTGGCTCGGGCGGGGGTCACAACATCGCCTCCGGCGCCACCATTCCGAAGGGGAAGGAGGAAGGTTTCCTCGAGGTCGTGGACATGGTGGTCGGCCGCCAGCGGGCGAGCGCGTCAGAGGCTTGAGGGCCGCGTCATCACGTCACGCGCCTCAATAGTCCTCCAAGAGTCGAAGCCAAGTCTCCCGGTCCAGGTCCCGACGGACCGCCCCGTCCTGGAGAACCTCGAGATTGCGCTCCAGCAGGGCGAGTTCCTTAGATTCCATCGCCTGCGGATTGATCGGAAGGAGGACGATGGTGGGGTGCGGGTCAACGAGATCGTGGAGGTACTCCACGAACAGAAGGGTCCGCGCGAACTCGTTGTGAAACATGAGGTACTCGAGCCCGTCCAGAAGAACCACGCTCGGGCCGTTCTCGTTCAGGAAACCGTCGATGAGGCGGTTGAGACCGGCTAGGGCGGCGGGATTGTGAACCCCTTCCCCGGGTGTGTGACTCAGCCAAACATGGCGTGCGGGGGCGAGGGCCTCCTCCTTCTTCACCTGGGCGGGAGGACGCCGGGAAATCAGGAGTCCGGCTCGGTCTTCCTGGAGAAGGAGGGCAAAGAGGCGGTAGCTCAATCCAGGGCGTGCCTCCTCGAGGAGGTAAAGACCCTCCTCCATCGGCAGGCCGGACCCGACCTTCGGAGTCCTTGGCTCCTCTCCCATGCTCCTCCAGAGCGGGAATCCGATGCCTGAAATATCAAGTTTGAGGCGCCGACCCAGTGAAAGAACGAACCGACGTTCCTCCCCCCCCAAGGGCATCAACGACCTCGGGCGCGCTCGTCGCGCAGGGTCATGCACGTGCTCGTCGCGCGGGCGATGAGGTGTCCTTCGGCGTCCTCGACATCGCACTCTGTCAATCCGACCGAGCGTCCCGCGTGGACGATCTTGCCCACGGCCTTGAGATGCCCCGTCCAGAACGGGCGCAGGTAGTTGACCTTCAATTCCAAGGTCGCAAAGCTCTCTCCAGCCTCCAGGGTGCTGGCGTAGGCGAGACCCATGGCCGCATCCGCGATGTCGCACAGGATGCCGCCGTGGAGGGTGCCCATCGGGTTCGCGTGCTCCTCTGAGGCGTCCAACGACACGACTGCCTGTCCAGCCTCGATAGACACCAAGCGGAACCCGATCAGCCGGGCGACCGGGGGTTGAGGGAGCTCGCCTTGTATGATCTTGCGACCCATCTCGAGCATCGTTTGGGACTCGTTTCTTCGCGACATCGGATACCACCCCGATTACGGAGGGGTCAGCGGGCCAAGGACGCCTCCAGGCTCTCGATCAAGGGTTTGGCGGGCACATCCTGCAAGGAAATGATCGTGGTCTTCCCGGTCACGCCTTCCCCGGAGGGCTTGGCGACAACGAATCCCAAGAGGTCCAGGTCCTGCAGGTACTTCCAGAACTGGGTGTGTCTCCGCTTGTTCGCTCCGTATTCCTCGCACACCACGGCATAGGCCTCTTCCGCCTCCCCCGTGGTGACGTACGCCTTCTTCTCCAGCTTCCGGGCGATGGCCAGGAGGGCCATCCTCTTCGGGCGGTCGAGACCCTCGAGGGACTCCCGGCTGAGGAGGGCGTGGGTCACCGCACGGGCCTCCCGGACCTGCTCCGGACGGACCTCGCGTAGGTTCTCGTCCAGTGCCAGCTCCCCCGCCTTCTGCAGGATCTCGATGGCGTAGCGGGCATCCCCGCCTTCTGCGGCGATGTCGGCGATGAGTTGCACCACGTCCTCCGGCACCACGTCGGGAAAGAAGGCCGTCTTCACCCGGTCATCGAGGATGTCCACCAACTCCTCCTGGCTGTACTTGCCGAACTCCACCATGTTGCTCCGGCGAAACGTGCTCAGTGTGGCGGGATCCAGGAACGGTAAGACGTCCCGTTGGGAGATGAGGACGACACTGACGCTCCCCTGGGGGGCCTCGTACTCCTCGTCGAAGCGGGTAAGGGCATAGATGAGATCCGAGCTCTTTCGAATGAGGACGTCCGCCTCGTCCAAGACGACGATCATGTGGGCGTGGGAGCGCTCCAGGTGTTTACGTAGGGCACTCAGCTTCTCGGGGATGGAGAACCCTCGGTCGGGGTACCGATCGTCCCACGTCTTGAGGATGGCCAACAGAACCGCGTCGTCCGTCATGCGTTGGCGGCAGTTGACGAGGACGTGGCGGACCGTCCGGTTCTTTCGCGCCGCTTCCTGCTCGAAGTCCAGGGCGAACCGCGTCGAGAGGTGGGTCTTCCCCGTCCCCACGTGACCGACTAGGAAGGCGTTCTGGGAGACGCGGGCCTCGAGAAGGGGCCGGAAGAGGGTCTCCAGGGCCTTCCGCTGCTTCTCCCGATGGGGCATCCGCTTCGGGACGTAATCGAATGAAAGCTTCCGGATGTCCTGGAAGATGGGACGCCCGCTGGCTCGAACCATCATTCGATTAGCCAGAAGAGCCGATAAAAACATTGTCCCCCGGAGCCCGCAAAGATACTTCCGGTCATTCGGATAGACCTTTCGTGTCCGAAGGGGAACCCCCCCGATCCCGAGGGGAATCGGCCGAAACCCGTCGCGTGCGCGGGTACACCCGCATGTATTGGGAGAAGGAGGTTCCTGTGCTCAAGACCTTCGGCCTGCGGGACGGACTATCGGTGGTGGAACTGGGGTCCGGGCCCGGCATCGTGACGGATCTTCTGCTGCGCCTCCTCCCGGAGCTCACAATCACCTCCATCGAACTTCGTGAGGAGGCGGTTGTCCAGGCCCGGGCGTATCTCCGCGATCGGGGACACGTGGGCGTTCGTGTCGTACGGGCGGACGTCCTCGAAACGAGCCTTCCCGACAACGCGTTCGACTTCGCCTACGCGCGCCTCGTCTTTCGCTACCTCCCGGACCCTTTGGGGGCCATCCGGGAGGCCGTTCGCCTTCTCAAGCCCGGAGGGACATTGGTCATCTCCGACATCGACCTCGACCTGTGGGGACTTTTCGAGCCTCCGATACCGGAACTGAAGCCCGCCCTCGATGCCTACGGTCGGATGTTGGCCGCGCGACGCGGAGACGCCCGCATTGGTCGTCGGCTGGTACGGCTCCTCGAGGCGGCGGGCCTAACGCGGACGGGAATCGAGGCCGTCGCGACCACGAGCGCGGACCTCGCCGAGGGGAGGAGCATGGGGACCTTCCTCGCCCCCATCGGTTTGGGCCGTCTCGAGCGGATGGTCCAAGGCGGCTGGCTGACGGCGCGGGAGAGGGACCATGCACGCAACGGATGGAAACGCTTTCTCGCGAGCCCCTCCCCCTTCGTCCTGAAGGTCATGCTTGTGGCCGGCGCGACGAGAGCGAGGGCTGACTGATTCCCTGGACCGGATCCCCCCAGCGGCTCCCGTGAGGGCATCCTTTTGACCTCCGCCTAGTCTGATGAGGGGCATGACGGAGGAGGAGGCCCGGGGTGCCCTTGTGAAGAACACCCTGGGCCTGGTTCACGCCGAGGATCTCTTGGTGGACGCCGTCCAGGATTTGCTCCGAGAGGAGGTGAAGCGGTACATCCGAGACCGGCTCGACGAGCGACCCGCCCTGAAACAGGAGCTGAAGCGCGGGGTCGCGGCCCTCATGGAGGCCAAGGTGCGGGAGGCATCGTCCCTCGTTCTCATGGCCAAGGCGGCCGCGAAGCTCGGAGTCGAGCTCGTCCCGGCTCACCTTCGCGAGGAAGTGGCGAAGGAACTCGTGGACGCCCTTGAGCGGGATATCGCCACGGTTCTCGAGGGAAAGTAGTCCGCGATCGGCCGGCGAACTAACGACGAAACTTTTAAACGAACTCTCTGGCAAGGCTCGGCGGATGGCTCAGAAGCCGATGCGCCGCTCGGAGGAGTGGGCTCCTCCGCTTCCCGGAGACGCCCCCTCCGAGGACGATGAAGAGGTCGAGGAGGCCTCGCCCCTCGCGGAGCTGGATGCGTCGGCTCTCCGGGAGGCGCTCAGCGCCCTCACCGTCCCGGAGCTTCGGTCTCAGGCCAAGGCCTGGGGAGTCAGCCTCCAGGGCAGACGTCGGAAGGCCGACCTAATCAATCTGCTCGTGGAGGCCAAGGGGGGCGAGGGAAAGCCCGCCCCTTCGGAAGCACCCGCCGAGTTGGTCCTGGAGGACATTCGTCCGAGCTCCGATCCGCCGTTCGGCCAGTTGGAGGACCTCTGGATCGAGGCCGCCAACCGTATCGATCGCGGGGACTATCGGTCGGCCATCGCCCTTTCCCGCGACGCCCTGAACCTGGTGGGCGAGTGGACCAAGCGATACATGGAAGGGACCTGTGCCCGGGCCCTCCTGGCAGCCCGGAAACTGGCGACGCGTTACGGCAACAACGACTCGACCCGGGCCTTCCAGGCGACTATCGACGACGCCCAGAAGGCATTTGACGCGGGGAACCTCCTCCGATGCTCTCGGCTGGTGAGGGATCTGCAGCGCCTGATCGCCGACCTGCACATGGAGGAGGTGGGCATGATCCGGGACCTCCTCGAGGAGCGGGAGGCGGCGCTCCGAGAACTGGGAGGCCTGCGTATTAACCTGAGCGAGGCCCAGGAACTCCTGACGAGAGCCGACGAGGTCTCCACGCTAGGGAACCGCGAGAAGGCCATGAAGCTGGTCCATCAGTTCGACGAGACCGTCGAGAAACTCCGGACCCGGCGGATCGAGGAACTCAAGGATTACCTGACAGTCGTGGAGTCCCGCATCGAGGAGACGGAGGCCCTCGGGCCCTCCCTGACCGGCCCTCGCAAGCTCGCAAAACAGGCGTGGGCCGCGCTGGAGCGGAACGAACTCGTGCTGTGCGAGGAGATCGCTCGCCGTTGTGAGACGGCCGTGTTGGAATCGCAGCGCGGCCACATCGACCGTGCCATGGCCATGCGTCGGGAATACTTCTCCCAGGTCCGGGAACTCGTGGCGCGCCTGAAACCCACCCTGAAGGAGGCCAACGCCTACGGGATCGATATCGAGGAGCCCAAGGCCCTCCTTCGCGGGGCCCTCGAGCTCTTTCGGCGCAACGAGTACTTGGGCGCTCTCGCGAAGGCGGAGGCAGCCAAGCGAGCGGTCGACGCCATCCTACCGCGGGTCATCGAGCGGCGGACCGGCCACGGGGTGGAGAAGCCGACGGTCGGCGTCTGCCGCGCCTGCGGATCCGAGAGGGTCGCCTTCCACGACGACGGGTGGGCGAGCTGCCGGGCCTGTGGTCATCGGTTGCGTTGGCACAAGGAATTCCCGCGTCTCCTCACGATGCTTCGGAATCGCCTGAAACGGTGATTCGCCAGGTGGAACGCTTTTCTAACGTCGCCCCCTACGTGGCCCATGGAGCCTCCGCTGGACCGGGAGGTCCAGGACTACGCCCTGGAGGCCAGCGCGAGTTGCCGCGAGCTCGTCGACCAGATGGCGCGGGCGGGAGGATTCACGGCGGTCAAACTGGCCCGGGCCCGGGATATCCTCCGGGCCATGATCGAAGACAAGGAGTGCACCACGTTCCTCTCCTTCCCGGCCGCGCTCATGGCCACAGGATGTCGTGGCGTCCTCCGAGACCTCGTCCGGCGAAAGATGGTAGATGTGGTGGTCACGACCTGCGGCACCCTCGACCACGACTTGGCGCGAACGAGGGGGGCCTACTACCACGGTGCCTTCTCGATGGACGACGCCGCGCTTCACGACGCGGGCGTCTTCCGGTTGGGCAACGTCCTCGTGCCTTCCAAGACGTACGGGACCGGGTTGGAACGAACCCTCCGCGCCTTCTTCCAGGCGTTATGGGAAAAGGGCGAGCGAAAGCTGAGTGGGTGGAAGTTGCTGGAGCTGGCGGGGGATCGGTTGGGCGACGAGTCCTCCCTGCTCTATTGGTGTGCCCGCCGCGGGATCCCCGTCATCGTGCCCGCCCTGACCGACGGGGCCTTCGGATACCACCTCTGGAGCTTCGGACAGGAGCACCCGGAGTTCGTGGTGGACCCGATGCAGGACGAGACCCTGTTGTCGGATCGTGTATTCCAATCCAAGCGCACGGGGGCCTTGATCATCGGAGGCGGCGTCTCCAAGCACCACGTCCTCTGGTGGAACCAATTCGGTGACGGGTTGGACTACGCCGTCTACCTGACGACGGCCGTAGAGCACGACGGGAGCTTGTCCGGCGCGCGTCTCCGGGAGGCCGTCTCCTGGGGTAAGGTGGGCGTCGACGCCAAGCGAGTCACCGTCGAAGGCGACGCGAGCCTCTTGCTCCCCCTCCTCCACGCCTCGTTGGCCGAAGGGTGAGGCGATTTCGTGGAGATGCCCGATTCTCTCCGCACCCTCGTCAATCACTATGGCCGGGTGCCCCACTTCAAGCGGACATGGGAAGCACCCGGAGAAAAGGTCCGCGAACTGCAGCGCGTCGAGGGGGGCAACATCGGAGGGGTGGGGCTCATCTGGAACCGAACGGGCCAGGTCCTCCTCCTCCGACACGGCCTCGGTTCGGGTTGGGGACGGGAGTGGGTGACCCCGGGAGGCGGAGCCCTTCCCGGAGAGAGCCCGGAGGAGACGTTCCTCCGAGAGGTCGGGGAGGAAGTCAACCTTCGGGTCCGGATCCTCGACCTGACCCGCACCTTCGACCTCACGGTCACAGACGGGTGCAATGCGGCCCAGGGATTCCTCTTCCAGTTTGAGGCCGAGGCTCTATCCGAGGAGGCCGTCCCAGGGATGGGTATCGAAGCGGTCCGGTGGTTCGATGCGCTCCCGGGGAGCATGGCCTTCCGCGAGGACTACGTAGAGGCTTTCCGCCGGCGCAAGCCCACCTTCGACCCGTGAGCCGGTCCGACGCGAAGTCACGTCTTTATCTAACGCCCCCGCTTCCAAGCTCGAACAACGGTGCCGGAGCTCCGTAAGGACTACGTGACGGATACCTGGGTGGTCTTCGCCCCCGATCGCGCGCAGCGCCCCATCGAAACCCAAGGCACCGTGAGCCTGGCCACCGCCCCGGAGGAGTGTCCCTTCTGTCCCGGCCACGAGCACATGACGCCCCCCGAAGTCCTCGCATACCCTTCGAATGCGTCTGACGGCTCGGCGTGGCGCGTTCGGTGCGTCCCGAACCGGTTTCCCGCGCTCACCCCGGACGGCGAAGTGCGAGCCAAAAGCGACGGGCTCTTTCATTCTCTGGAGGGTGTCGGGGTCCACGAAATCATCGTGGAGACACCCGACCACACCAAGGACTTCTCCGCCCTTGCGAAGGGCCAGATCCAGGAAGTCCTCCGCGCGTACGCGGCCCGTACGGCGGACTTGGCCCAGGACCCCCGCCTGGCGTACATCCTAATCTTCAAGAATCACGGGGCGGAAGCGGGGGCTTCCCTCTTCCACGCCCACAGTCAGCTGATCGCCACGCCCATGGTGCCGCGGCGCATCAAGGACGAGCTCCGGGGAGCGGAGGCCTTCCGGGCGGAGAATGGGGCGTGCGCCTACGATAGAATCCTGCAAGCGGAGTTGGATGCCTCGGCCCGGATCGTCTTGGCCAACGAGGACTTCGTGGTCCTGTGCCCTTTCGCCTCCCGGTTTCCCTTCGAAGTCTGGGTCCTGCCGCGAACGCACCGGGTCCACTTCGATTCGATCAGCACCCGCGAGAGGCGGGCATTGGCGGGCCTCCTCAAGGACACCCTAGGACGACTGAACACCCTCTTCCGGAATCCCGCCTTCAACTGGTACATCCACACGGCGCCCAGCGACGGCGGGGACTACGCCCACTATCACTGGCACCTCGAACTCACCCCGCGGCTCTCCAAGAGGGCGGGATTCGAGCGGGGGACGGGCTTCTACATCAACTCGGTCCCGCCGGAAGACGCCGCGCATCTTCTACGGCAGGCGGGCGAGGCGTAGCCACTCCGCGCAACGCGTCTACGGCCACCCCTCCCCGAAGACGGCCGCTCCGGAGATGGTGTCCCCAAGGCCCACGGTGTAGCGCGGGCGATCCACCAACCGTGTCGGCACAATCACCAGCTCCTCCCGTCGGTGCCACCCGTCCTCCAGGAAGGCCGAGCGGGCGGTGCCGCTAAGGCCCATCCCGCGGGCAAGGGTCTCCATGGCAGCCAGGCCCCGTTCCGCCAGCGGAACCTTCAAGGCCCGGGGGAGAACCCGAGGGTCGGGGCTCCGACCCAAAAGGGCCTGTCCCGTGCCCACCAGCGCGGCGAACAAGTGCGATCGCCGCACCCGCTCCACCGGATGGGGGCTAAGCGTCAGGTAGTACCCGAGCGTGTGCATGTTGACCCGCGGGACTCCCAGGGCCCGCAGAAGGTACATGGCTTCCAGCTGCCGGACGGGATCCTCGCGGACCGACTCCCAGTTGGGGAGACCCAGCAAGAAAGCCAGATCCGCTAGCTCCGCCTCGTTCACACTGAGGCTGTCGAGGAGCGGCACGATCTCGTCCAGAACTGCTTCCCGCTTGCGGAGGTCGGGAGTCGAAGTCATCTCGAGATGCACGGCCAGCTTCGGGTTCGTCGCCTTCGCGGTTCGGATATGGTCCCGTACGCGACGAAAGCTCTCCTCGAAATCCTCGCCCATGTGGTTCAGCCCCGCAATGAAGAAGAGATCCGACGCCCGACCCGCTTCGGACAAGGCCTGTTCCCACTCGGGATGGAACTGGATCCGTGTCTTGGGGGCCGCGATGAGCCGGTTGGCCCGGGGGGACGGTCCGTCTCCAAATGCGAGTCCCTTCGGATACTCCAGGATGTAGTGCGCTTCCGGGGCACACTCCCAATAGAACTCTTCGGCCGAGGCGTACTCCACGCTCCCGGCAAGCCGCAAGGGAACCTGGGCCGACGTGCCCTCGTACAGGGAGGCCAACTCCCAATTGAACCTGTCCGGATGAACGAGGATGCGGGCGGCCCCGAAATTGGAGAGGAGGCGGGCCACCGTCAGCACCTGGCCTCCCGAACGGCGCTCGAAGCCCCCGAGACCCTCCAAGAACCCGATCACGCCGTCCGAACAGAGCACCTCGAGGGCCAAGCCGTGGGTGATGGAATGGGCAAGGGCTTCCGCCAGATCCTCAAGGTCCTCCACCTCCTTGGCAAAGAGGGGAGGCACCGCCGTCGGAGACGGCAGCCGGGCAAGCCAGGATTCGTCGAGGAGACGGACCCGGTCGATCACGGAATTGTAGGCGAGGAGGGCCCGCGTCCCGCGGAGGGGGTTCTGCCTCGAGACGACACCGTAGTGTTCTTCCCAGCGCCGTTGGACGCGATCCCGCAAGGAAACCGACCCTTGGCTGAGCGGGAAAGGGGTTCCCCTTAGTTAATCCACCGGGGACCCGGGTCAACAAAAGGCCTAAAGGCCTTGCTTCCCCATCGCGGGCGGGGGAATCCATGAAACTCATGCCAGGTGTTCATCTCATCGAGACCATGGCCCAATGCGCCCTGCTGACGGACGACCGGCTCGTTCTGGTGGACACGGCCTACACCGCGGGGGCGCCCGACGTCTTCGCGTACCTGAAGGAGGTCGGGTACAAACCCACGGACATCGGGAGCATCGTCATCACACACGTCCATCCGGATCACGTCTCGGGCCTGGCCGGGCTGGTGGAGGCTTCGGAGGCGGAGGTCGCCTCGCATCGGATCGAGGCCGAGTTTATCTCGAAGCGGAAGAACTACCCCGGGGGCCGGGTCCTCCCCCATGATGCCGTGGACGTGGACGTCCTGCTCGAGGATGGGGGCCGATACCAGGAACTCACGGTAATCCACGCCCCGGGGCACACCCCAGGCAACATCGCCCTCCTGGATGAGAGCCGTGGTTTGCTCATCGCGGGAGACAGCATGAAGACCGAAGGGGGCCAGATCGGCCCGATGGTGGACCGGAACAACATCGACCCGGCGGAGCACCGCGATTCCATGAAGAAGATCGCGGGGTTCGAGTTTGAGGCTCTCATCGTGGGCCATGGCGAGCCGATGACTTCCGGGGCCCGCGACCGACTCAGAGAGGCCGTGGCGAAACTCTAGCCGTCCCTGTCCTCCCTGTCGGCGGCCGCGATACGCCGCGAGGCGTATCGGTAAAAGGAGTGGAGCCCATCGCGGATGCGCTCGAGATCGGCCTCCTCGTCCTCCGTCCGATAGACGCGTAAGGCCGACCGAATCAACGCATGCCACTGCCGGGGAAGCTCTTCCAGGGCCCAATCGGCCGCCGCGACCTTGGAGATGGCCACGTCCTTCGTCCCCCACGTGTAGACCAGGCGGCACAGGTTGAGCACGCAGTAGAAGGGGTAGTGGTCGAGGTGTGCTTCGATGAACCTTCGCTCGTCGTCTAGCGCCCGCGCCATCTCCGGCCAGGTTGCGGGGGGAGACAGGATCGCCGGGTCCGGTCCCACGAGGACCAAGACGGCCCCCCGATGGATGTGTTCCCGGTGGAGGGCCCACGCCCCGTCGGCGGCGGACGTCCAGAGCTCTTCGCCCCCCGCCCCGACCAGATTCTCGGGAGGGTCCGGAAGCTGCGCCTTCGAGAGGGGCAGATAGAAGCCGTCCAGGTGCTCGGCGTAGCGGTACTCGCCCACCAAGAGGCGATGCATATCGCGTAGGGCTGCGACCTCCGACTCCTGCAGCTCGTGCCGGACGACGACGTGAAAGTCAAGGTCCACACGATCGGGAACGAAACCTGGGAACGCGATGGAGCCGCCGAAGTAGATGCCTACCAGGTTGTCCCCCAGGGCGTCCCCGAGCCGCTCCCGGAAACGTCGAAGGAGGCGTCGGACGCCCCGTGGGAGATGATCCAGACTCGACCCCTTCAAGGTGGCAATCCACGGGGGAAGGGGTTAAGTCGATATCGCAGTGCGCGATGAGGAGACGCTTGGGGCAGCAAGAGGAGGTCCTCCCGTGGCTCCTGGCCTCGGAGGACCCGTCAATCCGCTATCTGACTCTTCGCGACCTCCTGGAGGAAGCGGACGACAGCGCGCGGGTTCGGCAGGCGGCCGCGGAAATCCTGGAAGGACCGCGGGTTGACGCCCTGCTATCCGGGCAAGAAGCCGACGGGGGCTTCGGCGTCCCCCCTTACCAGAAGTGGAAGGGTGCCCACTGGCGTCTCGTTTCTCTAGTGGAGCTGGGGGTCCCCCCGGGAGACCCCCGTCTCACGGCGGCGGCAGAACAGGTCCTGAGGTGGCTCACGGGGGGCTCCCATCGGGAGCGCATCCTGACGGTCAACGGCCTGACGAGGGTTCACGCATCCATGGAGGGCAACGCCCTCGCGGCCTGCAGCCGCCTTGGTCTCGCCGAGCGCTCAGAGGTCCGGCTCCTCGCCGACTCCCTCGTCGAGTGGCAGTGGCCCGATGGCGGTTGGAACTGCCGGGAGGGGGAGGAGGTGCACCACGCCTCCTTCTACGAGAGCTTGGCCCCACTCTGGGGACTCGTCGAGTTTCATCTTGCCACGGGCGACCGGAAGACCCTGGATGCGGCGCGGCGGACGGCGGAGTTCTTCCTCCGGCATCGCCTCTTCCGATCCGAACGGACCGGGGAAATCATCAATCCGGAGTGGTTGAAGCTGCACTACCCCCTCTATTGGCACTACGACATCCTGCAGGGTCTGCGAATGCTGGCCCTCGTCACACCGCTCGACGAGCCTAGGACCCAGGAAGCGCTGGACGTGTTGGAGAAGCGACGGCTCCCCGATGGCCGATGGAGGCCGGGGGCGTACTATTGGTATCCGCCCGGACGCAAAACGTCCAATGTGGAGGTCGTCGATTGGGGCCGAGGGGGACCCAACCGCATGATCACCCTGAACGCCCTGCGCGTCCTGAAAGCAGCCGGGCGAGCGGACCCGCCTTCCTAGTCCGGTGCCAGTACCACTTCGTAGTGCGTTGACGTTTGATCATAGCGCGAGAGAAGGGCCCGTGCCTCCTCCGGGACCACGGCCGTCTTATGGTCCTCCCCGGCGAACCGCCGAACGGCGTCCATCGAATCCCAGAGGGTCAGGGTGACGAACTCCACCCCCTCCTCCACCTCCCGGCGGAGGGCGTACGCCCCTCGGTACCCCTCAATCCTGCGGATGCCTGGCAACACTCTGTTCCGAAGCAGTTCCTCGTACGCATCCGCCTTATCCGCAGCGGTCCAACCCCGCCATAGCCGACCAATCATGCCATCGCCTCCCGATATGGACCCCAGGTCCGGCTCGGAGATAGTCTTTGCACAGACTAATCGCGGTTCGCGTCCCGTGCCAAGCGAATCCATTTCAGTGCGGTCTCGACATCTTCGGCTCGAAGAACTGGTGCGACGAGGCGACTACCCCACGCCTCTCCGAAGCCGTCAGAGATTCCATCGACCGCCTCCTTGCGGCGAAGTCTTCTCCGGACCACCTCGAGCGCGTCACCCTGGACCTTCCCAGGGGACGGGTCGGGGACCTCCATCAGCTCGTGCGGAGCAGGGACTCCGTCAGCTTGGAGGATACAATCCGGAATGCGATCCGCAAGCATGTCCGGGGACGAATCGAGGAATCCCGGCAGTAACCGGCCTCAGAATTCGGGTCTTCGGCTGATCTCCCGCGGGAAGTAAAGGGGACGGAAGGGCGCGCCCAAGGTACGCTCCCCGATCTCCTCCCGCAACTCCTCCAGGGTCATCACCCGGTCTTTGTCCGCCTGGCGGTCGTAGACGTTGAGCGCCCTGGTCTCAGCCTGGGCCTCCCGCTCTCCCACGACAATGACGTACCCGACCCAATCCTGCTTGGCTTCCCGGACCTTCTTGCCGACCGTGGTGCTACGGTCATCCACGCCCACTCGGATGCCCACCAAGGCGTTGGCCATCTCCTCGACCAACTCGCCGTGGTCCTCCCCGACCGGAAGAAAACGCACCTGCTCGGGGTTGAGCCATAGGGGCAGGTTTCCCTTGTGGCCGGCCTTCTCCGCCGCCACCGCGGTATCCAGGATGGTGTACAGGTAGCGCTCCACGCTCCCCAGGATGGCGCTGTGAAGGATGATGGGGTGACGCCGCTTCCCCTCCTCGTCGACGTACGTGATGCCAAACCGCTCCGCGTTCCCCACGTCGATCTGGACCGTGGCGATCTCCCGGGCCCGCCGCTCGGCGTCCTCGATCATGTACTCCACGTTCACCGTCCAGTAGAAGTTCTGGCCGGGCGGGTAGATGTTGATGAGTCCCTCCTTCCCCTCGTGCTTCAACATCTCTAGGATGAGGTCCTTGTTTTCCTGGTAGGCCTCCGGGGACGAGACGTTGACCAGCATCTCATAGTCTCGTCCCATCGCGGCGGCCTCCTGTGCGATTCGGTCATGAAGGCGCAGAAACCAGTCGTATGCCTCCGGCGGATCCCGGCAGAGGACATGCAAGTCCGGCATGTTCAGACGCCGCACGCGGAAGAGGAGACTCGTCTCGCCCGACTGTTCGAACCGGTAGGCATCCGCGACCTCGAAGGCCCCCAGGGGCAACTGCCGGTAGCTGATCGTCCAGTCGGCCATGTTGCTGAACTGCTGGTGGCAGGCGGCATAACGGAGGACGAAGGACCGCTTGTCCGTCTCCACGGTGTACAGGCGGTCGCCGAAGAGTTCCGCATGCTCGGCCACGGCCCGTTCCGCCAGGTCGAACATGTTCGTGCCCCGCAACGGATAGACGGGCAGGCCGAGGTCCTGGGCCACCTGATGCGCGTAGTCCGCCACGAGGTCGAACATCAAACTGGCCTTGGGGTCGTACCGCATGTGGCCGGTGTCGCTTAGGGACTCCCACTTGAAGCCGAACTTCCGGGTGAGGCGATGGTATCCCGGCTCCCCGGTGGGGGGGTACTCCTCCTTGAGCGCCTCCTTGCGGACCATCACGTCGAAAGCCTCCCGCTCGCTCGTGTATTTCTCCGGCTCCACCTCCTCCCCGCCCACCGTGAGGACGAGGAACGCGTGGGGTTTTTCCTCCGGGGGGGAAACCACAGCCTCTTCCAAGGTGACCTCGCGGGAGAGCTCCGAGAGGGGGTGGCCCTTCGCGGCGAGGTCGAAGGCCTTGTACCAGCCGAAGGGAGAACGGTGGACCTCGAGGTCCCGATCCCGCACGGCCTCCTCCAGCCGCTCGAAAATCTCCCGCGCCTTCTCGGGTCGGGCAAGCGAAGAGCTGAGGTGGGCGTACGGGTACAGGACGATCTGGGTCTCCTTCAGCTGGGTGGCGACGTCTTCGATTTCGTCGGCGGCCTTCTTGGCGATGGCGGCCGGATTCGCCTCGTCCCCCTTCTCCGCCGAGATGAAGCAGACGAGGCTGTCACCGAAGCTCCCCTTGAGCTCCGCGTCGGTTGCTTCCTCGGCGTACCTTGTCTTCTTCGTGGCCTCGTACTCGAAGCGGTCAGCGTGAATGAACAGAATCCGCATCCGGATTCGAGGAGGGGCTTCGCGTATTAAAGAGAGGGCGAAGGGCCGTGACGCTCCCCTTCCGCGGTCCGCCCTGGGGGTTTTTAGTCCAGCTGGGCCTTGATTGCTCGTATGTTCAACGCCCACGTCCTGGAACTCCCGGAGGCCCGGGACGTGAACCAGGCCTTGCAGGCAGTGGGCGTCCAGACCCAGGGTCAACCCATCCTCCGGCGAAAGGGGCTCTTCCGCATCGTCCGGCTCCAGGGGGTGGGCTATCGAGAGGCTCTCATTGCGAAGCAGGAGATGCTGGGGGCCGGCGGAGATGCGGCCACCCCCAAGGGGACGGTGGAGTTCACCTCCGACGAGGGGGACGTCATCCTCCTGGGGACCCCGCAACACTTCAAGCGCTTCTTGTCGAAAATGAAGCACCAGCCCTTCCGGTCCGCCACCCTCGCCGCCGAGGTGGAGGAGGCCCTCACGCACTACGATCGGGAAGCCTACGTCCTCCGTTTCCCCGAGGCCGAACTCCCCCTCTCCCGGACCGTCGTGATGGGCATCCTCAACGTGACCCCGGACTCCTTCGCCGATGGGGGGGAGTACGACGAACCCCAGGCGGCCATCGACCGGGCTCGTGCCATGGTGGAGGAGGGGGCCGGCCTCGTCGACGTCGGGGCGGAGTCCACCCGTCCGGGCAGCGATCCGGTGAGCGCCGCGGAGGAGTGGAAACGCCTCGAACCCGTGCTCGCCGGGGTCGTCGACCAGGTGGACGTGCCCGTCTCCGTGGACACGTACAAGCCGGAGACGGCCGCCAAGGCGTTGGATCTCGGGGCGACCATGGTGAACGACGTGACGGGCCTTCGGGACCCCAAAATGATCGGCCTGGTGGCCCAGCACGACGTCCCCGCGGTCCTCATGCACATGCTCGGGGAGCCGAAGACGATGCAGAAGAAGCCCGAGTACGACGACGTCGTCGCCGACATTGTGCGCTTCCTGCGGGCGCGAGTCGCGGACGCGATGGAGGGGGGCGTAGACCCGGAGAAGCTCGTGGTGGACCCGGGGGTCGGATTCGGCAAGACGGCCGAGCACAATCTCCAGATCCTGCGCCAGCTTGGGGCCTTCCGGAGCCTGGGTCGTCCTATCTTGGTGGGGGTCTCCCGTAAGACCTTCCTCGGAAGGTTGTTGGATGCCGAGGTCGAGGAACGACTCGAGGGGGGTCTGGCAGCCGCCGTGCTAGCGGCCCATCACGGTGCCCACATCCTCCGTACCCATGACGTGAAGGAGACCGTCCGGGCCCTCGCCGTCGCCGACGCCATCCTGGGAAGGGGTTCGACTTAGCCCCGGTGATCGTGTGACCCAGGCTTCCCCCCGCCTGTTGCTAAAGGGCGGCAACGGGTTCCTCTTCTCAAACCCCCACGGCGACATCACGCAGCCCCGCGAAGGTGAGGGGCTCTATTGGGAGGACACGCGACACCTCAGTCGGTACACCCTATCCCCGTGGCCCTACCGATTCGCCCTCGTCGAGGCAGAGACGCCCGAGCCGTTCCGCGCACGGTTCGAGTTCGTGGTCAACCGGCCCCCGGAGTCACCCCTTCACGTGATTCGAGAACGCGTGCTGGGACCCGACCTATTGGAGACGTTCCGCGTTCTGAACCCCGAGGACATCCAAACCTCTCTGGTCCTTCGGCTCGTCTTTCGTGCCGACTTTGCTGACATCTTTGAAGTCCGGGGGATGGTCCCGCCCCGTCGGCGGGTTCCCCACACCGAACTGTCGGGGGGCGCCGTCCTCTTCTCCCGAACAGGGGACGACGGGGTCCTGCGGTGGACACGCCTCACCTTCAATCCCCTCCCGAATCGTCTCAACCGCGCGCGGGTTGTCTGGGACCTCTACCTCCCGGCCCGGTCGGAAATCGTACTCTCCGCACGGGTGGAAAGCGGCACCGGGGAACCCCCTCGGGAACAGAGACTGGCCCCCCTTGACTCAGTCGTCGATGAGATCCGCAGAATCCGATCGAGCCAGCGAGGGGCCTGGGGACGTGTCGAGGGGGAGGGCCCCCTAGCGGACTGGACCCACCACGCCACGGAGGACCTCCTGACTCTCCTCATCCAGGTGGATGGACTTGCGGTTCCCGCAGCCGGCCTGCCCTGGTATGCCACCCTCTTCGGTCGTGACAGCCTCATCGTCGGTCTTCAGACGGTGCACCTGAATCCCCGGCTGAGCATGGAGATCCTTCAGGCGCTCGGGAACCACATGGGACGACGATATGACCCCTTCCGGGCCGAGGAGCCCGGCAAGATCCTCCATGAACTCAACCGCGGCGAACTGGCCGTGTCCGGTGCGACGCCGTACGGCCCCTATTACGGAACGGTCGACGCCACGGCCCTGTTCCTCTGCCTCTTCCACGAGGCCTACCGCTGGACGGCGGATCTGGTCTTTTGCCGTGCTCTCTATCCCTTCGGGAAGGGAGCAGCTCACCATCTGATTGAGCAGCTCCACGGTCCTATGGGATTCCTGAACTACGTGGGAGGGGACCCTCCGGCCCTCCGACATCAGGGTTGGAAGGACGGTGAGGTGGGAATCCTCCAGCCCGATGGCCGCCAGCCCGAGCCGCCGGTGGCGCCCTGCGAGGCCCAGGGGTATGCCTTCTGGGGGCTTCGCGGTCTTGCGGAGGTCGCCAGGGCCCTCGGCGAAGACGAAGACGCGGCGGCCTGGACGGCGGAGGCCGAGGCGCTGCGAGCGCGGTTTCACCCTGCCTTCTGGATGCCCGAGGAAGAGACCTACGCCATCGCCCTTGACGGCCGAGGCGAACGCATCGCCCTCGTCGCCTCCAACCCCGGACACCTGCTGATGTGCGGCCTGCTTACCCAGACCCAGGCAGACCGGGTCGCCGATCGGCTCTTCGTGGAGGACCTGCAATCCGGTTGGGGAATTCGGACGCTCTCCGCGCGGGTCCCGTACTACGACCCCAACAGCTACCATCACGGGTCCGTATGGCCGCACGACACCTCCCTCGTGGCCTTCGGGCTGGCGCGTTCGAGTCGTTCGAGTGAAGCCTCCCACCTCTTCGAGAACCTCCTCGCGGCCGCGACGAGCTTCCCACGAACCCGGCTGCCGGAACTCTTCGGGGGGCAGCGTCGAAAGGGCGACGCACCAGTCCGTGTTTCTCAGGCGTGCGACCTCCAGGCCTGGGCCTCGGGCGTCCCCTTGCTCGCGACGCGTGCCCTTCTCGGCATGGAAGCCGACGCTGGGGCGGAGACCCTTCGACTCCGTCCTTACCTGCCGTCCGCGCTCTCCCCCTTCCGTCTGGGCCCCCTTCGGGTCGGTGCTTCACGCATCGAGATCCAGGCCCAGGGCCAGGGAGAGGATTCCGAGGTTCGGGTCCGGACCCTCTCGGGACCCGAGCTTGCCTTGGTTTGATCGGTGCCAGTTTCACCCACCTCCTCCCTCCCGCCACTTAAGGCGTCCCTCCGTGGGAGTCCGTCCAGACGGGGCCGGAGGACATGGAAGGCTGGATCATTGACGCCTATGCGGACTACCAGCGGGACTCCCTCGTCACCTGGCTCTGGACGCCCGGGGGCGTTCGCCGCATCGAGGATCCCGCGTACCGGCCCCGCTTCTACATCCACGGGGGGCGGGGCGACCTCGAGATCATGAAGCGCCGGTTGGGGCGGCTCGACCGGGTGGAGGAGGTGGAGTGGGCCTCCAAGAAGATCGACATCCGGTCCACCGAACCGGTACCCGTCCTGGACGTCCTCCCCCGCCACTACCGGGACCTCCACCCTCTGGCGGAGCTGGTGAACCGGGAGGGGCAGTTCCACGACTTCCGCCTCTACGACGTGGACCTGCGGCACAACCAGCGGTACTTCCTCCAACACGACATCTTCCCCCTGAGCCGGACGGCGTACAACGGGACCTGGAAACGACTGGAGGAGCCCTTCGCCCTGGAGTACGAGCTCCCGCCCCTGAACACGCAGGCATTGGACGTCCAGGTGGATGCGCCCGAGGGGCTCCCCCGTTACGAGGACCGTCTCCGCACGGCCCGACTCGGGGAAACGGTGCTGGAGGGCTCCGAGGAGGCGATCCTGGAGGATCTCAACCAAACTCTGCGGGAGGAGGACCCGGACATCCTCCTGACCGTGAACGGCGACCCCTTCGTCCTCCCCTACCTGCTTCAGAAAGCGGAGTCACATGGTGTAGATCTCGTGCTGGGGCGAGAACGACAGCGATTCCGGCACGGGGAGGGGAAGAGCTACTTCACCTACGGCAAGATCGTCTACAAGCCGACCCAGTACCTCCTCCGGGGCCGCCTCCACCTGGATGCAAATCACTTCGCCCACCGGGAGAGCGGTCTCCACGGGCTCGCGGAGATGTCCCGGCTGGCCCGCCTGGTCCCCCAGGAGATGCTCCGGCTCACCCCCGGGACGGCCATCACGGCCATGCAGGTGAACGAGGCCCACTGGCAGGGCTACGTCGTCCTCTGGAAGAAGAACCTGCCTGAGGTCTTCAAGACGGCGGAGTCCCTCGTCCTCTGCGACCGGGGCGGCTTCATCCTGGAGCCACAGGTCGGCATCCACGAGGGGATCGTGGAGGTGGACTACGCCTCCCTCTACCCCCAGATCATGCGTACGTACAACATCTCGCCGGAGACCATCTTCTGTCCCTGCTGCAAGGAAGATGGCATGGTGGCGCCGGCGATCGGGCACCACACGTGCGTACGTCGGAGAGGGCTCATCCCGGTCTATCTGGACCCGGTCTTGGAGAGGAAGAAATACTACAAACAGAAAAAGAAGGAAGCAGGACCGAACCAGGCGGTCTACGAGGCCCGGGACTGCATCCTGAAGTGGATGCTCGTAACTTCATTTGGATACATGGGATATTCGAACGCCCGCTACGGCCGTATCGAGTGCCATGAGGCCATCAACGCCTACGCCCGGGAACTCCTCGTCCGGAGCGTGCACATTGCCGAGGCCCACGGCTACGAGGTCATCCATGGCATCGTCGACTCCCTCTGGCTTCGCCCCTTGCCCGGCCACGCCTCCGTGGAGGAGGTCGTGCAGCGCATCCAGGACGACATCGGCCTCCCCCTCGACCTGGAGGGCGTCTACCGCTGGGTCATCTTTTTACCCTGTAAGACCACGGGCGTGGGGGCCCTGAATCGCTACTACGGCCTCCTCGAGGACGGGGAGATGAAGCTGCGCGGCATCGAAGTGCGGCGGCACGACACGCCGCCCTTCGTTGTCCAGGCCCAGACGGGCATGCTGGAGGTCTTTCGCCAGGCCCAGAACGCCCGGGAGTTTCAGGACGCGATCCCCGCGGCCCTTCAAGTCCTCCGGGAGGCCGCCGGGAACCTCCGAAAGGGTCGCGTCCCGCTGGAAGACCTGGTTATCTCCAAGGTCGTCACGAAACCGCTGGAGGATTACGTGGTCCTGAACTACACCGCCGCGGCGTTACGGCAGCTGAAGGCCCGCGGCTTCAAGACGGAGCCGGGGGAGTACATCCGCTACGTCATCACGGACCGGAGGACCCGGGACTACCGGCGGAAGGTGAAGTTCGCCGCCTTCCTCCAAGAGGGGGACACGCCGGATGAATGGGAATATCTCCGACTCCTGGCAAGGTCGGGGGAGACCCTCCTGGCTCCCTTCGGCTACACGGAGGAGGGGCTCCTCCCGGAGCTAAGCTAGCCTGCGCCCGTCCAACCTCAATCATGAAGGAAGAGTTCGATCCAGTTGCCATCAGGACCGGCGTGAGGCATCATAGCTATACTCTCTCTTCCTGGGCATCCAACTCGAGAACCATGTCACTGTAGGAGCCCGCCACGAGGTCCTTCTCGAAGATGCGTAGGGAACTCCGTAGCTCGGCAAATTCGGATTCGGCCCGAACGGCTTCTTCGTGTGAGTCGATTACCCTTTCGAACTCGAGGAAGGTCCCAAGGCCGTCCACCTCGTCCAAGTGGACTTGCACCTCGCCCCATCGGAAGATACGACGCCGCTTCCGCACTTCCACGAGGATACCGAGAGCTTCGCGAAGGAGGCCGAGGAGGCCGGTGGCATCGGCGACGGGGAGTAAGAACACCCGACTCCGTTTTGGGTACGGTCGATCCTCCCGCTGGTAGTAAATCAACGTGCCCTCGTCCTTCCCTTCCACGTTCCGAAGCTTGAGACGACCCTTTCCGACGTGGAAATAGGTGTCCTTCTGCCGGACATCCGAGATGAAAGTCGCGTGTCGCGTGCACCAGGCCTCCGCCCAGACCAGGTCCGCGAGATGTGCCTTGAGCTCCAGAAGACGCTTCTCCCCCATCGCGCGGAGAAGGAGGGGAGGGGTCCTAAGCCTTCAGGCCCGGGGCCACCTCGACGGTGCACTCCGTCTCGTTCAGGGTTGCCAGTAGATTCTCGAGGGCGCCTTCCTCCACAGGGACCAGCCAGGCCCGGGCGACGGCGTCGAAGGTCCGACCGGGAACCTTCTTGATTGCCTGGACGAGACTGCGATTGTACTCGAATCGAATGAGATACTGGTCTCCGCTCTGTTCCACGGTTATCTGGGGACGGGCCTCGGGCGGAACGACGGCACGTTCGTGCATGTCCGCCAACTCCTCGTCCATCTCCACTTCCGCGCCCTCCGCCTCTAGGGTCGCCAAGGCGTCGGCGTAGTAGTGGATAGGAATTGTCCACTCCTTCGTCATGGGGTCGTAGCGCCTCCGATCGAGGGTCTTCACCGCGCGCACGAGGAGTAGATCGTAGTCGAAACTCAGGACCGCCTCATCCCCCCGCCGACGCATGGTTACACGCGTCATTGTGTGGGGAACAATCAGGCCTATAAAGGGCCGAAGTGGGGGTGGGTGAAAGTGCTTCGCCCTCACGGCCGCTCGGACTGCAGGTCTCGGGATCGCAGGACGGCCTCGAGGCCGATTCCCATCTCCCGAAGGCTCTCCGCTCCCCCCTCCTCTCGATCCACGACGCAGACCGCACGCTCGACCTGCGCCCCCTCGCCCCGCAGGACTTCGGCGGCCCGTTGAATCGTTCCTCCGGAGGTGGCCACGTCCTCCACGAGGAGCACCTTCTCCCCAGCCCGGATTTCCCCCTCGTAGGCTCGCCCCGTCCCATGGCCGCGGGCCTTCTTGCGAAGAATGACGTAAGGAAGCCCCGTTTCCAGGGCCAGGGCCACGAGGAGAGGGACGGCGCCCAGCTCCGTCCCCGCCAGGCGCTGGACCCCCGCCGTGTAGGGGACCAAACGCTGCACCACCCGACGGAGGAGGACGGGGTCCGTGAAGGCGGCCTTCAGGTCCACGTAGAAGGAGCTCTTCTTCCCGGAGGTCAGGGTGAAGTCTCCGAACTTCAGCGCTCCCTTCTCGACGAGGGCCTCCACTAGGTTCACCATGGCACCTTCTTCTTCCCCATCCGGTAGCCGAGGAGGTTGATGGCCCGGTGGAGGGGTGGAGTCACGATGATGATCAGCGCCAGGCCCAGCGCGGCCTGGCCGAGGAGGTAGTGCTCCGCCACCCAGGCCGGAAAGGCCAACCCCGTCACGAGGAACGCGCCGATCACGAAGTCGTATTGGTCGAGGATGGGGGCCTTCCCCCCGCGGTCGGTGCCCCAGCGCCGCTTCAGGAAACTGCCCAGGAGATCCCCCAGAAGAGCCCCGAAGGAGAGGGCGGCCACGATCCCGAGGAAGACCGGAAAGGGGCCATAGGAGAAGGGCGTCCCCGGGTAGAGCAAGGTGGTCGCCCACATGATCGTCCCAAGGGCGATGCCGATGAGTCCCCCGCCGATGAAACCCCGCCAGGTCTTCCCGTCCCCGAAGAGACGTCGCTTGTCGCGGAGCGTGACCCCGAAATCCACGGGGGTGCCCCCGCCCAACAGCGCCGCCGCCGGGTTCGCGACATAGGCGGGGAGGAAGAACCAGAAGGCCAGGAGCAGGGTGAGGAGGACCACTGCGTCCCTATGACGGAGCGCCCTATTTCAGCCTCACGACGTTTTCAACCGAGATAACCGATACCGCACCGCTTTATAGCGACCGCCCAGAGGGTTCGCCAATGGTGGAGCGCGTTCCCACCTTCGTGGAGGGGTTCGACCGGGCCCTGGGCGGGGGTATCCCCGAGGGAAGCGTCGTCCTCGTCTGCGGGACCCCCGGGACCATGAAGACGTCCCTCGTCTTCAGCGTCCTCTACCACAATGTCCAAGAGAAGGGCCGGAAGGCGCTCTTCGTGACCTTCGAACAGGGGTACGAGGATCTCAAGGCCAGCATGGAGGAGCTGGGGATGGGCGACCTCGACGGCATGGAACTCTACATCCTCGATCTCGGACGGATCCGGCGAGAGCATCGGGAGCAGGACAACCAGAAGGATTGGCTGGAGGCGCTGCAGGAGTACATCACCAAGCGGGTCCACGACCACGACTTCGACCTGCTGGCCATCGACGCCCTCTCCGGGCTTTACTCCCTGAGCGAGATGGAGAACCCGCGGCGCGACCTCTTTCACTTTTTCGCCTTCCTCCGGGACTTAGGGCCCACCTGTTTTCTCATCTCCGAGATCCCCTTCCACTCCCGCCGCCTCGTGGCGTATGAGGAGGACTTCCTCTCGGACGGCGTCTTCCTCCTGCAACACGCCGAGGTGGGGGACAGCGATGTTCAGCTCCGCATCCGGTGCGTGAAGCTCCGCCGGGCGAAGCACGCCCAGAACTACTTCGCGTTGGTGTGGGGCCCGAAGCGGTTCATGGTTACCTCCATCATCGCACGGACGGGGGACCGACGGCGCCGGCGGGCCGAACCCGCCTCATGGTGAGGCGACCCGCACCGTCTCCGGCGGGTTCAGGTGTTCCCGGATGGCCCGAGACGGGTCCTCCGTCAGGACCATGGGGCCTAGAGCCCGCTTGAATAAGGGCGCCCGGCGGTCGAGGATGATGACGATGCCTCGGTCCCGTTCGGAGCGAATCAGGCGTCCCATGCATTGGAGGAGGCGGCGGGTCGTGGGAGCCAGGACTCCATACTCCCATCCCTTCTGGAACTTCCAGTCGTAGTAACGTACTAGGGCACGGAGAGCCGCCGTGGGTTTAGGGTAGGGGATGCCTACCAGCACGACCACCTCCAGCTCCCGATCGGGGAAGTCGAGGCCCTCGGAGACCCGGCCCCCCACGACGGCGAAGAGGGCGGCGGTGGATCGTCGAAAGGCGTCCAAAGACCGCATGAGCGCGGCCTGGTCCATGCCGCGCCGCTCCACGAAAACGGGTACCTGACTCTCGCGCCGCAGGTCCAAGAACGACTCCAAGAGCCGGTAGCTCGGGAACAGGAAGAGGGTGTTCCGCCGGCAATCTCGGAGGAGGATCCGTACCTCGTCCCGGAGACGGGCCATCGCCTCGGGGGTCTCATGCAGCTCCTGATAGCGAGTCGTCACGTGGTCGCGATACACCACACGGCGATTCTCGGGCGGGAAGGGACTGGGAAAGGCCCGAAGGAGCGTGTCGGGGGGAAGCCCCAGGGTATCCCGGTACTCCTCGAGGGGCGCGAGGGTCCCCGACATATGGAGGGAGGCATGGCAGGCGCGGATCGGCTCCGCCACCCAGGAAGGGTCGAGGCAGTACGCATGGAGGGCCGGGCGTTCCCCTCCGAGGATCAGCTTGGCGTACGCCAGGTCTTCCGTGGTCATCCAACGGAGGAGGTTCTGGGCGACCCCCAGGGTGTGGGATCGCGGTAACGACCCCGTCCGCCTTCGGACCTCCCGGATCGCTTCCCCGGCGGCGGCCAGGGACCCGAGCATTCCTCGCAGTTGGGAGGTGGTGATGGCGAACTCTTGCATCGCCCGTCCCTCCAACGCCAGCGGGGGGAGGAAGCCGTCCTCCTCGATGACGTATTCCGCGGCCAGGTCGCGCAGGCCACCAGCGACGATCTCCAGGAGGTCGAAGGCACTAACCCCCTCGGCCACCTCCGGGTCCCCGTAGTCCATGAGCTCCTTCTCGGCTCGCTCTACCGCCTTCGCGGAGACGCGGAAGGAACCGACATCTCGGCAATGGGCAGGAAGGTTGTGGGCCTCGTCCACGATGAGGAGGACGTCCTCTGGAGGCCGGGCGAGCGTCTCCAACAACGTCCTCCGCAGATTCGGTTCGAAGAAGTAGACGTAGGGGGCGGTGATCATTCGCGCCTGGGATGCGAGGACTCTGTTCAGCTCGTAGGGGCAAATGCCCTGCGCCCGGAAGTGGGCTCGGGCCTCCTCGGCCGTTGGATGGGTCTCTTGGACCCACCGTCGCATGGCCTCTCCGTCTCCCTCGAGGAGACCCCGGAAGAAGCGGCACCCCTCTTTCCCCGCGAGGACCTCCTCCTTCCGATCCCGACAAAAATGAGAGAGCTCGTCGGCGGACCCGGGCCCCAGGTGTCGATCCTCCGCGAGGAGGCAGAGACGCTGGCGCCCTTGCAACGCGATACCGAAGGGGCCCAGCTTGCGCAACTCGAGCATGACCTGCCGCTGCTGCGAGTTTGTGCGCACCAAGTAGAGGACGACCCTGTCCTCCTCCTCGGCCTGCGTGAGGGCGGCATAGAGGGCGCACACCGTCTTCCCCGATCCGGTCCCAGCCTGAAGCACGAGGTGTCCTCCCTCGAGGGCCCGTTCCATGAGGCCCAGCGTCTGCCTTTGAAGAGGCCGTGGCGGGTAGGGGAACCGCATCGTGAGGCCACCGGAGGGGCGCTAAAAAGGGCGGACCACGGGGGTCACCGAAACTACGCGCCGCGAAGGGTTTCGCCCGGAAGTCCCCTCGTTCTCCCGTTGTTCGACGACAAGGTCGTGGACCGTTGGGTGGGCCAGGAGCTGCAGGGGCTGGCCCGAGGGCTTGTCACCCATAAGAGAAGCCTGGTGGACCTCTTGGCGGAGGAGAGGCCCATCCCTTCGACAAGGAGGTCCTCCGGAAGCTGACCGATGTGGCCTCCGAGGAGGAACAGGCACGCCTCCGTCTCCCCATTACGCTCCGATTCCATTCGGACCTGAAGAACCGGGCCACGGTGGAGGAGGACGAGCTGGCCGCGCGGGTGTTGCGCCGGCTTGCTGGGGTCGAGCGGGGCCACCCCTTCCCGAAGGGGCGCGCCTGGTTCCCGGCCTCTCTGGGATAGGAGTTGCTCCTCCAGTCCCCCACGGCCGTCCAGCGGCTCCTGCTCCCCTGACTACGACTCCGGTCCTTCGGGCCGTCGGCTCTCCCAAAGGTCCTCGGGCATCTGTTCGTACACCGAATCGAAATCTGGAATCGTATCTTCCAGCGGCGGTGCGGCGTTCGCCAGCTCGAAGATCCGCTCCTTCCGGAAGAGCCAGTAGTGAATTCGCCACTCGCGGCCGTCGTAGAGGGTGGTCTCCTCCCGTTCCGTGGTGAGGATGCCCGAGTCTTCCAGCATGTAGAAAGCGTCCCGGTCATCGGGCTCAAGGACGTTGTCGATGATCCGTTCCGCATACCCAAAGAAATTGAGGATGTGCTGGGCCATCGCTTGGGCCTCATCCTCCTTCATTCCCTCACGATCGATGCTGTTTCGAATCGCGCGGGTCAAGTCCTTGACGGTCAGGGCCCCCTCCAGATGTTCCCCGATATCGATGGCCAAGGGTTCTCCACGTCCCTTGAGCATGTCCATTGGAAGGATGACCTATATGAACGTTCCGTCCCCGCGCTGGTCCCCTTCGTTATCGGTTCTCGCAACAAAAGACTAAATCCGCAGGTCCCTTAGGAAAGTCCGGAGGATCGGGCAGGGGCATCATGGGCGACGAGGAGCCAGAGGGGAGCCTCATGCGTGAAATCCAAGACATCCGTGTCCAGCTGGACGAGCTGGAGACGCAGCTCGAGGAAGCCGCGCACCGCGAGGCGGGGCCGTCCGCAGGGCAGGTTCCCACCTTCGTGGAGGGGCTCGATGGGGCACTCGGAGGGGGGATCCCCGCAGGCCACGTTGTCTTGCTGCACGGGCCGACGGGCACCATGAAGACCTCCCTCGCCCTCTACGTCCTGACCAAGAATCAGGCCGCGGGCCTGCGCTGCCTCTACCTGACCCTCGAGGAGAACCGGGGGAGCCTTCGTCGGACCCTCTCGGGCCTGGGCCTCGAGCCGGAGGACTTCATTGTCGACATCGCCACCCTCCGGGCGGAGCACGGTCTTGCGGAAGAGACGGGTGACTGGCTGGACATCCTCCTGGCCTACCTCGAGCGGAAGGCCCAGGACGGCCTGGACCTGCTCGCCCTGGATCCCTTGGATGCCCTCTTTGATATGGCGCGGATCCGGGCCCCCCGGCAGGCCCTCTTCCGCTTCTTTCGCTTCTTACGGGACGCCGGGATCACAACCCTACTCATCGTCGAGGACGATTCCTTCCCCCGCGAGGAGGACCGGGTGGCCGACGGGGTGCTGGAGGTGACCCAACGGGAGTTGGATGGCGGCCTGGTATCCCTCTGGATGCGGTGCGTGAAGATGCGCCACGCCGCACATTCCCGGGACTTCCTTCGGCTAGAGTTCCGGGATGGCGCGTTCCGGGCTCGTCCGCTCTTGTCCCTGTGAGGACTCAGTAGGCGTTTTTGACCTTCGTCCGGTCGATCTTGATGCCCTCGGGCGTCGCCAGGAGGAAGTTGCGGCCCAGCGCCGCCACGTCTCCCCCGGTGTCCCGCGCCACGGCTTTCAGCTCGCTCGTCACCCGTTTCAGCGCAAGCTCGTCGTTGGCGATGGGGCTGTAATCCACCACCACCACACTCCCCTCGTAGAGGAGGCTGTTCATCAACCCGAGGTCCTCCTCCTGGTGCATCTCCACGACGCGCACCATGGTTTTCGTCGGCCCCGCTTCCTCTTCGTACGGAAGCTCGCTCAAGTCGACGTATTCGCCCTCGGTAACCGGCCCATGATTCAGGAGCTTCTTTAGCGGTTTGAAGAGGCCCATCCCAATCCCTTCCGGAGGGCCGGCATTTCGGCGTGGCCTCTTAAATGTATCGGCGGGGTCTCGGCCAGAGGGCCCCCCCTCACCCCTTATGCCCGGCTCCTCCGATAGACCGGCATGGCCGACCGAGATCCGGAGTGCATTTTCTGCGGGATTGTGGCGGGCGCGATTTCCGGCAGCTTCGTCTACGAAGACGCCCGTGTGGTGGCCTTCCTGGACATCAACCCGGTCAACCCGGGCCACCTGATAGTCATCCCCCGCACACACGCGCCCCTCTTGGCGGACACGGACGAAGAGACTGGAGCACACCTCTTCCGGGTGGCCCACCGCCTCGCGCAGTCCCTCCGAGATTCCGGACTCCGATGCGAGGGGATCAACCTTTTCCTGGCGGATGGGGAGGCAGCATTCTAAGAGGTCCCCCACCTGCACCTGCACCTCCACGTCTTTCCCCGGTTCAAAGGCGACGCCTTCAAGATCGACGCGGATTGGGGTGTGCACCCACCGCGGGAGGAGTTGGACGCAGCGGCCGTCGCCATTCGGGACGCGTACGTGAGCCGGTTTGGCGGCCCTTGAGCCAGGCACGACTCGTGAAAGGGGTTTCGCTCACCCCTCCCCGAGCTTCCAGAGCCTGTCCCCTACGTGGTGCAGCGACTCCACGGCTTTCCCCTTGCGTTCCGCCGCCATCGCTGCCCCCGAGAGCAGGGCCCTCCCCACGGCCAAGGGAACCCCATTCGCCTCATCGCGGATCCAGACGAGGTCGCCGGGCTCGATGGTCGGATCCGCCCCGACGATGCCGGGCGCCATCACGTCTGCCCCGTTGTACACAAAGGGAACGGCGCCCGCGTCCACCGTGACATGGCGCCTCGGCGGCGGGTCCCGCAACAGGCCACGCACGGAGGGGACCGGCACCTCACCGACGAGGAGGGCCACGATGTCCCCGCCTTCGTAGAGCACGTCGTACGTGGGGCCCTCGGCCCGATCGACGTTGGCGTCGGTAGGGAAGGGGGATGCTCCAAATCCCGCTTGGAGACTCTCCTGTAGGGTCGCGACCTCCTTCCGTCGTAGCCGCCTTCGCTTCCGGACCCGCAGCGTCACCATGGCTTCCCAAGACCCCATCACGTCATAGAATCGGACCGTGAAAACCGGTCCGTCTACGCTTAAATAACCAGACCCTCCTAAAGACCACTCCATGCCGGGCGAGCCGGGCCAAGGCTTCGACAAGTCCCGGAGCATGGAGCTCCCTCGCATCGTTGTCATTGGCCACCGAGCCGTCGAGGAGACGGGCCGGGTCAGCCGCCGCCTGCATCTCCGATCGCCGGCCCTCATCGTGGAGGACCCCATCACCCGGAAGGTCGCGGGGAACCGGGTGGGCCAGGCCCTCCAGGAGGAGGGGATCGAGGTGGATCACCACATCATCGAGGAGGCTAGCCTCCGAGAGGTCGACGTGGTCGGAACCCTCCTGGAGGATCGTGGCTTCACCGCCGTCCTCGGGGTGGGGGGCGGGCGCCCCATCGATGTGGCCAAGTACGCGTCCTTCCAGCAGGGAATCCCCTTCCTCAGCCTGCCCACGGCCGCCTCCCACGACGGCCTCGTCTCCGCGAACGCTTCCCTCTTGGGCCCGAAGGGGAAGACCTCCCTGGCCGCCCATGTGCCGCTAGCCGTGATCATGGACACCGAGATCATTGCCGCCTCCCCCCATCGTCTCCTAGCCTCAGGCTGCGCCGACGTCATATCCAACGTCACGGCGGTGAAGGACTGGAAACTTGCCAACCGACTCCGCAACGAGGCCGTCAGCAGCTCCGCCGCCACCCTCTCCGAGATGACCGCCCGGATGATCATCGAGGGAGCCCCGAGCATCAAGCCGGGGCTGGAGGAGAGCGCCTGGAACGTGTGCAAGGCCCTCGTGTCCAGCGGGGTGGCCATGAGCATTGCGGGCTCCTCCCGCCCCGCCAGCGGCTCCGAACATCTCTTCTCACACGCCCTGGACCGCCTCGCGGGGGAGCCGGCTCTCCACGGGGAGCAGGTGGGTCTCGGTACAATCATGATGATGTTTCTCCACGGGGGAAACTGGGAGGAGATTCGAGACGCGCTTGAGCTCATCGGGGCGCCAATCACGGCGGAGGCGGTAGGTCTCTCCTCAAAGGAAATCACCGCGGCGCTGATCCACGCCCACGAGGTGAAGCCCGACCGCTACACGATCCTAGGAGACAAGGGGTTGAGTCCGGAGGCGGCGAAGCGCGTCGCGACCCTCACCGGTGTCATATGAGGACACCCACCCCTCCGTTTCCCGTGGAAGCCTCAGGTTTTGACCTTCCAACGCTTCTTCTGGTCCCGGTAGCGCCGCCGGTACTCAGCAGGGAGATACCAGCTCAGGGTTTCTAGCCGTTCCCGGTTTCGCATGAAATGGGCTTTGCTTGGAACCTCGATGAGCCTCTCGAATTCCCGCTGCTTACGGAGAGTGTCGACAAAGTACCAGCCGCCAACGAGCGCAAGGAGGGGTCCGACGACGGCCAGCCAGATAAACCAGTTTCCAATGGCGTCCAAAAGATCGACGACGGTCGATGGCAGGAAAGGCCGGAAGAAGAAGTTGAAGATTACTAGCACCGTGGGGACTGTTCCTAGGATGAGGATGAAACTGCTGATCTCGAGACGGAACTCCCGGAGAATCCCCACGTCCCGTTTCATCGGGGGCGAGGCTTAATAGTTGTTTCTCTCCTGGCTCTAATCTCAGGGACGGGACGCGTGCACACTCCCCTATTCCCCTACCACCAGATTCACGCCCGCAAGCTCGTGGATTTTCATGGGTGGGAGATGCCCCTTTACTTCTCCGGAATCCGGGCCGAGCATCGTGCGATACGATCCCATGTGGGGTTCTTCGATGTGTCCCACATGGGGAAAATCCATTTGATCGAGGCCGCCTCGGAGTTACAGTCCCTCGTGCCAGGCCGTCTGCCGGCGAAAGAGGGAGGATGCCGATACACATTTCTTCTCGATGACCAAGGGAGGATCCTTGACGATGTGATACTCTGCCGTCTGTCTGACACTTCCTACCTGTGCGTGTGCAACGCGGGGCCCCGGGAACGCGTCGTTGCTTGGTTTCAGAATCACCTTGGAAAAAGCCATGTCCAAGACCACACCGTCCATCTCGTGTGTCTGGCGCTCCAGGGTCCCGATGCGGAAGGAACCCTCCAACCTCTCAGCAGTTCTCCCCTCAGCGGACTCCGGCCCTTTCAAGGCGCACTCACCGAAGCCCCGGACACCGTTCCAGTGGAAACGGAGGGGTGGGTGTCCCTCTCTGACTACCTGGATTTGGGAGCAAGCCTCTCTCCCCGTGCCTACTATCTGACCCGAACGGGATACACGGGAGAGGATGGGTTTGAGATTTACGCGCCGAACCACCTCGGCGTAGCCTTGTGGAGGACGCTGGTCGATAGATTTGGGGTTCCTCCCGTGGGACTAGGAGCTCGGGACACGTTGCGGCTGGAGATAGGATACCTTCTGTCTGGACAGGACTTCGACGGCCACCAGACCCCCTTCGAGGTCGGATATGGCCGCATGGTGAAGTGGGATCATGACTTCGTAGGGAGGGAAGCTCTACTGGCGCGGAAGGGGAAGAGGGGGTACCCTCGGCTTCAGGGGGTAAAGCTTCGTGAGCCAGGCGTTCCCCGACCTGGTCATGTTGTTTGGGACGGGGGCCGCAAGGTAGGGACGCTCACCAGCGCGACGCTCTCCCCCACGCTCGGGGTCGGGATTGGTCTCGGTTACTTGGAAGATGGACTGAGACCGCCTGGGTACCGTCTCGAGGTCGAAGTCCGGAAGAGGCGGCTTGAGGCGGAGGCTGCAATGCCCCCCTTCGTGTAGTACGGTAGTTTCACCCACCCCCGAAGCGCATACTCATGACCTTCGAGTGCCTAGTCTGACTGTGCCCCAGGAACGGTTCCAGACCCGGTTCGCATTCGGGCACCATTCCGATACAGATATCGGTGAAAGGCCTGGTACCGTTTCATGGGTTTGTGGACGGGGAACGTGACGACCGATGGCTTCTTTGATAAAAGACCCGAGTCAGAAACGCATTTAAGCGGAGGTCGGATGCCGTGGGCTTACCCTTCATTGGGTTAAGGAATGGGGCTTGGGTGTCTGGTGAGATCCCCCTGGCAGCGACGGCTTCATCTTTATCTTGGCGAGGTGTGTGATGGCGCACGTGGCGGTGAAATCGCGAATTGAAGAGGTTCCCCAGGAGGCTCTGGATTACTTCGAGAACGACGAGCTCCGCTCGCGTTGCTTCATTGAAAAGTATGCCCTCTGGGGTCTCGACGACGAGCTACAGGAGACCCACCCCGCGCAGATGTGGGCGCGCGTCGCCGGAGCCGTCGCTGCGCCCGAGGAGGACTCGGATCGATGGTTTGAGGAGTTCTCCTGGCTCCTGTCCGAATTCCGTTTCGTGCCTGGGGGCCGAGTCCTGCACGGCGCTGGCAACCCACGGAACGTGACACTCACAAACTGCTACTTCACCAGCGTCGAGGAGGACAGCCTCGAGGCAATCTTCGAGTGGTGCAAGAAGGCGGCCCGGACCTACTCCTTCGGCGGGGGGAACGGGGTGGACATCGGCCTTCTCCGACCGCAAGGGACCCCCGTCCATAATGCCGCCCGGACTTCCTCGGGTGCCGTCAGCTTCATGGAGCTCTTCAGCACCACAACGGGCACCATCGGCCAGCATGGCCGACGTGGGGCCCTGATGATCACCTGCCCGGTCGATCATCCTGACATCCAGGCATTCATTCACGTGAAGGGCGAGGACCTCCGGTCGGTCCGGTACGCCAACGTTTCCGTCAAGGTCACGGACGAGTTCATGGGGGCGGTTCAGGAGGGCACGCCCTTCAAGCTCCGCTTTGAGAACGAGTGGACGGGGCGCGTCGAGAAAGAGGCGGACGCCCGGCAGCTCTGGGACGAGCTGATTCAGGCGGCCCACGCTTCCGCGGAGCCCGGTATCATCTTCTGGGACAACGTGAAACGGGAGAGTCCTAGCGAGTATTGCGCACCGGTGGAAGGGACCAACCCGTGCGGGGAGCAGCCCCTCGAGCACAACGGCGCGTGCACTCTGGGGCACGTGAATCTCAGTGCCTTCATCCAGGATGGGTTCACCAACCAGGCCGAATTGGATTGGACGGGCCTCGAACGGGCCGTGCGTCTGGGCGTCCGATTCCTGGACAACGTCGTGGAGGTGAACCTCCCCCTCCATGCCCACGCTGAACAGACAGAGCAGGCCCGGAACACCCGACGCATCGGCCTTGGGGTGACAGGTCTCGGGGACATGCTGGCGAAGCTCCGCATCCAGTACGACTCCGACGAGGCCATCGAGTTCGTGGACGGCCTCATGGCGCGCATCCGGGATTGGGCCTACGGCGCGAGCGCCGACCTCGCCCAGGAGAAGGGGCCGTTCCCTCTGTTCGAGGCCGAACCCCATCTGGGACGACCCTTTGTGCAGCGGTTGCCTGAGGACCTCCGCGAGAAAATTCGGAAGCAGGGGCTCCGGAACGTCTGCATCCTAACCATCGCCCCTGTGGGGTCGGGGAGCGTCCTCACGGGCACCAGCAGCGGCGTGGAACCCATCTTTTCCCTGAAGTACCTTCGTCGGAGCGAGAGCCTGAGCAAGGAGTGGTTCGAGGTCGAGCATCCCCTCGTCCGGGAGTATCGAAAGACGACGGGGGGCCAGGGTGACGACCTGCCGGACTTCTTCGTCACCTCCCACCAGATCGACCCGTTCTTCCGCGTGAAAATGCAGGGTACCCTCCAGCGGTACATCGACAGCGCCATCAGCAGTACGGTCAACCTGGCTGAGGACACAAGCGTCGAGACGGTGAAGGAGATCTACGAGTACGCCTGGAAGATGGGGTGCAAGGGGGTCACGGTTTACAGGGAAGGCAGCCGAGAGGGCATCTTGCTTACCTCACGCGAGAAGTCGGCCCGAGGCGAGGTCGGGGCCACCAAGGTCCCGGCCGTTCCGAGGGAGGTGGGGAAGCCTCGCGCCCGCCCCGTCGTCGTGCGAGGGACCACTCAGAAGATCGAGACGGGCTACGGGAAACTCTACGTGACCATCAACGAGGACGAGAACGGGCTCTTCGAGGTCTTCGCACAGATTGGCCGTGGCGGCGGCTACACCGCCTCCTTCACCGAGGCCGTGGCTCGTCTCATTAGCCTCTGTCTCCGGTCCGGCATCTCCGCGGACGAGGTCATCGACCAGATGGAGGGCATCCGGAGCCCCCGGCTCGCGTGGGACCATCAGGAGAAAATCTACTCCGTCCCCGACGCCCTGAGTAAGGCTCTCAAACGTCACCTCAGCGGCTATGACCAGACCACGCTGCTGCCCCGGGTCGAGAGCTTTGGCCCCGTCCTTGACGACGAGTTGGACAAGGAGGCCCGGGACGGGGACGAGGAGATGGTGAAGCAGGGCCTCAGCCCCGAATGCCCGGAGTGCGGCAGCCCCCTGATCTTCGAGGAAAACTGCATCAAGTGCCAACACTGTGGGTTCTCCGAATGCTAGACTCCCCCCAAAGGCCAAGTGGGAAGGGCCGGTGACGCATGTCCCGGTTCTTCCCCACTCTTTTTTGGGGGTAAGGTGGTACAAAGGCAACGTCTTTTATCGGTGCCCCCGGTTAGCCCGGCCCGGAAGGGCCCCTAGCCCTCCCACCACGGCCAGGAGGTGTCATGTTGCAGACGGTAACAGCGCAGGAGACGGGGGAGATGAGCGCCTTCGAGATCGCCCAGGCCCAGATTGACGCCGTCGGGGATCGGCTGGGAGTGGATTCGGACCTGCTTGAGATTCTCAAGAAGCCCACCCGGGAGCTCACCGTGAACTTCCCCGTGAAGATGGACGACGGGACGATTCGGGTGTTCACAGGGTACCGGGTTCAATACAACCAGGTCTTGGGTCCCTTCAAAGGGGGCATCCGGTACCACCCCGACGTCACCCTTGAAGAGGTCCGCGCGCTCGCGGCGTGGATGACCTGGAAGTGCGCCGTTATTGGACTGCCCTACGGCGGGGCCAAGGGAGGCGTCATTGTCGACGTGAAGGAGCTCAGCCCTAGGGAGATTGAGCGGATCACGCGCCGTTTCACCTCGGAGATCTCTATCATCATTGGGCCCCACAAGGACATCCCCGCCCCGGACGTCTACACGGATGCCCAGGTGATGGCGTGGATCATGGACACCTACAGCATGATTATGGGGTATTCGGTGCCTGGCGTGGTGACGGGCAAACCGCCCATCATCGGCGGGTCCAGCGGACGGGAGGAGGCCACGTCCCGTGGGGTGTTGTACACGACCCGCCAGGCGGCGATGATTCTGGGGCTCGACCTTGCGAAGGCGAGGGTGGTCATTCAGGGGTACGGCAACGTGGGCTACAACGCGGCGCGTCTCTTCCACGAGGAGGGTGGGTCGAAGATCGTGGCCGTGAGCGATTCCCGGGGGGCGATTCGAGACAAGGAGGGACTGGATCCCCTCGCGGTCAAGGCCCACAAGGACGAGACGGGAAGCGTGGCGGGGTTCCCGGGCGCGGAGCCCATCACCCCGAAGGAACTTCTTGCGGAGAAGGCCGATGTCCTGATTCCCGCGGCCCTGAGCGGTTGGATCACCGCGGACAACGTGGACGCCGTCCAGACTCGCATCATCGCCGAGGGGGCCAACGGACCCACGACCCCGGACGCCGACCAGGTTCTCTTCGAGCGGGACATCACCGTGATCCCGGACATTCTGTGCAATGCGGGCGGGGTGACCGTGAGCTACTTCGAGTGGGTGCAGAGCCTCCAGCAGTTTTTTTGGTCGCTGGAGGAGGTAAAGCAGCGTCTGGAGGAGATCATGGTGAAGGCCTTCGATCGGGTCTGGGAGATGGCGCAGGAGGAGAACGTCGACATGCGGACGGCGGCCTACATGGTGGCCATGAAGAAGATCGTCCGCGCCTACGAGATCCGCGGCATCTATCCTTGATCGCGTAGGGAAGCGGCCACAATCTCCGCGAGGTCGAGGGACTGAAAGGACGCCTCCGCCCCGAGGGCCTTGATGCCGTCCTCCATCATCGTCATGCAGAAGGGGCAGGCGGTGGTCACACCCTCTGCCTGCGTGGCCACTGCCTCCTCCGTCCGTTCGACGTTGATGCGCTTGCCCACGGACTCCTCCATCCACATCCGACCCCCACCCGCCCCGCAGCAAAGCTGGTTCTCCCGGTGGCGGGGCATCTCACGAATCCGGAGTCCGGGGATGCCGCGAAGGGCCTCCCTCGGGGCCTCATACACGCCGTTGTGGCGACCAAGATAGCAGGAGTCGTGCCAGGCCAGGTCCAGGTCCGTCCTTCGGAGTGGGAGGCGCCCGGACGCGATGAGCTGCTGGATCAGCTCCGTATGGTGGACCACCTCGTACGCCCCGCCGAACTCCGGATACTCATTCTGGAAGGTGTTGAAGCAATGGGGGCAGGTGACGACGATCCGCTTGACCCCGTGGATGCGGAGGGTCTCCACGTTCTCCTCCATGAGGGTCTGCGCGAGGTATTCGTTCCCGATGCGACGGGCGGGGTCCCCGGTGCACTTCTCCTTCGTCCCCAGGATGGCAAAACGGAGGCCCGCGGCCCGGAGGATTTTCACCAGGGCGCGGGCCACCCTCTGATTCCGTTGGTCGAAGGAGGCGGCGCATCCCACCCAGTAGAGGAGATCCAGGTTCGTGGTCTCGGACGCCTCCCGGAGCGGCACGTCCAGTCCCTCTGCCCAGGCCGTCCGCTGGTCCCACGGCATGCCGTAGGGGTTGAAATTGGTCTCCATGCTCTGGAGCGCCTCCTGAGCCGAAGCCGGGAAGGCGCCCTGCTCCATGACCAGGTTCCGCCGGAGTTCCACGATGGGGGCGACGTGGCGGATGGCGACGGGGCAGATCTCCACGCAGGCGTTGCAGGTGGTGCAGGCCCAGAGTTCCTCCTCCCCCACCAGGTAGGGGGCCGGACGTTCGAGCTCCTGCCGATGCTCCTGGAAGGTCATGTCCCGGAGGGTGAGGATGGCCTGCATGGGGTCCAGGGGCTTGCCCGTGGTCCACGCGGGGCACACGCTGGTGCAGCGGCCGCATTCGGTGCAGGCATCGAACATGAGGCGGTCCTGCCTGGAGAAGTAGGCCGTGCTGGCGGCCCCGAGTTGGACCTGGTCGGCTTCAGGGCCCGTGAGGTCACCCAGTCGGAAGGGCGTGGGGAGCTGCCCGTACGGACGGAGGGAGGCCGTGTAGGTGTTCAGCGGGGAGGTGACCATGTGGAGGAACTTCGTGTAGGGGATGCTGGCGATGAAAGTGAAGGTGGCGAAGGCGTGGAACCACCAGAGGGCGTAGTATGTGGACTCCAGGGTCGGGCTTACGACGCCGGGGGTCAGGAGGCCCGCGGCGACGAAGGGGCGGGAGAGGGCGTAGCCCACGAAGGAATAGGGGTACCAAGGCTGCTGGGGGGTGGCCCCCAGGCGGATCCCCTCTAGGACGAACCCCTGGATGGCCAGCAGCAGCAGGATCAGGAGGAGGTAGTAGTCCCCCCACCCGGTGCGCAGGTGCTTGGGGCGGGTGACGAGACGTCGCCAGAGGGCGAGGCCCAGGCCGACGATGAGGAAGATGCCGAAGAGCTCCAGGCCGACCTCAAAGGCCAGGTAGGTGTTCCCGACGAGGAAGGGGGTCCCGAAGACGTTGATGGCGATGTCGAAGTCCAGGGCGACGAGGATCGTCCCGATGAGGAGGACGATGAAGCCCGTGTAGATGAGGGTGTGAAGGAAGCCCGCGTAGACCTGACGAATGACCTTGCGTTGGAGGAGGCCTACCCGAATGAGCATACGCATCCGCCCGAGGACCGACTCCTGCGGGTTGGCCCGCTTCACTCGCCGCCACGTCCGCCACCGGAGGAATAGTCCGACGAGAAAGATGGCGAACGCGATGGTGAAGGCGATGATCATGGGCGCGAAGACCTCCGCGCCGATGATGGCGAAATGCTCCCGCTGGGGCTCCTGCGCGAGGGCCTCAACCGCGCCTCCGACCCACCCCATCGGCTCGACCACGGGATGCTGCGGTTATAACGGTTAGCAGGTTTCATCGGGGCAGATTTATAGGGGGCGAACGGTCCGATGGGCGGCCCATGAACGTCGTCGTATGTGTCAAGCAGGTGGCCAATCCCGAGCTCCAGTATCGCATCCGGGACGACGCCCTCGACATCGTGCGGGACAACCTGACCTTCCAGGTGAACGGCCCGGATGAGTACGCCTTGGAGGAAGCGGTCCGCCTCCGGGAGGCCCACGGGGGGAAGGTCACGGCTATCGCGGCCGGGCCAGAGCGTGTGACAGAGGTGCTCCGACAGGCTATGGCGAAGGGGGCCGACGAGGCGATTCGCGTCGACCTACCGGATGGAAGGGAGTTTGATCCCTCCTACACGGGACAAACGTTGGCGCAGGCCATTCAGGCCTTGGATGTCGACCTCGTCCTCTGTGGAGTGCAGTCGGACGACTACGCCCACGGGGCCACGGGCCCGATCCTCGCCTCGCACCTTGGGATCCCGCACGCCTCCGTCGTCACGAGGGTGGAGGTCGAGGATGACCGCGTGAGGGTAAACCGAGAACTGGAGGGCGGGCTTGAGGAGCGGGTGACCCTTCCTCTCCCGGCCCTCTTGACCATTCAGTTCGGCATCAATGAGCCCCGCTTCGCCTCGGTGGCGGCCATCCTCAAGGCGACGAGGCAGTCCATTCAGGAGGTGACGGCCGCCTCCGCGGAGGGGGCCTCCCGTCTCACAGTCCGTCGGATGTACATCCCGGAGGTAACGCAGCAGGCGGAGATGCTGGAAGGATCCGTGGATGAGGTGGCACGGAGATTGGCGGCTATTCTGCGGGAGAAGGGCCTCGTTCCGGAGGGGTAGCTTGGGCATCCTTGTTGTCGCGGAGCATCGGCAGGGGAAGATTCAGGACCCGACGTGGGAGGTCCTCGGGAAGGCGGGGGAAGTGGCCGTCTCTGCACACACGGAGGTCAAGGCCGTTCTCATGGGAGACGCGGTATCGGACCTGGCCTCGGAGTTGGCTAGGTACCCGGTGAATGAGGTTCTTGTCGTTGAGGACCCTCGCCTGAAGGACTACACCCCTGAGGGATATGGGGCCGCTTTGGCCGCCCTACTCGAGCACGAGGAGGCCGAGCTCGTCCTCACCTCCCACACGGCCACGGGCTACGAGTTCCTGCCCCGGGTTGCGGCCGACATGGACCGCCCTCTGGTCACCGCTGCCATGGACGTGAGCTTGGTCGACGGCTTGGTGGTCGCCACCCGAACGGGATACAACGGGAAGGTGGCGGTCGAGATCGCCATGGAGGGAGGTGGACCCGCTTTCGTGACCCTGCGTCCCGCCACATTCACGCCGCCGGAACCCGGCCCGAAGAGAGCACCCGTCACCCCAGTCGATGTGGACCTTTCAGCCCTCCAAATCCGGCGGGAGGTCCAGGGGTACGAGAAGCCCGAAAGCGAGGACGTTGACATCGCCGAGGCGGATGTGGTCGTGACCGTGGGGCGCGGGATCAAGAAGAAAGAGAACATCAGGCTGGCCGAGGACCTGGCCGCGGCCCTCGGAGGGGTCGTCGGGGCGTCTCGCCCCATTGTAGACAATGGGTGGCTCCCCCGGAGCCGTCAGGTGGGATCCTCCGGGAAGACCGTGGCCCCTAAGCTCTACGTCGCCTGCGGAGTGTCGGGGGCCATGCAACACCTAACGGGCATGAAGGGGTCGCAGACCATCGTGGCTATCAACATCGACCCGACGGCCCCCATCTTTTCCGTGGCCCATTACGGGGCGATCGGGGACCTCCTCGAGATTATCCCCAGTTTGCTTAGGGAACTCGAGAAGGCCTAAGGCGCGTACTCAACGGTGATAATCGGGGCCGTGCCCTTATGGCACGAAACAACCACGTAGTGGGCATGGAGCAACCCCTGCAGACGTTGTTCCTGCAGGACCTGGGTTCGGATGCCAAGGTGAAGTTCCGACCTCACGTATTCTTTGCGGTCTTCGCCACGGGTTTCATCCTGATTATCGTGATGGAAATCTTTCTCCTCCCCCCATTATTCCACCTTTTCGCCATACGCGCCTTGCCGAACCCCTTCTACGAATGGATTGCCCTCGGGCTCATCGCGGCCCTCGTCAGCTTCAAGTGGGAGAAGTCAAGCCCCTAAGGGCGCGGAAGACTTCCGTGCGAGCGGACCCAAGGGACCCGTTCCGGCGGGGAGCTACAAGAGGGAATCGACAACGCTCTGCGCGAAAGCCCGCGTCCCCACGACGGTGGTTCCCTCTACCTGCCGGGCCAAGTCCTGCGTGACGTCTCCTTCCAGCACGGCTCGGCTAACTCCACCGCGGACCATGTGAGAGGCCTCGGACCACCCAATGTATTCCAGGAGCATGGCCCCCGCCAAGATTTCCGCCATCGGGTTCGCAATATCCTGCCCCGCGTACTTCGGCGCGCTCCCGTGGATGGGTTCGAAGAGGGCCGCATGGTCCCCGATGTTGGCTCCCGGCGCGACGCCCAGGCCCCCCACCAGGCCCGCCGCAGCGTCCGAGACGTAGTCCCCATTCAGGTTCGTGGTCGCAATGATGTCGTATTCGGCCGTCCGTGTCAGAAGCTGTTGCAGCATATTGTCTGCGAGCCGGTCCTTGACCAGGACCTTGCCCTCCGGGGGAGTGCCCTCGTGCTGATCGCGGACCTCCTCTTCGGTTACAACGTCGCCTCGAAACTCCTGGACGGCAATCTCGTACCCCCATCGCATGAAGGCACCCTCCGTGTACTTCATGATGTTCCCCTTGTGCATGAGGGTCACATTGCGCCGTCCTCGCTCCACGGCGTAGGTGAGGGCCTTTCGGACGAGGCGCTTGCTGGCAAACTCGCTGATGGGCTTGAGGCCCAGGGCCGGGTCGTTCTTCACACGGAGGTCGTAGTGCTTCTCCAAGAGGTTCAGCAGCTTCCGGGATTCCTCGCTCCCGGCGGCCCACTCGATGCCCGCGTAGACGTCCTCCGTTGCTTCCCGGAAGACCACGAGATCGACGCGTTCCGGGTGCTTTAGGGGGCTCGGAATCCCCGGGATCCAGGCGATTGGTCGCACATTGGCATAGAGGTCCAATTCCTGCCGGAGGGTGACGTTGAGGCTCCGGTAGCCGCCCCCGATGGGGGTGGTCAGGGGCCCTTTCAACGCCACGACGTAATGGCGGACGGCCGCAAACACGTCAGGGGGGAGCAGCTCGCCGTAGGGTTCCTCCGCCTCAGTCCCCGCGAGAATCCGCCACCAAACGAGCCGGCGCTCTCCGCCATAGGCCGTCGCCACGGCCGCGTCCAAGACCTCCCGGGTGGCGGTTATGACCTCGGGTCCGATGCCGTCCCCACGGATGTAGGGGATGACGGGGTCGGCCGGCACGGCGAGGCGCCCGTCCTGTGTCTGGATGGCCGTCCCCTCCCCGGGGGGGCGCAGCTTGTGGAAGCGGGGTGTAGGCATGCTTGCCAGGCGCACACCACACTCCCTTAAGAAGAAGTCCGTCACACCCCGAATAGGGCCACCAGGGCCGTCAGGGCCGTCGCGAGGCCCGCGATGACATAGAGGAATGCCCCCACCTTCCGGTAGGAACGCCTCATCCCCAGGTCGAAGAGGACGTATTTGAAGCGGTGCGCCCCGTGGAAGAGGGCGCCCCCCACGAGCACGATGAGGTAAACCTTCACGAGGGGATCTGTCACCCAGGCCAGCATCGCGTCGAAGGTGGAGAGGTCCTCCTCGAGGAGGCCGAGGTCGACCCCCGCGTGGAAAAGGATGATGTGGACTGGCAGGAGCAAGGCGACGATGAAGCCCCCCAGGGCGAAGAACTGCCAGAACACCGCCGTGCTCGTGTCTGGCTCCACTCAGAACCCCCGGAAGACTAGGAGATAGACGAGGCCGCTGACGACGATCCACGCAAGCATCCCCCCTGCGAACAACGCGGCGGGGGGAAGGGTTCGGCCCCGGAGGCGGATCCGGAACACCCCGGCGTTCAGGGACCACCAGGTAATGGCGTGGACGACGGCCATGACCAAGACCACGCCGGTGAACGCTCGGAACACAGAGGAGGTGAAGAGAACCCGAAAGGCGTCGAAGAGGCCCCGGTCGGCCAGAAGAAGGAACTGAACCACGAAGGCGAGGGCGTAGAGGTACACGAAGATGGAGGTGACCTCGCGGAGCATGTAGAGGAAGTAACGGGGGTTGCGAAGCCACCACGTCGACGGCATCTTTGGGGTGTAGGTCTTCGCTCCTTCCTCGGTCGTCGTCTCACCTCCGAAGGATGGGGGGGAGGAGAATCTGTATCGCCTGGATCGCCCCGGGTGCCTTGAGCCTCTGGATGGCGCCGGCCGGGTCGACGTTCTTGGGGCAGACCACGGAACACTCCCCCACGTAGGTGCACTCCCAGAGGCCAGTCCGCCCGATGAGCCGAGCGAGGCGCTCTTTCGAACCATGATCACGGGTGTCTACATTGTATCGATAGGCGAGGGCCAGGGCGGCCGGGCCGATGAACTCCGGTTCCAGACCGTACACCGGACAGCCGGCGTAGCAAATCATGCAGTTGATGCAGAGGGACTGCTGGCGATAGAGCTCGACTTGCTCTGGGAGCTGAGAGTACTCCCCCCGTTCCAAGGGCTTCTCGCTTTCCCGGATGATCCAGGGCATGACCTGCTGCAGCTTTCGCATGAAGTCGTCCATATCGACGACGAGGTCCTTGATCACGGGGAAGTGGCCCAGGGGGCCCACCCGGACGATGGGCTTCCGAATCTCGTGAAGGAAGGTCGAGCAAGTGAGGCGGGGAGTCCCTTCCACGGATGCCCCACAACTCCCGCAGATGCCCATGCGACACGACCACCGGAAGGCAAGGCTGCCGTCCATGTGATCCTTGACGTAGGCGAGGGCGTCCAGCACCATCATGTCGTTCCGGAAGGGGACCGCGAAGTCCTCGTGGAAAGGCAGGGGGGACTGCTCCGGCCGGTAGCGGGTGACCCGGAGGATAATCTCATCGGCCATGCTCAATACACCCGCGCCTCGGGCTTCCACCGGGTGATGGTCACCGGCAGGTATTCGATTTCGGGACCTGTCTCTCCCTGCGTCACGACGGTGTGGGCGAGGAAGTTCTCGTCGTCCCGCTCCGGGAAGTCCGTCCGAAAGTGGGCACCTCGGGTCTCCGTGCGACGAAGGGCGGAGTGGACGATCGCTTCCGCGACCGTGAGCATGGATTCCAACTCCAGAACGGACGTGAGTTCCGTGTTGAACACGCGGTCCTTGTCGGCGACCTCCACCTTCTCGAAAGACCCCTTCAGTCTGGCAAGCACCTTGGTGGCTTCGCTCAACGAAGCGGCGTCCCGGGAGATGCCTACGTGGTCTTCCATGGTCGTTTGGAGTTCCTCTCGAATCTCCGCCACCCCCCGTCCTCCACGCTCGCGCCCTAGGAGGTCGTCGTAGAGCCGCGCCTCCTCCGCCTGCACGGCCTCGGTGGGCAACTCGACTTCAGAGGCTTGGCGGGCGTACCGACCGGCGGCTAGGCCGGCTCGCGCCCCGAAAACGAGACACTCGGTTAGGGAGTTGGATCCAAGACGGTTCGCGCCGTTGATGCTGACGCAGGCCGTTTCCCCCGCGGCGTAGAGACCCGCGAGAGAGGTCTGGCCCGTCGCGTCAGTGTGGACCCCTCCCATCATGTAGTGGACCCCCGGGCGAACTGGAATGGATTCCTCTTCGGGGTTGATGCCCACATACTTCTCGGCAAGCTCCGTGACCATGGGGAGCCTCTCGCTCAACACCTTGCGCCCCAAATGCGTCAGATCCAGGTGCACGTGGGGTCCGTAGGGCCCTTCGATGCCTCGACCCTCGCGGATCTCCGTCATGATCGCCCGGGAAAGGAGGTCGCGGGGGCCCAGCTCCATCTTCCCCGGGACGTAGCTCTTGAGGAAGCGGTCCCCGTCGGCGTTCCGGAGGTATCCTCCCTCCCCCCGGGAGGCCTCCGTGATGAGGATGCCCGTTCCGGGAAGGGCCGTGGGGTGGAATTGCACGAATTCCATGTCCTTCAGGGGCGCCCCCGCCCGATAGGCCATGGCCATGCCGTCCCCTGTCTTGATCATGCCGTTCGTGGTGAACTGAAACGCCCGGCCGGCTCCGCCGGTGGTGAGGATGAAGGCCTTGCCGGTCAGGCCTGCCATGGTCCCCGTGCGTAGGTCCAAGGCCGTTGCACCAATGACGCGTTGCCCCTCTCTTACCAGGGAGGTGACAAACCACTCGTCCAACCGCTGAATGTTGTCGTACTTCAGGCTGTGTTGGAAGAGGGTATGGAGGAGGTGGAACCCCACCTTGTCCGCCGCGAAGATGGTCCGCTTGACACTCATGCCCCCAAAGGCCCGGACGGCGATGCGGCCATCGGGATCACGACTCCAGGGACACCCCCAGTGTTCCAGTTGGATGATCTCCTTGGGTGCTTCTCGGGTGAAAAGTTCCACCGCGTCCTGGTCGGCGAGGAAGTCACTGCCCTTGACCGTGTCGAAGGCGTGCAGGTCAAGTGTGTCGTAGTCCCGCAGCACCGCGGCTAGGCCCCCCTCGGCGGAGACGGTGTGACTCCGCATGGGGTAGACCTTGGAGATGATGACGATGTCCAGGTGGGGGCTCTCCTCCGCCGCCGCGATGGCGGCCCTAAGGCCCGCCGCGCCACCACCCACGATGACGAGGTCGTGGGAGAACCGCTCCATCGGCCAGCTGAGATTCTGACCCTTGATAATGGTTTGGCCTTTACACCGCTGTCGCCGACGGTCGCCAGATGCGCGCTTGGATTTGGCCGGTCCGGATCTTCTCGTAGAAGGGGCAGTCGGGCCCAACGGGGCAGACAAGGCAGCGGGGGAGCCGGGCGGTGCACGTCTCGCGACCGAACCGGATGAGGGCCAGGTGCGCCTCTCGGCGCTGCTCCGGGGGAATGCGAGCCTTCCACGCCTCCGTGATGTCCTCGTAGCGCCGGCCCGGATCGATCTCCCACCGTTGGGCGATTCGCCAGATGTGCGTATCCACCGGCATGGTGGGGTAGTCCCCAACCATGGCGAGGACGACATCGGCTGTCTTGGGTCCGATGCCATTGAGCGCCATCAGCGCCGCCCGAGCCTGTTCCAGGGGGGGCCGAATGAGTCGGAGGAGATCGCCCTGGTACCGATCGAGGAGATGCTGGGCAAGCGCCTTCAGCCACTTTGCCTTGGCGGTGTAGAGACCGGCGGGACGGAGTGCCCGTTCGAGATTCTCCACGCCGGTGGCCGCCACCCGCTCGGGCGTGATCCCGACGGAGTCCCGGAGGTTCTGGAGGGCCCTCCGTTCGTTCTGGACCGTGGTGTTCTGGGAGATGACTACGGAAACGAGAACCTCGAAGGGGTCCCTCCTTTGCGTCCAGTCCTGGGCGGGATACCTCCGAAGCACCGTTGAAAGAGCGCGGCGTGAGGTCTTCTCGTCCATCCTGGTTCCCTTCCGGGCAGGTTCCAGCTCACGACCTGACGAAAGAACGCATCATGAGGATGGCGTTGCGAGGCCGTTCCCGCAGGCGCCGGGTGAAGTACGCGAACCAGTGGGGTCCATAGGGGATGTACTCCAGCGTGCGAAGGCCCCGAGTTCGTAGCTCCCGCTTCAGGGGATCCCGGACCCCCATGAGGGTCTGAAACTCCAGCGTCCGCTGGTACTCCTCCTGCAGGGTCAACCCCTCCTGAATCATGGCGTCGTCGTGGGTGGCGAGGGCAAACCGCCGTCCCTCCTCGAACAGGATGCGCATCAGGACCCGGTAGTTCTCATCGATGTCCGTCTTGCGCCGGTATGAGATTCGCGAGTCCTCTCGGTACGCCCCCTTCACGAGGCGGATGATGGCATTGGGCATCATGGCACGAAGGTCGTCCACCGCCCGGTGGAGGTTGGCCTGGAGTGCTACTCCGGTTTCGGCGTACTCTCGCGAGGTTTCCTCGTAGATGCGTAGCGTGGCCGACGTGTACGGGGTGTCCTCCATGTCCAGCCAGAGGAAGACGCCTTGCGCCTGACAGCGCTCCCGCATCTCCTCGAGATTCTCTCGACAGTAGTCCTCATCCATGCCGAGGCCGAGCTGGGTGGGTTTGATGGAGATGGCGGCGTCCAGCCCGTGGGCATCGATGCCGGCTATGATGGCCCGATACTCCCGCAACGTGGCCTCGACGGACTCTCGCCGGGTGTAGTGCTCCCCCAGGAAGTTAAGGATCGCTCCGAGGCCACGACCGTTCGCCACCCGGGCCCGACGGAGCCCCTCGTCAGAGGTGTTTCCCGCGACCCACTGGCGGGCTAGGGGAAGGAGAAAGTCCACGCGAGAGGAGCGGTCCTGCGCTCAAAAGGTTCGCGGTCCGCCCCCTGGGGAGAAACTTCCTAAAGGAGGGGACCCTAATTCCTGTCGATGAGGTATTCCGAGCAGCTTGAGAACGCGTCGGGGCTCGCGGAGATTTTCGAACTCGTCAAACGGGTCGTCCAAGACAACCTGGGACGGATTCGTGCGGGCCTGATGCTTGGGCTGGCGGACCTGGGAAATCACCCTCGCGGTTTCATCGGGGGGTTCCACGCCGTGGGGAGCAACGTCATTGTGATGAACAAGGTCCCCCTGCTTCGGATCCAGGACACAAACCAGGATTTGTACAAGCCCTACGCCTTCAACGTTCTCCTCCACGAATACCTGCACACCCTGGGCTACCTGGACGAAGGGACGGTCCGGCCCACCGTCGCTCGGCTGAGCGAGGCGGCCTTCGGCCCCGATCACCTCGTCACCCAAATCGGCCGGGATTACGCCGCCTTCTTCCCCAACCTGGTCTACCCCGAGGCCGCCTGGCAGCCGCGGGAGTTTTCCATGGAGCTTGTGTCGGACTTCGACAAGGGTAGCGCCAGCTACATCGGCTGAGGGCCGAAACCGTTTAGAGGCCGAGTGTTTTCACTCCTGCGCTGGAGGAGGGACGGTATGGCCGAATTGCACCCCCGGGCCTACCTGGCTGAATTCATCGCCGTTCTGGCATTGGTCTTTGCGGGCGGCGGTTCCATCATCGCGAACGAGCTTCTGGGGCCGCAGGGCTTTGGGCTCCTGGGCATTGCCTTCGCCCACGGCATTGTGCTTGCGGTGATGGTCACCGCGACGATGCACATCTCAGGGGGCCACGTGAACCCGGCCGTGACCATCGGCCAGCTGATCGCGCGGAAAATCGATGCGACCAACGCCCTCCTGTACATCGGGGCCCAACTCCTTGGGGGCGTGGTGGGGGGCGTCCTCCTGCTCTATGCCTTCCCCTCCTCGGCCTGGGACCTCAACGGCATTAAGCTCGGCACGCCGCAGCTGGGGGCCATCGCCGACATACCCACCGCCATCGGGGTGGAGGCCATCCTGACCTTCTTCCTGGTTTTCACTGTGTTCGCCACGGGCGTCGACAAGCGGGGAACGGGCCAGATCGCAGGGTTCGCCATCGGCTTCGTCCTCATCTTCGACATCTTGGTCGGAGGGCCCCTCACCGGGGCCGCCATGAATCCGGCCCGCGCTTTCGGGACGGCAGCGGCCATCGTCCACTTCCCCCTCGAGCACATCGTCTACTGGATTGGCCCCATCATCGGGGGAATTGTAGCGGGCCTGGTGTACGGGTACGGACTGCTCAAGAAGGAGTAAGCACTCGCTCCGAGTGCGCCCCGAAAGTGGGCTACACGAGGCGAAAGAGAACCTTTCCCACGATGTGTTCGACGGGGACCGGCCCGAAGTCCCGGCTGTCCGTGCTCAGCCGTCGGTTGTCCCCCACGATGGAGATGTGGGATCCATCGACCCGCGAGATTCGTTTCACCAAGAACCGGTTCTCGAAGGGATGGCGGAGAACGACGAGGTCCCCCACCGAAGGGCATCCCCAGAGATAGGGGAGCGCGCTCGCGATGACTTGGTCGCCCTCCCGCAGGGTGGGCTCCATGCTTCGATTCCTGATTCGGAAGCGGCGTAAGGGCGACATCACAGGATCACGACCGACCCTCACCCCGCGGTCGGAACCACCATCTCCCGCTCGGTAGGGTAGTGGGACCCCGTGCGGACGGGCGTCACGTTCTTCGTCTTCCAAAAGATTTCCGCGATTCGGTTCACCGTGTCTAAGAGGTCCTCCCCTACCTGCAGGTCAGTGGTCTGCTTGGACTGGGAGCCGAGCATCATCACCTTCCAGACCAGATCGTGGAGATCCGGGAAAGCCTCCGCATGATCGGGTTTGAAGTAATCTCCCCAGAGGATTCGAACCTCATGTTTGCAGATTTCGGCGTGTTTCTCCTTGATCTCGGTGTACCGGGCAATGCCGTGGGCGTACTGATCCATCTCCGTCGGCGTCCCCCTGCCCTTCTCCGTCAGCTCCCCAATGAGGGTGTCCATCCGGATGACCGTATGGGCGGCCAGCTGGGCATAGTGCGGGTCGTAGATGCCGCACGGGATGTCACAGTGCGCATAGGCGGTTTCCTCGGGCAAGATCCTCTCGAGGATACGCGTCACGATTTTCCTTCTAGTTTCCATTTCCGAACCTCCTCCGTCCGTCGTCCAAGTCTCGGAAGACGAACCGCGTCTGAGGTACCGCGCGAAGGCGCACGGCCTTCTAAAGTCTTGGTGCGGGCGTGGAATCCGCTGAAGAACGTTTGAAATAGCCAACTCTCGTAGTCCGCCGAGGGGCTCGGGTTGCAGATTCAGGCCACGCACGGACGCATCGAAGAGGCCGCGGATTCGGCGATTGTGGTAAACCTGTTTCAGGGCGTGAATGCTCCGGGAGGGGCCACGGGGGCGGTGGATCGCGCCCTCGAGGGAATGATTGCAGAGCTCATTCAGGGCGGGGATCTGAAGGGGAAATTCAAGGAGGTCGTCCTCTTTCGGACGGGAGGACGCATCCCCGCTGAGAGGGTCCTCGTCGTGGGCCTCGGGGATCAGCTGGAGTTTGGCTTGGACCGGATCCGGGAAACTTCCGCGAGGGCGGCGACGTTCCTGCGGGAGTCCGGCGTCTCCAGCTACACAACCATCATGCATGGCACGGGAATCGGCGGGGTCGATCTGAGGGAGGCGACCGAGGCCTTGGTGGAGGGGGCCCTGCTCGGGTCCTATCGTTTCAATCGCTACAGGACGGAGCGGGACGAAGACGAGGTGGAGCTGACGTCCATGACGGTCGCGGTCAAGGATGCGGAAAATCTGGAAACCGTGCAGGAGGCGATCCAGTGGGCGCGCACCGTGTCGGAGGCCACCAACTTTGTGCGGGATCTCGTTGCCTCCCCCGCCCGAGACAAGACACCCCGGGAATTGGCCCGGGTGGCCCAGGAGGTGGCCGAGGGCGCAAGCATACAGTGCACCGTTCTTGACGAGAAGCAGGCCGAGGAGCTGAACATGGGTGGATTCCTCGGCGTCGCACGCGGGAGCAGCGAGCCCCCGCGTTTCATCATCCTGGAGTATCACGGCGGCCCGAAGGGGGAGAGCCCCATCGCCCTGGTGGGCAAGGGCATCACCTTTGACAGCGGAGGCCTCTCGCTCAAGCCCGCCAAGTCCATGGAGACGATGAAGGAGGACATGGCGGGGGCAGCTGCGGTCATCGGGGTCCTCCGGGCCGCGGCCGAACTCAAGCTCCCGGTGAACCTCGTAGGCATCGCGCCTTGCACCGAGAATCTCCCTGGGGGCCGGGCCACCAAGCCGGGTGATGTCCTAACCACGCACCTCGGCACGACCATCGAGGTCCTGAACACGGACGCGGAGGGTCGCCTGGTCCTGTCCGACGGCCTGGGATACGCCACGACCTTCAATCCCCAGGCCATCTTCGACATGGCCACCCTTACCGGAGCTTGTATGGTCGCCCTCGGCCGGATGACCACGGGCATGATGGGGACCAGCGAAGAGCTCATGGACCGCCTCCGCCGAGCAGGAGCCAAGACGGGGGACTATGTGTGGCCCCTCCCCCTCTACGAGGAGTACGAGGAGCAGATCAAGAGCGACATCGCAGACGTGAAGAACACGGGTGGGAAGTACGCCGGCGCCATTACGGCGGCCCTCCTCCTGAAGAGGTTCGTGAAGGACGTTCCGTGGGTGCACTTGGACATCGCGGGCACGCGGAAGACAACAGGCGAGGCCGATTCCCTCCAGAAGGAGTATCTCCCTAAGGGACCCACGGGCGTCGGGGTTCGACTGCTCATCCAGGTGCTACGCGACTGGAACCAGGCGACATGAGCCTGATCGACGCGGTCTTCGAGGAACGACTCAATCGATTCTTGGTGCGTGCGAATCGGGGCGGGCAGGCGACCCTGTGCCATCTCCCAAATCCGGGGCGGCTTCGCGAACTCCTGCAACCCGGGGCGTCTGTCCTGTTGCATCGACGCCCCCGTCTGCACCGTAAAACAGGGTACGACTTGGTTGCGGTCCGCAAGGGCGAGATGTGGGTTTCCATCGACACGGGGCTGCCCAATCGTGCGGTTCGAGGCTGGCTAGCGGCCGAGACTCTTCCGGAGTTTCGAGGCTACTCACACATTTCCTCGGAGGCGATCTTGGGCGAAAGCCGACTCGACTTCCTCCTTCAGAACGGGCGAGATTGCTACCTCGAAGTCAAGTCCTGCACGCTCGTCGAAGACGGCGATGCCCGCTTCCCCGATGCGCCCACGACCCGCGGCACGCGGCATATGAAGACCCTCACCGAGGCTGCCGGGAAGGGGGTCCGAGCCTGCGTTCTCTTCGTGGTCCAGCGACCCGACGCCAAACGGTTTCGCCCCCGCGACGAGACCGACCCCGACTTCGGGAAGGCCCTGCGGGCGGCTTACGCGAAGGGGGTGGAGATCATAGCGTATCGAACGACGTTTGACGGGGTTACACTCGTCGATCCCCAGCGTATCCAAACGGATTTACGCACGAGGTAATTGGGAGAGGGGATGACGGGATCCCGCGAGGCGGTCCATCCACCGACGGCGTTGGCTTCTACCGATGCCGGACTCCAGGACGAGCTTCACACGCTTTACCGAGAACGCCAGGGCGAAATCGAGACGCGGTTGCGGGAGTTTCGAGCGATTTGGGAGGAAGGTAGCGACGAGGACCTCTTCGCTGAGATGACGTTCTGCCTCTGTGCCGTTCAGACAGCGGCGCGCGTGAGCGATCGGACCACACACACCCTCCGCGAGCGAGGGCTCCTCCTCGGAGGTTCGCGAAGGCGCGTCCGGGATGTCCTTCGAGGGGGCTACGTCCGTTTTCACGAGAACAAGTCCCGGTGGATCGTGGAGGCCCGAAGGCGTTTCATGGAACCCAGCCCGACCCTGCGCCAAGACCTGGAAAGACGAGCCCACTCCCCGCCGGCCCTCCGGAACTGGCTCGAGGACGAGGTCCTGGGACTCGGACCGAAGGAGGCATCCCACTTCCTGCGGAACATCGGTCTCGGCGAAGATCTGGCCATCCTCGACCGCCACATCCTCACAAACCTGAAGGACCTCGGCGTCCTCGACGCCCTGCCCCCGAGCCTCACGCGAACTCGCTACCTCGAGATTGAAGGGCGTCTCCAGGCGTTCTGCGAACGGACCGGCATCCCCGTGGGACACATGGATCTCCTCCTCTGGGCCAAGGCGACGGGTTTTGTCTTCAAGTGAGGCGGACTCGACCGGGATTCGCCGGCGTTTCGTCGTCGTAGGACACGATGCGACCACGGCAGGTGACTTCGGCCTCAACGACCTGGCAGGGGCGACGGGACGCCTGGACATCCTGCTTCGCTGCGTGAATTCCGCCTTCCTGCTCTCCCATGACCTGCGGCGGGATACCGAGCTCTACCTCGTCCTCCTCGGTCCGCCGTGTCCCCCCCGGACGCTCCGACTGGTGGGCCGCGAGTTGCGACACCTCAACCCGGACGAGCGGAGCACCGCCGCTTTGCTGCGCCAGGCTCTTCGCTCCCCCACGGAGGGCCAGAGCAGCCCAGGGATTCACGTGAAATCCCTCGGCCTTTCCACGCTTCTTGAGACGTTCCCGAATGAGCTGGTCTACCTTCACGAGAACGGGACGGACATCCGTCAGGCGGCGCTCTCCTTGCCGACCACGTTCCTGCTCTCCGATCACCATGACTTGACTCCCGAGGAAGAGGCCGCCGTCCTCGGGTTCCGCCCCCAACGGCTCCGGCTCGGCCCCCGGCCGCTCCACGCGGACCACGCCATCCTCCTCGTCCACAACGAGTTGGATCGTCGCGCCTAGGCTTCTCGGATGGCCTGACTCAGGCCTTCGAGGCCCGCGGTCACGGTATCCGTGTCCGTGCCGTAGCACAGGCGAAAGTGGTCTGGGGCGCCGAACATCCTCCCCGGGGCGACGAGAACTCCGTATTCCTCGAAGGCCACAGAGGCAAGCCGGTCGACGTCCCCGCGATACCGAGGGAAGCTCACGTTGGCATCCGGGAGTACCCATTCGACTGCGGACTCCGCCTGGATCCATTCCGCGACCAGCCGACGATTTGTGGCCATGAGACGCTGGTTGCGCCGTCGCACGGCTTTTCTGTCGGTGAGTACGCGCACGCCTACGGCGTCGCTCAGGAGGGAAGGGGCGACGCTGGTGAAGTCCTTCGCCTGGTGGAGGGCCGCCAAGAGATCCAGGACCGCCATGCACCAGCCGAGGCGCAGACCGCCCAGACCGTACACCTTGGTGACGCTGGAGGTTATGATGAATCGGTCGCTCACCGTAAGGGCACTCGGTGGCGGCTCGTCGAGGGCGGCCTCCCTGAAGATCTCGTCCATGAGGATGGGAAAATCACCCTGCTCCGCGACCTCCGCAAGGCGGGCCAAGTCGTCCACGCCGAGGCGGGTCCCCCCGGGATTGTGGAGGTTGGTCAGGACGAGCAGGCGAGGTGGGTGGTCTCCAAGGGCCTCCACTGCCTCCCAGTCCGGTTGAAATCCGCTCTCGAAGGGACGAGGAAGGAAGCTGATTTCCGCCCCGAGCAGCTGGAAGGTCTTCCAGAGGGGCTCGTAGCCGGGTCGCTCGACGACCACGCGGTCCCCTCGCTCCAGAAGGGCCAACCCCACCAGGAGATTTGCCTCACTGGCGCCCGCCGTTGCGAGGACCTGGTCCGCAGGCACCCCCGAGAGTCTCGCAATCTGCGCCCGCAATTCGGGGGATCCTGCGAGGTGGGGTTCGACGTGCTCCAAGTTAGCCAGGACGTTTCCCGACTCGACCGGAACGGGGGGAAGGTTACTCGAGGAGAGGTCGTACTTGGTTCTCGGAAGCCGGTCGACGATGTAGTGGAGCAGATCGAAGGTGGGCCCAGCCCTGGGGAGAAACCGGTTCCGGACCCTTAAGGCTCACGGGGCCAATCTTGCCTCAAATCGGTCATCTCTCAGCGTGCTCGCCGCCTCCGCAACCTTTACCGTTGCCGCGGGGATAGAGCGAGACTGCATCCCGTCAGGAGGTGGACCCACGGAACGTTTCCACATCGCCGACGAGTCGGAGATCCTATCGGGTCGAACGACCGACGTGTATTTTCAACGGACGGAGGAGGTGCTCCGGGCCGAGGGGAAGGACGAGGAGCCTGTCGTGGCCGAAGTGACCACGGGCCAACTGCCTCAGAGGTGGCCTTGGGGGATCTTCTGCGGGCTCGAGGAGGCCGTAAATTTGCTCGAGGGGCGTCCTCTTGATTTGTACGCCCTGCCCGAGGGCACGCTCTTCAGCCCCCGAAGCCACGGAGGCGTCCGGGTCCCGGTCGCCGTGTTGGACGGCCCGTATGGAACCTTCGCCCGCTACGAGACGCCCTTGCTGGGCCTTCTCTGTCAGGCCACGGCCATCGCCACCAAGGCCGCGCGGGTGAAACGGGCTGCCGGGCCCCTCGAGGTCACGTCGTTCGGGGTCCGTCGCATGCATCCGGCCTTGGCGCCCATGATCGATCGGGCCGCCTACGTCGGGGGGTTGGACGCCGTTTCCAGCCTTCTCGGAGCGGATCTGATCGGGGAGGCACCTCGAGGCACGATGCCCCACGCCCTCACGATCGTCCTGGGCGGTCCTGAGGAAGCGTTCCGGGCCTACGACCGTCGGGTCGAGACGGGGGTTCCCCGGATCGCCCTCGTCGATACCTATCTGGACGAGGTGCGGGAAGCCCTCCTCGCTGCCGAATCCATTCCCGACCTCGCGGGGGTCCGCCTGGACACGCCGGGGTCGCGGAGGGGCGACTTTCCCGAGATCGTCCGTCAAGTGCGCTGGGAGCTCGACCAGCGGGGGTACGAGGGCGTGAAGATTTACGCGTCGGGAGGTTTGGACGAAGAGAACATCCCTGATCTCGCCGCGGCAGGCGCCGTGGGGTTCGGCGTGGGTACCAGCGTCTCCGACGCGCCTACGATTAACTTCGCGCTGGATATCGTGGAAGTCGACGGTCGCCCGGCCGCGAAACGGGGGAAGTACAGCGGACGGAAGGACGTGTTCCGTTGCCCGACCGATCTCACGTACGAGGTCGGCTCATCCCCTCCCCCCTGCCCGCAGTGCCAGGGGACCATGGAGGGCGTCCTTGTCCAGTACCTCGAAGCAGGAAAGCTCGTCGCGGATCTTCCGAGTCCCCGGGAGATTCGAGAATCGGTCCTGGCCCAACTCAGCAGGCTGTCTGAATCTCAAGGGGAGCCTGAAAAGGTTGATTAGGGCCGGGACCTAGGCCAGGCGGCGCGATGTCTGAGATACCCGAGGATCTCCGCTACACCAAGGAACACGAGTGGGTCCGACTTGAGGGAGAGCGGGCCGTCGTGGGGATTACTGACCACGCTCAGAACGAGCTGACCGACGTGGTGTACGTGGAGCTGCCCAGCGTGGGTGACGGGTTTGCGGAGGGGCAGGAGTTTGCCGTGGTCGAGTCCGTCAAGGCCGCGTCCGAGATCTATGCCCCCGTCTCCGGGACCGTGGCCGAGGTGAACAAGGAGCTGGACGACCGGCCGGAGCTGGTCAACGACTCTCCCTACGAGGCGGGATGGCTCGTCATTTTTGATCTCAAGGAGAAGGCCAAAGGCCTCCTCACGGCCGGGGAGTACCGGGACCTCGTAGGTGGGTAGGCCTCCAGACCGGGGAAGAGCAGGAATCGGCGGTCCAAAGAGAGTCCGTAGGCCTCGTGGGTTGATTCGAGGGAGCGGCGCCCCCGTAGTCCTCCTAGGCTTGATGAAAGGCCGAAAGGGATATATCGCGCGACCCAGTAGTAAGAGGTCCGGCCGCGCACGTCTTTTGCGGGCATTGCCGTGTTTAGCGTGGGGGGGCGAGAGGTATGAGCATGAGCAAAATTCACATTGCGATAGCTGGTGTGGGTAACTGTGCGAGTTCCCTTCTCCAAGGAATCGAATTCTACAGAACCTCAGGCGACGATCCCATCGGCCTGATGCACGACGAGGTGCGGGGCTATCGCGTGGAGGACTTGGAAGTGGTGGCCGCCTTCGACGTGGATGCTCGCAAGGTCGGCCGGGACGTGTCAGAGGCCATCTTTGCTCCTCCAAATTGCACCAAGGTCTTCTATCCCGAAGTCCCCGATTCCGGCGTAACGGTGAACATGGGTCCGGTCCTCGACGGCGTGGGCGAGCATATGGCGGATTACCCCGAGGACCGCACGTTCAAGGTCGCCGATGCCCCACCGGTGGATGTGGCCGAGACACTCCAGGAAAGCGGGGCCGAGGTCCTACTCAACTACCTTCCGGTGGGAAGCGAGAAGGCGACACGATACTACGCGGAGAGCGCGCTGGAGGCCGGATGCGCCCTCGTCAACTGCATCCCCGTGTTCATCGCCTCCGATCCCCACTGGGCCCGCCGCTTTGAACGCGCGGGGGTCCCCGTCGTGGGCGACGACATCAAGTCTCAGGTTGGGGCCACCGTCATTCACAGGATCCTGGCGAAGCTCTTCGTGGATCGTGGGGCGAGCATCGACAGGACGTATCAGCTCAACACAGGTGGCAACACCGATTTCTTGAATATGCTCGACCGGGCGAGGCTGACGTCGAAGAAGGTCTCGAAGACGGAGGCCGTGCAGGCGCAACTGCCCGTCCCTCTGGACGCCGAGAACATCCACATCGGGCCCTCCGACTACGTCCCGTGGCAGAAGGACAACAAGCTGTGCTTCCTGCGGGTCGAGGGGAGGATATGGGGGAACATCCCCGTCGACCTGGAGCTCCGCCTCTCGGTGGAGGACAGCCCCAACAGCGCCGGGAGCGCCATCGACGCCATTCGCTGTGCGAAGGTCGGACTCGATGAGGGCCTGGGAGGTCCTCTCGAGGCGGTGTCAGCGTATACCATGAAACACCCTCCGATCCAGATGCCCGAGGAGGAGGCTCGGAGGCGGGTGGAGGAGTTTGTCGCGGGTCAGATAGCGGGGGTGACGGATGAGGGCGTTGGTCTTAGCAGCTGGGAGAGGGAGGAGGTTATCGAACGGTGACGGCCCGAAGGCCCTGGTCCGTTTGCTCGGCCTCCCGCTCATCACCCGAGTAATCCTCACCGCCAGGCAGGCAGGGATCCGGGACTTCACCGTCGTCGTCGGCTACCAGGCCCAGGTCGTGATGGAGTCCCTCGGCGACGGCTCCTCCCTGGGCATCAAGCTCGCCTATGTCCAAAACGAGGCGTGGGAGAGGGGAAACGGTCTCTCCGTTCTGAAGGGGGCACAACAGTTCGGCGAGGAGCGCTTCCTCCTGTTGATGGCCGACCACGTCCTCAAGCCCGAGATTGTGGCCAGGCTTTCCCGATCGAGAGTCCAGGGGGGCGTTGCCATGGCGGTCGACACCTCCCCCGGGGAGGAAAAGGTCGCGGAGGCAACCAAGGTATTCGTGGAGAATCGACGCGTCCGACGCGTGGGAAAGGGCCTCGCCACGTTCACCGGAGTCGACATGGGGGTCATGGCGGGCGGAAAGGAGTTGGCCCGGGCCTTGCAGGCGGCGATCGATGAGGGCCGGGAGGAGCTCGGCGACGCCCTTGACCAGCTGGCCCGCGATGGAAAGGTGCGGGCCGTGGAGTTCAAGGGCCCCCTCTGGGCGGACCTGGATACGCCACGGGATTTCCGGAGGGCCAGGAAGGACATGCTGCGTGACCTCGGCAAGTCCGAGGACGGCCCCGTGGCGAGGTACCTCAACCGTCCTCTCTCCACGCGGCTTTCCGCCCTGCTCGTGAAGACCCGTCTGACGCCGAACCAGATGAGCATCTTTGTCCTCGGCCTCGCGTTCCTGGCCTCCTACTTCCTCTTCCTGGGAATCTATCCGTTCCTCCTCGTGGGGGGTATCCTGATCCAGCTCTCGTCCATCTTGGACGGAAGCGACGGGGAGATTGCCCGGCTGAAGTTCGTATCGACCCAAAAGGGGGGGTGGCTCGACTCCGTGGCAGACCGCTATGCGGATTTCATCTTCATTTCCGCGCTCGCCTACGGCCAGTGGGCTCTCGCCCCGGACCTCCGTTGGGGGTTCCTTGCCATCTTTGCCATCGTTGGATCCTTCGGCGTCAGTTACACTTCCGCCGCCTATTTCGCCTCCTTCAAGAGGGGCCATCCCCTCGGCCTCCAGCTCCCGGCGAAGCGGGACAGTCGACTGCTCATTTTGGCAGCCGCCGCGGTGATAGGGCTCCCCCTTTACGGCCTCCTTGCCGTCGGCGTGCTGGGCAACGCGGAGGTTATCAGAAGGCTCTTGACCTGGCGCTAGCGGGCCGCGTAGGGGCCACTGATTCATCCTCAGGACGATGTCATGATCCCACCTCACAGAGGCGGCCCCGCAAGCGTTGGCCATGGCGAACCTGACCCTTTCTCATCACCGTTTGAGCGGAATGCCTATTGGATGGAGCGGCGGCGTGCTTCTTCCTGCTCCAAGGGCGTGATGTAGCCTGGCCCTTCAGGGGGAGGAAGTTGAAGTCTTCAACATCTATAAGCCGCGGTTCACGATGCCTGCTCCCGGGGCTCGTAGGTAGCGAACTGGGCCTTCGTCGCTGTCTTTTCTTCGCCGAATTGAGCGACCCGCTGCCAATCGTGGAAAGCTCCGAACGCTCCTGATCAATGAGCTTGGAAACAGGTCCACTAGGATGAAGCCTCGTAAGCTCTCCTGGTAAGACAGTCAAAACATAGGCAATGCGCGCCAACCGTTTCACTCACGGCCTTGGTGAGAACCTCTCGGCACCAGCAATCATCACTCTGCACGCCACAGCCAAAGTCGATGCCGCATTCAGGACACTTCACAAGCTCGCCAGGCTTCAAGGCTGGCTCCACCATGCCTTCACGCCTCTCACGAGGGAGTTCCACATACGTGTCATGGTAATCCCCAAGCCGCCCCACAAGCGGATGCCACTCTAACGAAATTCTGATGGGCACTTCTGTACTAGTCTCTTTGGAAATCGATGCCGGGGTGTGTGGCTATGACTGGTTCTAAGTAGGCTAAGGGAGTCTGGCCTACGGGCTCGTAGGGTAGTGGACTATCCTTCCGGCCTTCGGAGCCGGGGACCTGGGTTCGAATCCCAGCGGGCCCGTCCTAGACCAAAAACACTGCGCGCAGGACTACTTTGGAATGAGAGAGGCCAGCATCTGATCTGCATGGTTGACTGCAAGAGAAACGTGGCCTTCCCCCGGAAACACCCGTAGGTGACTATTCCTGATCATTTCATTCATCAACTTCACCACCCCGAAGGCTGGGTCTTTGTCCCCATGCCAGAAGGTGATTCTCTCCCCGCAGGTAATGCCCGATATGTCAAATCCCCAACGACCGGCGAAAGCACGCGCATCATGGAGGGCTGCGTTGATTCCGTGGGAGAATCCCTCCTTGGAAATCCTGATGTAGAAATCGAAAAACCTGTCGTCGTTGAAAAGCTCAAAGTCGGCAACCGGCATGCGATGCCGATTCCTGTTGATTTGTGACCGAAACTCCTCCGGGTCCTCTATGAGCGACATTTGCTTCTTCAATCCCATTCCATAGATCCACGGTAATCTTGAGGCCAGAAACAATTGGGTTCGGAGCGATCGGTCCATTGTCTTGGTGCCGAGACCTGGAGGGCCAACCGTGCTGATGACACCGTATTGGTAGACCAGATCCCCAATTTCGTGGGCGCAGGCAAGGACGTGAGGCGCGCCGCCGGATATTCCAAGGAGGGAGAATTCATCGACATCAAGCGTTTCCGTCAGCTCCTTGATGTCCCGGGCCCAGCCCAATAGTGACCGTCTGGTGAAGGTGGAGTTCCCATACCCCGGGCGATCGGGAACAATCAAACGTAATCCGAGCTTTCTCGCAACTCGGGAGAACATCTCACCCTCAAGCCTGCAATTTCCGTGGCCATGCTGGTGTATCACTGGAAAACCCTGAAAATCGCCGAACTCCGCGTATGATACGTTCCGGCCGTCTCCGAGGGTAGTCGAACGATCCAACATCTCCGCGGCGGTCATACCGCTCAGAGACCCTGTTTCTCAAGATCGCGGTTGATGTTCTCCATCCTCTCGGGAGTCAAATCCCAGTATCTCCAGAAGACCAGGGCGGCAACGAGAAGGAATGCGGCGGGGATTAATCCAAAGTGGCTCATTATTCCCCATTTTGCGATCTCACTCTGGGTCGCAAGTGTCGCATCAAATCTCACGAGATTATGCACGATTGCCGGCACCGTACCGCCTTGGCCCAGTCTTGCCGTCATTTGGCTTTTCCTTCATTTTCTCACTCATACACCATCAACCTCTACTAAGCATGGCTATTGGCTGAGCATGCTAGATAGGATACTTATAAGCTTAATCGGCAACGAGACGGGCTTTCGACCTGGGTTATTTCAGAATGCGTTCGACTACGCTATGAGGTTTCCCCGATTCAAAAGGTTAAGAGGGTCGATGCTCAGCTTCATAGACCGGACGGACCTCAATCCCTTCTCTCCGTACTGAGTATACAATGCCGGTTTTCCTCTTAGGGTCTTCTTGCCCAATCCATGCTCGGCAGCGATTGACCCACCCAGAGAAACGACCTTCTCTGCGATCTCCGCCAACCGGGCCTTCGCAGTATCGGCCTGATGATCATTTCTGGGTAGGAGCGTGAGGTGGACGTGGGAGTCCCCCGCGTGGGCAAAGAAGACGTACCCGAGAGCATCCAGTGATTGGAGGCCGTCACGGACAAGAGATTCGAATTCGGCTCCAACTTCGAGCAAATGGTAAAACAGTTCACTGAAGCTCGTTTGAGGAACGGAGTAGTCGGTAGCCACGAGGGACTGATCATGAGAGCGGGTGAGGGAAAGAACGTGCTCGGGCACGCTGTGCCTTAGTTCTTTGTGATGTTCGATTTCAGCGTGGGTAAGGGCGACCGAAGTATCGAGGATTTCGAGTTCATCGAACCTGTTTTTCCACCATTCCAATGCTGGATAGAGTTCGGAACTGGAGCGTACATCTTGTTCCAACATTATGATAGAATGGGCAAGAGGCGGGATCCGCGGATCTACCTGCTTGACAATTCTGGTGGCTCGGTCATCAAGAAACTCCACTGACATTGGGACTGGGAAACTGTTTGTGCCGCGTTGTTCCTGTGCAACTCGGATGACGTCAAATGCTTGGTCTAAGTTCTTGCACATGACAAAGATGCTCGCTATCTCTTCTGGGGGTCGTGTCAAACGCAGGGTGACTTCGGAGATGACACCGAATATCCCGTTCGTGCCAATGAAAAGATCAATGGGATGACTGTTGTCCGTGATGACCGGTCCTGCAACATTCTTGGTGACTTGAGGCAATTCATAATCGGGGCGGGGGATCCTAATCTCCTCGCCGTGAGCAATCAGGATAATGTAGTCCTCTTCGACGTAATGAGGCCGGGCCTGGTCCCTCCGTAACACGATGCAGTGACCCGGGGGGATGATCACCCTAAGCCCCTGAACCCAGGGCCTGGTAGGGCCGAATTTGAAGGTTCTTGCTCCAGAGGCATTTGTGGCCACGTTACCCCCGATGAATGAACCCCTCTCAGTGGAATCGGGCGGATAAAACCAGTTGTGTTCCCGTGCAAAGTTCTGCACTGCTTTGAGGGTCATGGCAACTGGCAGGGTCAGATAGGCCAATTCTTCGTTTACCTCCTCGAAACGGAGATGGTAGGTGATGTCGGTGTCGGGATCGGTCCACTCACGTGAGGGTGCGGCGGCAATCTCCCTCATCTTGTCCGTCGCTATGATCCATCCCCCGAGTGGAACTCTGCCGCCCGATAGTCCGGTGCCCCCGCCGGAAACTGTAATTGGGATGCTTTGGGAATAGGCCTGAACGATGATTTCCAAAAGCTCGGTCTCTGTCCTCGGAAAAAGTATCTTGTCCGCGGTACCTCTGACCAGGCCGGATTCATCATTGAGGTAGCTCGAATATTCGGTGGATACCTCTTGATATTGCTCGATCAAAGTCGGTCACCTGAGGTGTCATTCAAATCAGCTGAGGCCGGTTCCACGAGTTCTAGCCGGTTCCCGGTAGGGTCCCGGAAACGGGCCAATCGACCGCGGCCGCTGGCCACACCATAGGCCTCGATGCCGTGAGGAAAGGTGACACCCGCGGCGGGGAGCCGCTCCATGACGGACTCCAGGTTTGTCACCCGAAACCCCATGTCTCCGCTCGGACCCTTACCGGGCTCCTCGCAGAAGCCCCAAAGCGCCTCGACCCGCTCCTGGAAGTTCTCCAGGGCCTTGAAGGGGATGTTCACTCCATCGGCGTGGCGGGCCCGCTGCGACTCCCGTTCGGATCATTCATTTCCGCCGTCTACTATCCCCTGATATGGACAGGAATATCAGCGACTTAGCCTTTCCGATGGGACAAGAACCTCACGCCTTTTTCGGTGGGACAACATAGAAGGCGATCCCAGGATTTGGGTAAGCCAGAGCAGGCCGAAGCGCGCAGAAAGGGAATCAACCCATTCTATCCGATTCACTCCCCCGGCAATGCGCCGTCTTAACTCAGTGAGCGGTTCGGATACTGGGGTATCCCAATCCCAGCGGGCCCGTCCTATCGGGAGCATACCTTTTTCTGGAGAACCGTGACTTCGACGCGGGGGAGTGGCACGAACCCAGGTACGGAGTTTTCTGATCTAGCCGAAACGATTCTCGACGGCGTCTTCGAGAGCGACCCTCGACGGGCGGTGCAGCTGGGATTTCACGAGTACGACGGGCGGCTACCTGATGTGGAGCCCGGCCGCATTAAGGAACGTATCACACGCACTCGGGATCACCTCACGCGACTCACGGCCCTTGGCGACCTATCGCCGGATTCGGACGCCGAGCGTGAAATGCTCGCCTCCATCCTCGAGGTCACCCTGTTTCAGCTTGAGGATCAGGCGATTCCGTTCCGGAATCCTGGTGTCTATGCCTTCATGTTGAGCCTGGTCCCTACCTGAGTCGTGAGTACGCCCCCCTCCCCGAGCGGTTCGAGGCGGTGCTGACCCATCTCAAGAACGTTCCTCGCTTTCTGGACCAAGCCGAGGCCAACTTGGAGGAGGCGCTCCCCATGCCCTTCGTGGAGTTGGGGGTCATCGCCTCGCAAGGCATCGTCACGAGCTTCCGCCGGAACATCCCGGAGGAGGCGGCGAAGGTGTCGCAGGAACTCCGGGACCGGGTCATGACACAGACCGAGAAGACCATCGAACGAATCGAGGCCTTCCAGGGACGCCTGGAGAAGGAGTGGCGTCCCCGGGCGAATCAGGATTTCCCCCTCGGGCCCGACCGGTACCGGCGCATGTTGTGGGCCCAGGAGCGAATCGACCTCCCTCTGGACGAGCTGGAGGCCATGGGCCAGGCGAATCTGGAGGAGAACAAGGAAGCCTTCCTGGAGACGGCGAAGCAGATCGACCCCAAGAAGACGCCGCAGGAGGTCATGGCCCTCGCCGAGGAGGACCACAGCACGGCAGATGCCCTCCTCCCCGAGACGGAGGAGATGCTCGAAGAACTCCGACAGTTCCTCCTTGACAAGGACATCATCACGATTCCCTCGGAGGTGCGCCCCATCGTGACCGAGACGCCCTACCACTTCCGCGCCTGGGCGACGGCGGCCATGAATTCCCCGGGCCCTTTCGAGGTGCAGGGAGACGAGGCTTACTACTACGTCACCCCCGTCGAGCCGGATTGGTCCGAAGAGAAGGCGGAGGAGTGGCTGCGATACATGAATCGACCGAGCCTCAAGAACATCAGCGTCCATGAATGCTATCCGGGGCACTACGTTCACATGCTCCATCGGAAGCTCCTCCCCTCGAAGATTGGCCGCATCTACACAGGCTACGCCTTCACGAAGGGGTGGGCCCACTACACGGAACAGATGGCCCTCGAAGAAGGGCTGGGGGAGGGGGATCCCCGCCTCCGCTTGCTGCAACTGCAGGATGCGCTCCTCCGCAACTGCCGGTATCTCTGTTCCATCGGCCTGCACACAAAAGGCAAGACCCTCGACGAGGCCACGGCGTTCATCATGGAGAACGCCTTCATGGAGCAGGGCCCCGCGGCGCGGGAGGCCTTCCGAGGAACCTTCGACCCCGGCTACCTCAATTACACCCTGGGCAAGCTCTTCATCCTCCAGGTCCGGGAGAAGTTCTTTGCGGCCCACCCGGAGGCGACGCTGCGGGAGTTCCACGACAAGTTGCTGGCTGGGGGCGCCCCGCCGATTGGCCTCCTTGAGAAGCTGGTTTTGGCGGAATAGATGAACCCATGAGCCCCCGGCGATTCCCACCGAGGAAGCTTCAAGTATCGCCGGCCGCGTACATCAGACACCGAAGGTGACCCCTTGGACGGTCCTGTGATCCTGGGCGCCGTCCGAACGCCCGTGGGCAAGTACGGACGGGCCCTCCGCGACGTTCCCGCCACCCGCCTAGGCGCCCTCGCCATCGAGGAGGTCGTGCGGCGGACTCGTGTCGATCCGACGGACGTGGAGGAGGTCATCATGGGCAACGTTATCCAGGCGGGTCTAGGCCAGGCACCCGCCCGTCAGGCGTCTCTCCTCGCCGGCCTCCCGGAGATGGTGGGTGCCGTCACGATCAACAAGGTCTGCGCATCGGGCCTCAAAGCCGTGACCCTGGCTGCCGATACCATCCGGACGGGGGACCAAGACCTCGTCGTCGCAGGGGGCATGGAAAACATGAGCGCGGCCCCGTATCTGCTGCCCAAGGCCCGTTGGGGCTACCGGCACGGCAACGCAGAGCTAGTGGACGCGATGGTCCACGACGGACTGTGGGATGTGTACAACAACTTCCACATGGGCATCACCGGCGAAGTCGTGGCGGAGAAGTACGGGATTACGCGAGAGGAGCAGGACGCCTTCGCCTACGAGAGCCACATGCGGGCGCTGAGCGCGATCAAGCAAGGCCGATTCGAGGCGGAGATCGTCCCGGTTCCGCTCGAGAGACCGGAGGGAGAAGCCCTCTTCGAGGTGGACGAGGGGGTCCGACCGGACACCTCCCTCGAAAAACTCGCCCGCCTGCCTGCTGTCTTTCAGGAGGGGGGCTCGGTCACCGCGGGGAACTCCTCCCAGCTGAGCGACGGGGGCGCCGCCGTCGTGGTCGCCTCGGCGGATCGGGCTGACGAGATGGGCGCCAAGCCCCTGGCCCGCATCCTCGGGTACGCCACAGGCGGCGTCTCCCCGAGGAACGTCATGGAAGCCCCCATTCCCACGGTCAACGCGCTGCTCCAGAAGCTGGAGCTGACCATCCACGACTTCGACCTCTTCGAGCACAACGAGGCCTACGCCGCCGCCTCCCTTGCCGTCGCCCGACAGCTCGAGATTCCCATGGACAGGCTGAACGTGAACGGCGGAGCCGTCGCCCTCGGTCACCCCTTGGGATGCACGGGGGCCCGCATCCTGACGACCCTCCTCCACGCCATGCAGGATCGCGGTGCCCGACGCGGTCTCGTGACCCTCTGTCTTGGTGGCGGGAACGCCGTGGCCGTCGCCGTCGAGACGACCTAGCGCCCCCGAACCACCCGGAAAGCCTTTTAGGTTCGAGCCTGTTTCTTCATGGTTTGACCGGTTCCCCCATGCTCCACACCGTAACCAAGCAAGGCTCCAAGGCGGACATCCTCGACCTGATGGAGGATCTCGTCCGGCGCTGGTTCGACCACAAGTTCGAGACTTTGACGGAACCCCAGGCCTACGCGGTGCCCCTGATCCACGCGGGGGAAAACGTCATCGTCTCCTCGCCGACGGGCTCCGGGAAGACGCTGACGGCCTTCCTTTCCATCATCAACGAACTCTACGCCATCCAGAAGAAAGGCGAGCTCGAGGACAAGATCTACTGCCTCTACGTCTCCCCCCTGAAGGCCCTGGCCAACGACATCAACCGAAACCTACGCGAACCTCTGGCGGAAATGGAGGCCTTGGCGGACGAGGAGGGGCTCGAGTCACCTCAGATCCGGGTCGCCGTTCGGTCCGGGGACACGTCTTCCAGCGAACGGCAGAAGCAAGCCCGCCGCCCGCCGCACATCTTCATCACGACCCCCGAATCGCTGGCCATCATCCTCTCCACACCCGTCTTCCGCCGGAAGTTCCAGGACGTCCGCTGGGTCATCCTGGACGAGATCCACGAGATCTGCTCCAACAAGCGAGGGGCCCATCTGTCCCTCAGCCTCGAGCGGCTCGGGGAACAGGTCAACGCCCCCTTCCTCCGCATCGGCCTATCCGCGACCATCGCGCCCATGGAGGAGGTGGCCAAGTTCCTGGCGGGGTACGAGGACGGGCGCCTCCGTCCGATGAACGTCGTGGAGGTGGAGAGCCAGAAGCGGTTGGACATGCGCGTCCTCTGCCCGGTGCGGGACATGACGTCCCTTCCCTTCGAGGTCGTCAACGCCCGGATGTACGACCAGCTGAAGGGGATGATCGACGACCACCGAACGACCCTCATCTTTACGAACACCCGCAGCGGGACGGAGCGGCTCTCTATCAAACTCAAGGACCGGGGGGTGGAGGACCTCGAGGCGCACCACGGGAGCCTGAGCAAGTCCGTACGCCTGGACGTGGAGGAACGCCTCAAGGCGGGCAAGCTGAACGCCGTCGTCTCCTCCACCTCCTTGGAGTTGGGCATCGACATCGGGTACATCGACCTCGTCGCCCAGGTGGGCTCGCCCAAGTCGACTGCCAAGGGGCTACAGCGGGTCGGGCGGGCGGGCCATGCCTACGGCAACGTGAGCGTCGGACGCCTCATCGTGTTCGAGAACGACGATTTGCTGGAGTGCGCCGCCCTCGTGCGAGCGGCCTACGAAAACAGCATCGATCGGGTGGACATCCCCACCAACTCGTTGGATGTCCTCGCCCAAACCCTCGTCGGCATGAGCCTCGAGCAGCGGTGGGAGATTGACGCGGCCTTCGCCTTGATCCGGCGATCCTACTGCTACCGCCGCCTCCCCCGGAAGGACTTCCTCTCCGTCCTCCGGTACCTCTCCAGCCGGAACCCCGACGTTTCCGTCTATGCGAAAATCTGGCTCGACGAGGAGGAGGGCCGGTTCGGGCGGAAGCGCGGGAGCCGCATGATCTACTTCACGAACGTGGGAACGATTCCGGAGGAGGGGAACTACCGGGTCATCACCCACCACGGGGTCACCATCGGGACCCTCTCCGAGAAGTTCGTGGAGCAGCTGACCCGGCACGACGTCTTCGTCCTCGGCGGACGAACCTATCGGTTCGAGCGGGTTCGGGGGATGAAGGCCTTCGTCAAGGACGCCTCGGGCCGCCGTCCCACTGTACCCTCCTGGACCGGGGAGATGCTCCCACGGAGCTTTGACCTCTCCCTGCAGGTGGGCCGTCTCCGGCAAGAGACCCTCCGGCGTGTGGACGGGGAGGGAGAGGCCGCGGCCATGGCCTGGCTCGAGGAGACGTGCCGGGTGGACCACGGATCCGCCCGTAGCCTCGTGAATTACCTGCTCGAGCAGCGGGCCATGGTCCCCCAGTTGCCGACGGACGAAGCCGTGGTCCTGGAGGGCTACATCGACATCCGGGGGAACCGAAACATCGTCTTTCACTACTGCTTTGGCCGCCGGACCAACGATGCCCTCGCCCGGGCCTACGCTTTCGTAATCTCCAACGCCCTGGAGTGTAACGCCCGTGTCTCCGTCACCGACGACAACTTCATGGTCACGATCCCGAAGCGGGCGAACCTGGAGGAGATCGTCGGTCTCCTGAAGAGCCACGAGCTCGAGGACCTCTTGCGCCGGGCCCTCCGGAACACGGAACTCTTCAAGCAGCGCTTCCGCCACTGTGCCACGCGGAGCTTCATGATCCTCCGAAACTACCGGGGCCATCAGGTCTCCGTCGGGCGGCAACAGATCCGCTCCCAACGGGTGCTGGACTGGCTCCACGAGCTGGAGGACTTCCCGGTCATTCAGGAGAGCTACAACGAGATTCTCAATGACGTCATGGACCTCCACCACGCCCGACAGGTCCTCCAGGGGATCGAGGAGGGTCGGATCCAGGTCCACCTGACCTCCTGGTCCAACGTCCCCTCCCCCCTCGCCCACAACGTGGTGTTGGCCGGCATCAGCGACATCGTCCTCATGGAGGACCGGAGCGCCATGCTTCGGGACCTGCACCGCAAGGTCCTCCGACGGGTCGTCCCCGAGGAGCAACTGCAGGAGGTCCAGTTCACGGAACAGCAGGTCCAGGCGTACTTCCGCCAGAAGGCTCCGCGGGTTGCTTCTCGCGAGGACATCCTCCCCCTCCTGGAGAAAACGGGCGCTCTCAATCTGCTCCAGCAGAAGGGTCGAAACGTCTACGACCTGGCCGAGGCCGACCCCGAGACCGTCCGGGCGTGGTGTGAGGAGCTGGTCGAGGAGGGCAGGGTCGCCTCCGTGTGGACACCCAAGGGCGTTCTCTGGGTTTCCACCACGGATGTGCCCGCCTACGCCGCCGTGTACGCTCGACCGCGGCGGCCGCGAACCCGCGATCGCCGGGTTCTGGATCACCTCGAGGAAGGGGCCAAGACGGCGAAGGAACTCGGTCGGGAACTCGAGGCGCCCCGGGTCGAGGTGAACGACGCCCTCCGCCGCCTCGAGCGGGGCTACCGTTTGGCCCGGCGAGGGCTCGCGGAGCCGGCCTACGAACCCCGGGAGGTGGAGGCCGACCGGTTCGAGGAGGCGTTGGACCGCCTGGTGGTCCGCTTGCTTGAGTTCCAGGGGCCGATGACCCTCGAGGAACTCGCGTACGAACTCGATCTGAAGGGGGAGATGCTCCAGGAGGCGTTGAACGGCTTGGTGAACGAGGCCACCCTCGCCTCGGGGCACTTTGTGGTGGACGAGGCGTACCAATACCTGGTCGCCCAAGACCTCCGCCGACTCGAGGCTCGAGAACAAGCGCTCCCCACCTTCGAGGAGACGGCGGTCCGGTCGTATCTCCTGGCCAAGCATTTCGAACGCCTCGACTCCGTGGATGCCTACTTCGATCGCTTCCTGGAGGCGGGGATCCTCTTCGACGTCTTCCAACGGGTCGAGGGCTTCGACATGGAAGATTGGTACCGCCGGCGGGAGGCGGGGGAGATCCTGGAGGGCCGGTTCCTCCGTGGACGAGTGCGGTACGTGCGGCGGGAGGAGGCTTCCCTCTTCGCCTCGGCCTACCGGCGCCCGCCGCTCGGGCCGCTGGAGGAACGCGTACTGACGGCGGTTGCCCGGGAAAACGGCCTCGACCTCGACCAGGTTACCGAGGCGGTGGGAGCCGACCGGGGGCGCGTGAAGGAGGCGCTGCATGCGTTGGACCGGGGCCTTCACATCATCCGCAAGTTCACCGGCAGCGACGCCTGGACGACGAAGAACATCTACGTGGCCTACGAACCGGCGGACGAGCTGCCTGACGCCCAGGAGGCCATTGTGCGGCGGTTCCTCCGGGCATACGGCCCCGTGAGTCCCGCCGGCGTCAAGGGTTACGCCGGGTTCGGGTACGCCGAGACGGAGGGGCTCGTGGAACGCCTTCTCGAAGAGGGGGTCGCCACGAAGATCCTCGTGCAGGGGGACGGCGATGTCGAGATGCTTCTCCTCACCGAGGAGCTGCCGGCGCTCCAGGAAGTCCCCGCGCGGGCGCCCTCTGACAGGTTGCGAATCCTCTCCCTCCAGGATCCGTGGATCCGGCCGATGTGGGCGGAGGTCAACAGTCGATACGGCGACGGCTGGTACTATCCTGTGGTCAAGGACGGCAAGCTCGTGGGGATGGTGGAGAAGTGGCAGATGAGCGGGTGTCTCGAGGTCCGAGAGATCGAACTGGACGACCCGGGGCTGCTGCCGGAGCTCCTGGTCGCGGTGCAAGGGATGATGGGCTTCTACGCGCAACGAGGCTACGAGATCGTTCGGGTCGTGGGCGCCTTCGGGAAGTCAGTCCTAGATGCCGGAGTCTCCGAGGCCTTCGAGGAGGCGGGCTTCCATCCGACAAACGACTTCTTCGCCTGGGGGGAGATGATCCCCCAGCAGCACTCGTGGGAGGAGGTTCTCAGTTACGTCTTCTACCGCCAGGGCATCCATCCGGACCGACGATTCAAGGACGCCTTTGCGGCCATCGAGGCCCTGGGAGGCCTCCGGTCCGACTTCGCCTCGCTCCTGCGGACCCGACGGTTCACCCCGCTGAAGGAACTCTTTGAGAAGGGCCTCGTGGCGAAGGGCGTGGCCATTCCCCCCTACGTCACGTACTGTACGGAGGAAGACCTGGAGCTCTACCGCGCGGCCAAGTCCGTGCCGATGGAGGAGGACATGGAGGAGGTGTGGGAACTCATTCGGGAGGGCGAACCCATCTCGAAGGGGCGCCTGGTCGCCCTTGCCCCATTCCCCGAGGCGGTGACGGAGCGCGCCTTGCAGAAACTGCATAGGGCCTCCCACGTGACCCGGGATCCGCGCCACAGGTACCGTACCGTGGGCGATGCAGGGCTCGAGCCATTGGAGGCGAAGAAGGTCGTCCTCCGGAAGGTCTTCGAGGCCTACGGCATCTTCAGCGCCGAGAACCTGGGGGCCTACACGCGGGGCCACTTCCGCATGGGGGAGATTCGGCGGATTCTCCGGGAGCTGGAGCGGGAGGGCGTCTTGGTCAAGGGGTTCTTGATCGAGGGAGAACCGGCGGTGTATTGGATGCTGAATGACGGCCTCCTGGGGAAGACGCCCTACAAGGGCCAGTTCGTCCTTTCGCCTTGGGACAACCTCTCTTTCTACCTCCGGGATTACCTCCATGAGCGATGGCGGATGGGGAGTTGCTACGCGGCCTTCGATGGCTCCCGGTCCGTCGCGGCCTTCAAGGCACGCAAGCGGGGCGACGAGCTCGTGATCACCGAGTACCAGGGGGACTCCGCGGCCCAGGAGCTTCTCCGCGCGTTCGCGTACCAGAACGACCTGGCTCTCCATGCCGAAGGGGAGGAGGCGGACGAGTGGGAGCTGATTCGCTGGTACGAGCGCATGTATGGAGGGGTACGGGAGTAGGCCGCGACTCCAGCCGAGCCTTGGAAACCTGAAATAGCTAGGCATTGTTGAATGTCGTGGTGAACCACGAGTTCTTCGCGGCCGGCGCCGTGGGCATCGGTCCGGCCCTTCTCCTTATGTTCTACACGCTCCGCCGATATGAGTACCCGTTCGTGGAGAAGGCCCTCTTCCGCAGCGAGCGGCTGTTCCTCAGCTTCGCCATCGGGCTGGTGGTCGGCGTGGTGGCCGCCGTGATTTTCAACTTCTTCCAGATCAATACGACCGTCGCAGCCCTCCTCGCCCTCCTGGCCGTGGCGGTCTTCGAGGAGTCCTTCAAGATCGTGTATCTGAACTACAAGCTCTTCCGCGGAAACTTCGACACGGTGTTTTACGGCCCCGGGTTAAGTCTCGGCATCGCGGCCACCTTCAGCATGGCCTTCGCCTTCCAGGTCTTTACCCAGCCGGACGTCCCACTCGGCGCGCTGGCCGTCAACGTGACGGTACTCGTCCTCCTATCCCTGGGTCTGAACGCCCTTCATTTCTATACGGGGTCCGTCCAGGGGGCGGGGGCGGGCGGAGGGACGCCCTGGCGATCGTACTTCCAGTCCATGGGTGCCCGGGCGGTCTTCGCCCTGTTGCTCGCCCCCTTCCTGGCACCCTTCCAGATCCCCAACCCCGCGGTGCTTGTGGGCTTCCTCCTCGTGGCGGTGGGCTTTGCGGTGTATCTGTTCTGGAACGCCTACAGACGCGTGATTCCGAACGCCCTCCCCTCGGACGTCCGTCGTCGGCTCCGCCGGCAGCCCGCGGGCAAGGAGGCGAGTTAGGTCAACCCAGGAATACCAGGGCGGCGACGCACGCCCCGTAGTGGTCCATGGGCACGGAGAGGTCCTGAATCTGGTAGCGAATCGTGCCGAACTCGACCTCGCGGTGGCGCGCCATCTCTTCGATTTTCCACTCGAGGATTTCCTCCAGGGCCCCTCGGGTCCCGTACATGTGCCCTTCCGCCACGTACCCATGTCCCCCGCCCTTGCGGAAGGCGAATGCGATCCCGGCCGCGATCATCTCCCCCTCGTTTCCCCGCATCTGAGCCAGGACGGCGTAGGTGATCATCCCGGCGGGCAGGGTCTTCGGGTTGATCTCTCGGATGCCGGGAGGCAGTACCGAGGAAACGGAGACCAGGTTCTGCTCGCCGATGCCGGCCCCGATGAGGGCCTTGTCGAAGGCGTTGAGGTCGGATACCGGACTGACGGCTCCGGCCCCCGTCACGAAGAACCGGGAGGGAACGGGGACCATGGGATCGGTCTCGCCCATGTCGAATTTACCCGAGCCGCGGACTTAAACGTTTCTCAGGCGGGAAGGGCCTTCCGCATCCGGCAGGCGTCCTCGCCCCAGGAGTAGTATCCCTCCAACAGGCCGTCCGTTTCGTATCCGAGGCGCTCGTAGAAGGCGATGGCGGCCTCGTTGTGGACGCCGACTTCCAGGAGCATGACGCGAGCCCCCTTGTCTCGCATGAACTCCTCGGCCTGCCGCATGAGTTCCGCACCGATGCCCTGACGGCGATGACCCGGGAGGACGCCGAGGGAGACGACCCGTCCCACCTCGCCCTCCTGCCGGAGCATGACGGTGCCGACCGGATGCCCGTCGACATAGTACAGGTAGGTGGACCCCTGGGGGTTCTTCAGGGTCCAGATGATGTGGGCCTTGGAGAATCCGCGCCGCCCGAAACACTTCTTCTCGATCTTGTAGAGGGCAGGGACGTCGGAGAGGTCCGCCTGGCGGAGCACGGTGCAGCAATCCGCGCGGGATATTTCAGCGTATCCCGGTTCTCGCACAACGTATAAGAGCGTCCAATCTGCTGGGAGGGAAGTTCGATGACCGAGCGCGTGCCCATCGGGGACATCCTGCGGGGCGATCGCACGGGCCAGTCGGTGAAAGTGCGCGGCTGGGTGTACCGCACTCGATCCAGCGGCGGCATCGCCTTTCTCCTCCTCCGGGACGCCACCGGGGTTGTCCAATCGACCTTCCGGAAGGAGGAGGTGGGGGACACCCTGTTCGCCGCCATCGAGGCGACGGGGCGGGAGGCGGCGGTCGTAATCGAGGGGACGGTGGCCGAAGACAAGCGTGCGCCCGGAGGGTACGAAGTTCGGGGGTCCGCCTTCGAGGTCGTGGGCCCTTCCGCGAACTTCCCTATCGCCCGGGACCTCAGCGAGGAATTCCTGTTGGACGTCCGTCACCTCTGGATTCGCTCCCGGCGCATGACGTCCGTTTTCAAGGTCCGCTCGACCGTCTTCCGGGCCATCCACGACTACTTTCGGGAGGAGGGGTTCTACGAGGTCCAGGCCCCCATCATTACGCCCGTGGGGAGCGAGGGCGGCTCGAGTCTCTTCCAGGTCCGCTACTTCGATCGGGATCTCCACCTGACCCAGAGTTGGCAGCTGTACGCGGAGGCCCTGGTCATGGCCCTCGAGCGCATCTACACGATCGCCCCCTCCTTCCGCGCCGAGAAGTCGCGGACCCCACGCCACCTGACGGAGTACTGGCACGCGGAGATGGAAGTGGCCTGGGAGGGGATGGAGGAAGCCCTGAGGCACGGGGAGGGGGTCATCACCCGGGCTGCCCAGGAGGTGGCGGCCCGCAACGAGGCGGAGCTGGCCTACCTCGGGCGGGACGCGGACTATCTGCGCAGCATCCGACCGCCCTTCCCGCAGATCACCTACGATGAGGCCCTAGAGCGGCTGCAGGGCCAGGGTGTGGAGATCGAGTGGGGGAAAGACCTTCGGACGCTCGAGGAGCGGGCCCTCGGGGAGATGTTTGACCTACCCGTAATCGTAACTCACTACCCGAAGGAAACCCAGGCCTTCTACAAGCGCACGGACCCGGAGGATCCCGATCTCGTCTTGGCCTTCGACTTCATCGCGCCCGGACGCGGCGGGGAGCTCATCGGCGGTTCCGAGCGGGAGCCCGACCTAGAAGTGCTGAAGGCGAACCTCGTACGGACGGGAGAGGACCCGAAAGCCTATGACTGGTACCTGGACACCCGTCGCTACGGCTCCGTGCCCCACTCCGGCTTCGGCATGGGAGTGGATCGGCTCGTGCAGTGGGTGTGCGACCTCGAACACATCCGGGATGCCATTCCGTTCCCCCGAACGCCGACGCGGTACGCGCCGTGACCCGGTGTGACCTAGGCCTCCGCTCTCTCGAGCTCTCCCAGTAACTCGTGGGCAATGATCATCTTCTGGATCTCGTTCGTCCCCTCGTAGATGCCCAGGATCTTCGCATCCCGGAAGTGCCGCTCCACCGGGTACTCGCCGGAGAAGCCGTACCCCCCGTAGATCTGTACGGCTCGGTCGGCGCATCGGACGGCCATCTGGGCCCCGAAGAGCTTTGCCAGGCTCACCGCGAGGCGGTTGTCCTCGCCCTGGTCACGCAACCAGGCCGCCTTCAGATAGAGGAGCCGGGCCGCCTCCACCTCGACGGCCATCTCTGCGATCATCTCCCGGATCAGTTGGAATGCGCCAATCGGTCGGTCGAACGCCCGCCGTTCTCGGGCGTGCTCGAGGCTGAGCTCGAGGCAAGCCTGCCCAATTCCCACGGCCCCCGCCGCCACCCCGAGGCGTCCATGGTTCAGGACGTACATGGCCGTTTCCCACCCCTCCCCTTGTCTCCCGATGAGGTGGTCGGCGGGAATGCGACAGTCGTCAAAGGCGAGGTCCGCCGTCGGGGAGGCGCGCAGTCCGAGTTTCGTGTTCGTCTCCACGTTCGTGACGTGGAAGCCGGGCGTTCCCTGTTTTACGAGGAATGCGGAGATGCCGTCCTGACGCGCGGTGCCCGGCTCCCGGGCGAACACGACGACGTACTCGGCCAGGTTGCCGTTGCTGATGAACCGCTTGGCGCCGTTGAGGACCCACTCGTCCCCCTCTCGCTTGGCGGTGGTCCGCAGGTTGGCCGCGTCGGACCCGGCATCGGGCTCTGTGAGGGCCCACGCCCCTAGGAACTCCCCGCGCGCCAAGGGGGCAAGGATCGTCTTCTTCTGCGCCTCCGTCCCGGCGGCCAGGAGGGTCGTTCCGGCCAAGGAGGTCTGAACGGAGAGGGTGGTCCGTAGCGAGTTGCATCCTCGCGCGATCTCCTCCACCACCAAGGCAAAGCTCACGTAATCGAGGCCCGCACCTCCGTAGTCCTCGGGAATGGGAATGCCGAAGAAGCCGAGATCGGCCATCTTCTCGGTCACGGTCTGGGGGATCGCCCCCTTCTCCTCCCACGCCTTCACGTGGGGGATGACCTCCTTGTCGACAAACGAGCGTGCCGTCTCCCGAATCAGTTTCTGCGCTTCGGAGAGCTGGAACTCCACGCCCTCACCCGTTCCGCCTACGGGGGGCCGCTTCCTTAAAGGCTTCTCAGGCCACCGTCGGCACCGGCAAGGGCTTATCTCGGCGAGTGGTCCGACCCGAAGCTGTGCAACTCTCCGACGCCGACGTCCGGGTCTGGATGATGGATGGGAAACTCCAGATCAAGGGGTTCCGCGACGGAAACCTGACCCCCAACGGCTACGATCTCACGGTCGCCGAGCTCGCTCTCCCCGACGCCGACACTTCGAAGACGGAGGGTTCCCTCGAGATCCCTCCCAAGACCCGGTTTCTCGTTAGTACGGAGGAGGAGGTCCACCTGGGCCCACGCGTCGCGGGCGACCTCTGGCTTCGCACGACCTGGGCCCGTCAGGGGGTCCTCCCCGCCTTCGGGAAGGTGGATGCGGGGTTTGAGGGCACCCTCACCCTCTCGGCCTACAACGCCTCGGAACGGCCGCTCGAGATTGCCGTGGGCGACACCTTTGCGCAACTCACCTTCCACGAGGTGCGTTCGTTGCCCGAAGCCACGTACGCCGAGAGTTCCGGCACGTACCAGGGGCAATCCGGGGTCACGCCGGCCCGATCACCAGATCGAAAGCGAAGTGGGCCTGAGTAGGCGAGTATCCCCGGACCTCCCGAACGCCGTCCACCTCCAGACTCCGGTCCTCGGGGATGCTCGCCCGCAACGTCTCGATCCGCTCCTCGCGCTCCGCGCGTTCCAGGATCTCGTAGTAGTGGAGGACTCCTCCGTCCTTGAGGGCGCCCACGGAGAGGGGCACGTAGGGAAGAGGGTCCCAAGGATAGTCAAGGATGAACCGATCCGCCGGCTCGAACTGGGGAACGACGTCCTCAATGGATCCCTCCAACGGGATTACGGCGTCCGCCCGATTGCGGCGGACGTTCTCTCGGAGGAATGCCACGGCTCGAGGATTCGCGTCCACGGCGTAGACCCGACCGGCCCCCGCCTGGTCGGCGTGGAGGGCAAAGGGGCCCACGCCACTGAAGGCGTCCACCACCACTTCCGGGCCTCGGATGAGTCCAGCGACCCGACGCCGCTCGGACGCCACCCGGGGAGAGAAATGAACCTCGGCCGGGTCCAGCGCGAGGGCTAGGCCGAATTCGTGGTGGAGGGTCCGGGTCTCCCTTCGGCCCGCGATGACCCGAAGAGCGCGCTCTCGGTACGAACCTTGTACCCCCTCGTCCGCGGCGACGGTCCTCGCCCCGCGATGCATCTGCAGGAACGCGTCCCCGATCGCGGCTTCATAAGGTCGGAGCGCCTCCGGCAGCCGAACGATGACCACTTCGCCCACCACGTCGAATGCGCGCGGGAGAAGGGGTCGCAGGTCCTCTGGCACGCGTACGAGGTCCCGATACGTCCGCGGTCGGCTCGCGCGTACGTCGAGGTTCACCGATTCGATGGGGTAGCCGAGGGGCTTTTCCTGGGTGACGGGGATAAGCAGTTCTCCGTTCCGCTCGACGATCTTTCGATCCAGCCGGAGCACCCCGGCCTCTCTGAACCGACGACGCGCCGCTTCGCCCTCCTCCTTGGGCACGACCGCGACGTAGGAAGCCACGGGCTCCGCATGGCGCCGCGGGGCCTAAGGGTTCCGTGAGGACCGCGAGCCCGTTCCGGATAAAGCCTTATACACCCTCATCGAGTTGGCCCCTCGGAGAATCCGTGGCGGGAGTCCTTCGAACTTCTTGGAAGGCCCTCCTCGCGCAGGCCTTTCGCCGGTACTTCGTCAACACCGTCTTCGATTCCACGTTCGTCTCGATGGGGATCGTCGTCGCGTCGGCCCTGGTTCCCGACTCGAGCGTGGGGACCGTAGTCGGCACGATGTTCGCCGTCAGCCTGGCCCTCGGGATCTCCACGGGCACCAGCGTGTACGAGGCGGAGAAGGTGGAAGCGGAAATCCGGCTCCGCGAACTGGAGCGCGCTATGCTCACGCCCCTAGACGGGACGGAAGCAACGCGCGTGCTGGATGTCTCCCGATACATCGTCGTCACGGTCAACGCCGTGGCCCCCCTGGCCGTCTTCGTTGCGACCGCTTCCCCCTTCTTTCTCTCCTCCTCCCTGACCATTCTCGGGATTCCCACCGCTTTTTTCTCCGTGGCCATCGCCATGGTGGTGCTCTTCCTGGTCGGCACCTATCTCGGGCGGCTTACGGGTCGGCCGGCCTGGCTCAAGGGGTTGCGCATGGCCGTCATTGGGATCGCGACTTTCGGGGCCATCTGGATCATCCAGGGCCTCTTCTAGGGAGGCCCATGGGCGCGCTCGTCTTCATTGGCCTCGGCCTCCACGACGAACGGGACATCACCGTGCGGGCCCGTGGTGAGGCGCGCCGCTGCGAGCGGCTGTTCGCGGAGTTCTACACGTCCCGCCTGATGGGGTCCTCTGTCCGGGATCTTGAGTCGACCCTTCATCAGGAGATCCGCGTGCTGACCCGGGAGGAGGTGGAGGAGGGGCGCCTGGTCCTGGAGGCCGCAAAGAATGGGAATGTGGGCTTCCTGGTCGCGGGCGACCCGATGGCCGCCACGACCCATGTGGATCTCCGCCTTCGCGCCCATCGCCTTGGGATTGCGACCCGCGTCGTTCCCGGTGTTTCGGCGCTCACCGCCGCCGCCGGCGCCCTGGGCCTGCAGCACTACAAGTTCGGGCGCACCACGACCCTCCCTATCCGAGAGGCGGGCTTCGCCCCTACGAGCCCCTACGACGTGGTCGAGGCCAACCGGACCGCCGGCCTACACACCTTGACCCTCTTGGACCTGAAGGAGGACCGGTTCCTGACGCCGCGGGAGGGTCTCGCGTATCTGCTGGAGATGGAGGACCGGTTTGCTCGAGGGGTCCTCGGCCCGGATACAGTGGCCTGCATTGCGGGGGCCTTGGGGTCCCCCACGCCCACCCTCCGGGCGGATCGCCTGGAAAGGCTGCTGGGGGCCGACCCGGGTCCGCCCCTCCACGTGCTCGTTATCCCCGGGCCGCTCCACTTCCTCGAGGTGGAGGCCCTCGTGGCCTTCGCTGGTCTCCCCGAGGCGGTGGCGGAAGAGATCAATCCGCCCTGAGGTTGTCGGCATCCCAACGAAGGAGGGTGACGGTCTTCTCGAGGTGGAGGGTGTCCTCGGGGAACGCTTCGCGGGCGGCCCGCACTGCTTCACGGTGAAGATCCTCCGGGGTTTCCCATTGGCCAGAGTAGATCCGGTTTTCCAAGGCGTCAAGGGAGTCTTCCGTCCGGCGTTCCTCGGAGAAGGTCCCCACGAGCGTGCGTCGCCGCGGGGGCAGACGGTCCGGGAGGTCGCGCTCGAAAACGCCCCTCTGCGGTCGCTCGTATCCCGAATCCCGGATGAAGTCCCAATACACCCGATACGGCGATCGACCTTGCGTCCAAGTGGTCGCCACGGTGAAGTAGCTCTCTCGGATCACACGGCGGATCTCCGCCAGCGCTGCCTTCCAATCGGACAGCAGGTGAAGGACGTGGACGGAGAGGGCCGCCTCAAAGGCGGCGTCCCGGAAGGGAAGCGTCAGCGCGTCCCCCAGGAGAACGTCGCGAAGCCCCTTGTCCCGTCCTCGCGCGATCATACGAGGGGCGATGTCCACGCCGACAAGAGGGATGCCCCGTCGTTGCAGGGGAATCCCGAAACGCCCCGTTCCTACCCCCACTTCCAGGACCCGGTCGTAGGCAGAGAGGGCGTCGACGAGGGCGTCCGCGATCGGCTCCATCTGGGAAGGGGGCAGGGTCCGCGTTTCATCGTAGCAGTGGGCAATCCGGTCGAAACTGACGCGCTGCGGAGCCGACACGGATTCGATTAGACAAGCTCGCGCTTTTAACCTGCGTGAGCCGGGGTAGTTTCACCCAACCCCCTGAAATACCCTTATATCGACCTCAACCCTACTCAGAGGGACGGTAGTTGACATGGCCGCAACCACAACGACCATTGAAGAGCTGCCGGGGGTTGGACCGGCCACAGCCGATAAACTGAAGGAGGCCGGCTTCAACGACCTGATGGCGCTTGCGGTTGCTTCCCCGCAGAGCCTGGCCGACGTCGCCGAGATTGGTAACTCCGCGGCGCAGAAGATCGTCCTCGCGGCCCGAGAGGTCGTCGACATCGGCGGCTTCGAGACCGGGGACGTTCTCCTCGAACGGCGGAAGTCCGTCAACAAGGTCACGACCGGTTCGAAGGGCTTGGATTCGCTGTTGGGGGGCGGCGTCGAGACCCAGGCTATCACAGAAGTTTTCGGCGCTTACGGGTCGGGAAAGACACAGCTGGGCCACCAGCTAGCCGTCAACGCGACGCTGCCGGTGGACCAGGGAGGCCTGGGCGGGGAGACGGTCTGGATCGACACGGAATCGACCTTCCGGCCGGAACGGATCGTCCAAATGTCCCTGGATCAGGAGCTGGATCCCGAAGCGATCCTCCAGAAGATTCACGTGGCCCGGGCCTTCAATTCCCATCACCAGATGCTTCTCGTGGAGAAGGCCAACGAGCTCGCCCAGACGGACACGATTCGTCTCTTCGTCGTGGACTCCATGACCTCGCATTTCCGGGCCGAATACGTGGGTCGGGGCGTGTTGGCGGAGCGACAGCAGCTCCTGAACCGCCACATCCACGACATCATGCGATTCGGCGACGTCAACAACGCAGCCATTTTCGTGACCAACCAAGTCATGGCCAAGCCGGACGCCTTTTTCGGGGACCCGACCCGACCCATCGGGGGACACGTAGTCGCCCATGCCAGCACCTTTCGCATCTACCTGCGTAAGAGCAAGGGGGAGCGACGAATCGCGCGCCTCATCGATTCCCCCAACCTGCCGGAGGCGGAGGCGATCTTCACCATCACCGAGCCTGGCATCCGGGACTAGGCCTCTCCGCGAGGGTATCGTGCGGTGGAGATCCACAGAATCGTCGACCCCTCCTTCGATGTAAACCTCTACCTCGTCCTTGGACGGGAGGAGGCGATCCTCGTGGACGCGGGCACGGGCCATCGCTCGGACCTGGTGGCAGGCGAGATCGAAGCACACCTGGAGGGACGGCCGCTCCAACAGCTGGTCCTGACACACCGGCACTTCGACCACGTCGGGGGCACCAACGATCTTGTGGCGCGCTACGCCGTCACCCCGCGCGTCTCGGCGGAGGACGCCTCCCCGATCGTCGAAGGCGACGCCCGCAGTACGGGAGCGGCCTTCTTCGGGGGCACTCTCGAGCCTGCGGTGGTCGAAGTCATCGCGGAGGGCGACAAGATCGACGTGGGAGGGGGAAGCCTGGAAGTGCTCTCCACGCCGGGCCACACGGTGGGAAGCATCTGCCTCCGGGGGGACGACGGTTCCCTCTTCACCGGGGACACCGTGTTCCCGCATGGGGGCGTGGGCCGATGGGACTTCGAAACGGGAAACTTCGACCAGCTGTTCGCCTCCATCAGGCGCTTGAACGCCCTGGGAGTGCGCGATCTCTACCCGGGTCACGGTGTTCCAGTCCAGGACGAGGCATCGGAGCACCTTGCCTGGGCCCTCGCGACGCTGGAGGGGTACGGGGGATGACACCAGACGCCCCTCGAATCTCGAGAGCGCATCGAGTTGGTGAGGATTGGGTCCTTCACGAGGAGGACCTGATGGAGGCCGTCGACCTGCTGAAGGGAGGGGCCCTCGTCGTGTACCCTACCGACACGCTGTACGGCCTCGGCGCGGACCCGTACGACGATGCGGCCGTGCGGCGTCTCTACCGGGTGAAGCGACGTCCTAGGAGCGAACCGGTCTCCTTGGTCGTCGCGGACATGGCGGAGGCGGAGCGTCTCGCCCACCTCGTCGGACCGAGTAGGCGGCTCTGGAAGGCCTTCTTGCCGGGGCCGCTGACGCTCCTGCTTCCGACGAAGCCGGAGGCTCCACCCCCTCCCGTGACGCGCGACGGGGTCGTCGGTCTGCGGTGCCCCAATCAGGCGATCCCTCGCGCCCTCGCCGACGAGTTTGGACCGATCACCACGACGAGTGCCAATCGCCACGGCGCGCCGGCACCCCGTCACGCGGAGGAGGCCGTGGCCCAGTTCGGGACGGAGGTGGATCTCTACATCGACGCCGGACCCTCGCCCTATGGCCTTCCGTCCACGGTCGTCGATCTTTCGGTGGACCCGCCAACGGTTAAGAGGGAAGGGGCCCTGACGCCGGACGAGCTGAACCTCCATGGATGAGGAGGCCCTCGCGAAGATCCGGCAGGCAGGCCGAATCGGACGTCGGGCCTTGGAGGACGGCCTCAACCTCATCCGGGAAGGGGCATCCCTCCTGGAGGTCGCGGAGAAGACGGAGGCGAGCATTCTTGACGCGGGGGCGTTGCCCGGCTTCCCTGTGAACATCTCCCGCAACGAGCAAGCGGCCCACTTCACCCCGCGGCACAACGACGGCGATCTCACGTTCTCCCGAGGCGATCTCGTCAAACTGGACGTCGGCGTCCATGTAGACGGCTATCTGGCGGACAACGCCCGGACGAAGGAGGTGGGGACAAGGAACTGGACCAAACTCATTCGCGCCGTGGACGAGGCCGTGGTTGCGGCTGCTGAGATTCTGCGCCCCGGAACGCCCATGCGCCTTGTCGGGGCCACGATTGAGCGGACCATCCGGGCCCACGGTTTCCGACCGATTGAGAACCTCTCGGGGCACAAGATGGAGCCCTATCTACTCCACGGCCCCAAGAGCGTGCCCAACGTGGAGGCGTTGCGAGGGGAGCGTGCCCAGCAGACGGCGGAGGCGGGCGAGGCGTATGCCATCGAACCCTTTGCCACGAACGGTGCGGGGCGGGTGACCGGGGGAAAGAGCAGCAACATCTATCGGATCGCCAAGGAGGGGCGCAGCGGCGTGCCCGAGGCGGACGCGCTCATGGAGAAGGTCTACGCGGACTTCCGGACGCTCCCCTTCTCTGAGAGGTGGGCGCATCGGATCGACCCCAAGGCCCCCCTTCACCTCCGCCGTCTCCTGCGGAAGGGCCTCATCTCAGGCTACCCGATCCTGGTCGAAGCGGGCAACGGGATGGTGAGCCAGAGCGAGAACACCGTGGTGGTCGCCGAGGCGGGGACCGAGGTGACCACGGTCCTGTAGTTGCGGATTCGAGGAACAGCAGCGCAAGGTTTATGAGTCCCCCTCCGCATGGAATGAATTCCTTATCGGGGAAGGCGCGTTGAGCGAAATCAAACGAATCGTTCTTGACGTTCTGAAGCCGCACCAACCCTCGTTAATCGAGCTCTCTCGGTCCCTCGCGACCCTGGATGGGGTCTTGGGCGTGAACTGCGTCCTGGACGAGGTGGACCAGGAGACGGAGAGCGTCAAGATCACCATCGAGGGGACGAACATCGACTATGCCCTCGTGGAGGCGGTGATCCGGGAAAGCGGGGCCGTGGTCCACTCCGTGGACAGCGTGTCCTCGGGTCGCAAGATCGTGGAAGAAGTCAAGACCCCTCAGGACCTCTGAGCCTTCAGCTCCTTGGCGACCGCGTGGAGGATGGCCGTCTTAGTGCCTCCTCCCACGATGAGGATGCGTCCCTCCCTCTTCGCAGGCCGCCTAGGATGCGCGGCGTGGGGTTCGGCCTCCACACGATAATCTCGTCGGCGGGCGGCCTCTACGAGTTCTTCGAGGGTGGGATCCCGCACGGCAAGTTTCGTCGGGACCCTTCTTCCTTCATGGCGGGAGGCCGTGGCGTCGAAGTACAAAGGGTAGAGAACGACAATCCGGTCGCCCCGAGATACCACGCGGGTCTTAGGACGGGTGCGGTAAAAAGGGTGTCGCGGCTTACTCCGGCTCCTCCAGGAGGACGGCGTGCACCGTCCCCACCTGGCCGGGTCGGGAAGTGACCCGGGCGACCCCGTTCTCCGTTTCGATCGTCGCACCGCGGGTCACGATGTTTCGGGTGACGTAGTTGGGGTTCGCGGGATTGGTCTTGACCGACAGGATGCGCGTGCGCTCTGTCTTGCCGGTCTGGGGGTTGAAGAGGTCCGCCCACTCCGCCCGTAAGAGGCGAACCTTCCGGCGACCTCCGAGGACCCGGATGACCTTCCGGCGCTCCGAGCCAATGGTGGCGAACTCGCGCTCTCGCCCAATCTCCCGCCGCTTCTTCTTGGCGTGAGGGCGGCGCATGCCCCCGCTGGGCTTGCGGCGCGAGTGCTTCTGCCAGATGGCCATCTCGTCCCACCAGGTTCGTTGGCGGGATAAAGCTTAGGGCAGGAGGAGGCCGGGTCAGAACCCGAGGACGATGCCGAAGTTGAGGTCGCCGTAGAGAAGGTAATACGAAGCGAGGTACGCCAGAATGGCTCCCGTGTTCAGGAGGGGCAGGCCTGCTTGCGGTCGTCCACCCAAGACGAACCGCATGAGGAGGGTGAAACCGAAGAGGGTGCCAAGCAGGGTTGCTAGGGCGACCAGGAGGTTCGCGCCCACTCCCAGGATCGTGACCAGAGGCTCCAGGTTTGCAAAGGCCGAGACAACCAGGATTCCCGGGATGATGATGTCCCCCAACCCCATGAACATCGCCGCACGCTCCTCCCCTGCGTCGATCTCTTCCTGCAACCCCGGTTGGGTCCGGAAGGAATAGGGGAGGGACTTGGGGATTACCAGAAGGATGGGAAGCCGAAGGCCTGTGACGGCGTTGGCCAGGGTGATCATGTGCTTCGTCCGATACACGGCCACGGCGTCGTAGATGGCAAGGCCGATGAGAAAGACCAGGGCCGGGAGGATGCCGAAGGAGATGCCAATGATGGCGGTCACTCCGGCGGCCACCGCGAACCCCGTGGCGTCCACCACCCACCACTCCGGATACTTCAACAGGGCGTAGGCCAGACCGAAGGAGAGGAGGAGGGTCCCCTGGGTGGCTGCGAGACTCGCCCAGGGTTCCGGAAGGAAGCCGAAGGCCAAAGCGAAGGGGATCGAGAACACGAAGAGCATCGTGATGGTGATTGCCCCGAGGATCACATACTTCAGGACGCCCTCCCGCCGCTTACGGACCAGGAAAAGTACGAACCCGGTGAAGGCGAGGATGAGGATGAAGTAAAACAGCGCGTTGGTGAGGGCGTTGGGATCCGGGAAGGCTTGGATGTCCGCCTCGAGAAAGGGAGCGGCCAGCGTCAGCGCCACCAGATGAGCCCCAACGAGCAAGCCCGCTAGGGCCAGGATGGCCCTGCCCTCCCGAGCCATGTCACTCCGAGGCGAGCTTCGCGAAGGCCACGTTGCCGACGATCTTCTCCACCTCAATCTTGACCACGACGCCCTTGGTGGTCCCGGGTACGTAGATGACGTAGTTCTCCCGGCGGGCGACGCCGTCCCCCTTCTTGCCGATGTCCTGGATCATGACCTCATAGACCTTGCCCGTCTGGAGGATGGGCTCCTCCGTCTTGACCGCCTTCTTGATCACCCGCAGGGACCGCCGGGCTCCGCAGGCATCGCACTGAAGGATGGCGATGCGCCCTTCCTTCACGATGTGGGTATCGGGCCGATTGCACTCCGCGCAGAGGACGTACTCGTCGACGTAGCTCAGGATGCGCTTGTTGATCTTGTCGGCCGAGAGGCGCCCCTTGAAGAGCGCGCGCCGGTCCTCCAGGCTCCCCGAGGTGCCCAGCTCCTTGAGGAGGAACGCGAAGACATCCTGGAGCTTGCGATTGATGGCGTCGGCGATGTCGGCGAAGTTCCGGAGGACCGTGGTCTGCCCCTCAAGGAGGACCTCCGCCTCCGGGACCTGGAAGCGCTCGCGGGAGATACTGGTCTCAGGGAGTTCCTTCTTGACGCGCTCCAGGAGTTCCTCGTAGGTGGGCACACCCAAACCATTCGGGGGCGGCCTTATCAACTTTGGGTCAGGCCTGGGTAGCCAGCGCGGCCTGGACCAGTCCGTAGTGGATCGGGGACGGGCGCAGGGGTCGGGAGGTGAACTCCGGATGGAACTGCGAGGCGAGGAAGTAAGGATGGCCTTCCAGCTCGAGGATGTCCATCCGTCGGCCGTCCTCGGACCGGGCGACGTACCGCAGGCCGGCCCCCTCCAGCTTGGACAGGAAGGAAGGGTTGATTTCGTACCGATGGCGATGGCGCTCGTAGATGGACGTGCTCCCGTAGAGCTCGTGGGCCTTGGACCCCTCTTCGATGACCACCTCGTGGGCCCCCAGACGCATCGTGGCGCCCATGTCCTCGACCCCCTGTTGCTCCGGGAGTAGGTCCACGACTGGGTAGGGCGTCTCGGGGTCGAACTCGCTGCTGTTCGCACCCTCTAGCCCGAGGACCGATCGTGAGAACTCGATGGTGGCGAGCTGGAAGCCGAGGCAGACCCCCTGGAAGGGGATTCCCTGTTCCCGGGCGTACCGAATGGCCCGAATCTTGCCCTCAATGCCCCGCTCACCGAAGCCGCCTGGGACGAGGATGCCCTGCGTTCCTTCGAGGAGCCCCACGCCGTCTTCTTCCAGGTCAACGCTCTCGACCCACCGGATGTTCACCCGGGCGTTGGCCTTGGCGCCGGCATGTTGGAAGGCCTCCAGGTGACTGATGTAGGAGTCTTGGAGGTGGGTGTACTTGCCCACGAGTGCGATCTCCACCTCGCCCTCGGGGTTCCGGAGGCGCTCCACGAAGGCCTTCCATCCCCCCAGGTCCTGGGACGTCCCTTCGAGGGCCATCTGTTTCAGCAGGTAGTCGGTCAGGCCTTGCTGCTCCAAGATCATCGGAACCTCGTAGATGTTGCCGGCGTCCGGGGCGCTGACGATGCCCTCGACCGGCACGTCACAGAAGAGGGAGATTTTCTGCTTCACGTCATCATCCAACTCGACGGGCGCGCGGGCCACGATCGCGCTGGGGTGGATCCCCGCGGCCCGCAGCTCCCTCACGCTGTGCTGGGTCGGCTTGGTCTTGGGCTCGCCTACCACAGGGAGGATGGGAACCAGGGTCGTGTGCACGAAGACGCAGTTCTCCTTCCCCTCGTCGATGGAGAGTTGCCGCATGGCCTCGAGGAAAGGCATGGACTCGATGTCACCCACGGTGCCTCCGATCTCGACCAGGGTGACATCCACCCCCGCCGACTCGGCCGCCTCCCGGATCATCCGCTTGATCTCGTCCGTCACGTGGGGAATGATCTGGACCGTGCTTCCCAGGTAGTCCCCGTGGCGCTCCTTCTCGATGGCCGCGAGGTACGCCTTCCCTGTGGTGATGTTGTGGTCACGGCTCAGCCTAACGTCCAGAAACCGCTCGTAGTTGCCCAGGTCGAGGTCGACCTCGCCGCCGTCCTCCAGCACGAAGACCTCCCCATGCTGGAAGGGATTCATGGTCCCCGCATCCACGTTCAGGTAGGGATCGATCTTGATGGCAGTCACGGAGAGGCCGCGGCTTTGCAGGTTGCGGCCGATACTGGACGTGGTGATGCCCTTTCCCAAACCGGACAAAACCCCGCCGGTCACGATGATATATTTCATGATCCCAACGGGGAATTGGAATGGGCGGGAGGCGATTTAAACGTTGTCACCGACCCCCCCCTCCTCCGTCGCGTGGGCCTCTAAGTTTTCCTGGATCGCACCGAGAACGCCCCGTAAGTTACCTGCCTTTTCGTAGGCGCCTTGGGCGGTCTCGGCCATCTCTGGCTCATCCTTTGCCTCTCTCGCAAAGGCCACCATGATCCGAAGGGCCCGGACCAGTTCGTCCACAACGGCCACCGTCGCGGCCCGGTTGGTGCGGGAGAGAGGATTCAAGTCGATGGAGATGACAGTCTTGCCCATCCCGACGAGCACCTCGGCCCGGTCGCCGTCTTCCAGCGGGACGAGGACCACGTCGGCGTCATAGATTCCCTCGTGACTGGATAGGGCCCGGGGATGCTCGAGGCCCGGGAGGGAGGCGTCGGGGTTTCTCCCGAGGACCCGTCCAATCCCCCGCTCCTCTAGGAGGGCCACGAGGGCTTCAACCCGCTCCTCCGTTCGATGGAAAACATTGACCTCAACGCGGGCCCTCGTCGCCCTCGCCAGGTCGCCGATCTCGTCCGCCGCCAGGACGGCTACGTTGCCGTTGACGGAGAGAAGGGGTCGGTCGGCGCGAAGCAGATAGGCGACCGCCGCCCGCGCGGCGACCTCGGCCTGTGGCAGGGTACGCTCGCCTAAGAGGTAGTCGAACGCCTCCCCTCGTCCGTGGGCGATGATTCCCTCCCACGCGACGAGGCCTTCGCGGGCGGCCGTCACGAGCTTCTTGCGCGTCACGAGGGAGCGATAGCGAGGGTGGGATCGGGGGATCGTGGAGGCCAAGCAACGGGCAAGCCTCGGCGCGGCTTAAGCCCTTGGCGCCTGCGCGGACGCACCTTCGTCCACCCCTCCCGCCATTAGGTTATTACCCACAGGTCCGCTCCATGAGGACGGGAGGAGATGCTGGTAGGCATCGTTGGAAAACCCAACGCCGGGAAGAGCACGTTCTTCGCGGCTGCCACTCTGGCACCCGTCGACATCGCCGATTACCCGTTCACCACCATCAAGTCCAATCGCGGCATCGCATATGTGACCCGTCCCTGTCCCCACTCCGAGCTTGGCACGGAATGCAGCCCCCATAACGCGCCTTGCACGGAGGGAGTGCGCCTCGTGCCCCTCGACCTCCTGGACGTGGCGGGACTCGTCCCGGAGGCCCACAAGGGACGGGGCCTGGGCAACCAGTTCCTGGACGACTTACGCCAAGCGTCGGCCTTCGTTCACGTCGTGGACGCCAGCGGTGCGACCGACCGGGAGGGAAACATCGAATCGCCCGGGGACCACGACCCCACGGATGATGTCCAGTTCTTGGAGGACGAGCTGGCCTACTGGATCGCGGGCATCCTCGCCAAGGGATGGGACAAGATGGCGCGTCGGGCGGAGATTGAGGGCGAGAACCTCGAGAAGCTGCTTTCGGAGAGGCTGACCGGCCTCGGCCTGCGGGAGGCCCAGGTCCATCTCGCCCTACGGGACGTCGCCCTGGAGGGACCCCCGCGGCGTTGGAAGGAGGAGGAGCTTGTGCGACTCGCCCGGGAACTCCGACGCATCGGGAAGCCCATGATTCTCGCGGCCAACAAGGCCGACGTCGCACCGGAGGACGCCTTACAGAGCCTGCTCAACCTCCCAGATGTCCGCGTGATACCCACCTGCTCCGAGTGCGAGCTCGCCCTACGACGTGCCGCAAAGGCGGACCTTCTCGACTACGTCCCTGGGGCCTCCGCCTTCACGGAACGGACGGACGCGAGCCTCACGGGGGAGCAGAGGGAGGCGCTGCAGAAGATTCGTGGCTACCTCAATCGGCTCGGGTTTACCGGGGTCCAGCGCTGCCTGGAGGATCTCGTGTTTGACCAGATGGGCATGATAGTGGTTTTTCCCGTGGAGGACGAGAATCACTGGACGGACAAGGATGGGAACGTCCTGCCAGACGCGTTCTTGATGCCTCGCGGCAGTGTCACAAGGGACTTAGCATACCAGGTCCATACCGACCTTGGGGACAATTTCATCCGGGCGGTGGATGCGCGGACCAAGAGGGTCCTGGGTAAGGATTACGAGTTGCAGGATGGCGACGTGATTCGCGTCGTTGCGAGGTCGTAACATGACGGCGTACGACGTCCGGCTTCTGGCTGCCTCCTACCGTCGCGAAGGGGATGACGAGCAGCCTGTCATCGAGCTCTTCGGCAAGACCCGAGACGGACGGTCCATCACCGTGGAATACTGGGGTTTCCGCCCCTATTTCTACGCCGTCGAGCCCCCGCAGTCTCTCCGAGGCACCTTCGAGCGGGACCCCGAAGTGGTCGAGCTTCGGGAGGTCGAGCTCGAGGTGACCCCGTTGGAGAAGAAGGCTTGTGTCCAGGTGGTCATGCAGCACCCCTGGCGGACCCCGGAGTATCGAAACAAAGCCCGGCAGTTCGGGAGCGAGGTCCTCGCGGCGGACATCCCCTTCGTTCACCGCTTCATCTACGACATGGACCTGGGGTCTTGTTTCCGGGTTGAGGGAGAAGAGACGGAAGGCGGCTACACAACGGAGATCGTGCTCCGCGCTGCCTCCTTCGAGCCATGCGACCCGTTCAACCCCCCCCTGAAGATCCTCAGCTTTGACATCGAGAACAGCATCGAGGACGGACACCTCCTCACTCTGGGCATCGCCATGCGGGGTCCGGACGGCGACATCGAAACGCAGGCCCTCCGAGGCGGCGAACGGGAGATTCTCCGGGACTTCGTCACCCTGGTGGAGAAGGAGGACCCGGACGTGCTCAGCGGGTACAACATCGGCGGGTACGATATCCCGGTCCTCCTCGAACGCGCTCGAAAGGGGAATCTGGGCCCACTGGCCTTCGGCCGGGACTTCGCCCCCTTCCGCCAGATCAACGAGCGCATGTGGCGCCTCCACGGGCGGGTCATCGTGGACGCCTGGTGGAGCGCCCGGACGGACCTCCGGCCCAAACAGGAGACCCTGGACTACGTCGCCCGCAAGCTCTTGGGCGAGGGGAAGCAGGAGGTGGATCCGGCCCGCATGGACGAGGAGTGGGAACGGGATCCGGAGCGGGTCATCCGCTACTGCATGAAGGACGCGGAACTCTCCCTCCGGATTCTCGAGAAGCTGGCGAGCGTGGAGAAGGGCCTGGATCTCGCCACGGTCTCCCGTCTTCCGTTGGACGATGTCTTGAACGGACGCACGTCCAACCTCATCGATTCCCTCCTCATCCGGGCGGCGGATCGGAAGGCCTTCGGGGTCCCGATGACGCGGCGCCGGGGAGGAACCGAATCCATCGAAGGGGGGTACGTCCACACCATCGATCCGGGTCTCTACGAGTGGGTCGTGGGCATGGACTTCCGGGCCATGTATCCAAGCCTGATCATCGAGAACAACATTTGTTTTTCCACCCTCCACCCGGACGGGGACATCGAGGGACCCACGGGGGTCCGCTTCCTGGGGAAGGAGAAACGTGAGGGCATTCTGCCGCGCATCCTGGCGGAGCTGATGGAGCAACGGCAGGAAATTCGCGCCAAGGTCGCGGAGGGGGATTCGGAGGACGTAAAGGCCTACTACGGTCGGCTGGAGGACGCGGTGAAGGTCCTCATGAACGCATTCTACGGCGTCCTGGCCTCCTCCTTTTACCGCTTCACGAATCCGAAGATCGGCGGGAGCATCACGGCCTTCGCCCGGGAGAACATCAAGGACGTGATCCGACGCCTGGAGGCACGGGGGAACCGGGTCATCTACGGGGACACGGACAGCGTGTTCTTTTCCCCCGGGGCGGACACCTTGGACGGGTGCGTGGCGGAAGGCCAGACCCTGGCGGCGGAACTCTCGGGGCGCGGCATGCAGCTGGAGTTTGAGCGCGTGTTCCGAAGCTTCTTCTCCCACGGTCGGAAGAAGCGATACGCTGGGCAGGTCATCTGGCCGGAGGAGCGCCTGGTCGTTCGTGGGTACGAGATTCGGCGGACGGACGCCTTCGACCTTCAGAGCGAGGCGCAGACGGAGGTGTTGGAGCGGGTCCTCCGAAACGAGATCGAGGATGCCATCCAGTTCGCCCGGGAGACGATTCAGCGGGCCCAGAACGGCGAGGCGGAGGTGGAGGTGGACCAGCTCGTCATCTCGCGCACCGTGAAGGAGCCGGCCCAATACGTGAACCCCGACTCCATGCCGAACGTTCAAGCGGCCAGGAAATTGGAAGGGATGGGGTACGAGTTCGTGCCCGGCATGAAGGTCTCTTGGGTCGTCGTCAACGCCAAGAAGACCCCGATGGTGGTGGAGCCGTACGTCAGCGGACGGCCGTTCGAGGAGACGCCGGACTGGGGGTATTACGCCCGCCGAGTCGCCCAGACTCTCGGCTACATCACCGAGGTCTTCGGGTGGGACGAGAAGAGCCTTCTGGCGGGGAGCCAGCAGGTCACCCTCTTCCAAAAGGATTTCGGGAAGGAACCGAAGGCTGGCCCGCGGAAGACGGACCGCCCCCTCACGCTCGAGGACTTCATGTAGAACCCGGTCGTCGTAGGGACCAGAGAAACCCGAGTCACGCTCGAAACCGAGAAGGCGTACTTGGAGGAGTTCGAACCCGATCGGGCCTGGCTCCGGGAACCCGATCTGTTTCAACGCTTCCGGGTCCCCGAGCAGGGGGTTCCTCTGGCGGCATCGAAGGTCGATCCGGACGCGATGCTCCTGGTGGTCGCGCGGGAACGCATCCGACGGGCTTTCCTCGTGACCGAAATGGCCTACCACCACCTCGCGCAGGGCGCCCTGGGGGGCCAGCCGTACCTCGTGAGCTTCTGTACGGTCTGTCATAGCGGCGTGGGGTTGGTCCTCGGATCGAGGGAGAGGTCCACTCCTTCAGCGCCGGCGGACTCTACAACGGACTTGTCTTGTTGATTGACGACGAAACCAGAACCTACTGGGACCACATTCGCGGCTTGGCCCTGTACGGCCCCCTCCGAGGCGCCCGGATGGAAACCTTCCCGCTGGAGGTGACGAACGTGCGTGCTGCCTTGCGAACCGATCCGGAGCTGACCCTGTCACGCTCGAACCCCAAGCCATCCGCCCGCGTTCTTGGCTTGGTCGCGCGCAATACCTTTCGACGCAAGGGATTCCTCCCCCCCGGGTTTCGGCAGACCATGAGGCCGAAGGACGAACGCCTGCCGGAGATGACTCACGGACTCGGCGTGATGGGGGCCGAGGTGCAGCGCTTCTACCCGCTCGACCGGATCGCGGGAGGGGTGCTGGATGAAATCGCAGGTCGAGCCCCTCGTGTGGAAATGGATGAGGAGACGCAGGTCCCCACGGCTCGCTGGGAGGACGACGGGACCCGCCCGATGCAGGTCTTCTCACGGTGGTACGGGTTCGTCGCGACGTTCCCGCGGACGGGCGTTTTCGCCCCGGCCGAGTCGGCACCCCGCGTATCTGTTTGAGGGGTCCGAAGGGCTTTATAGCTAGCCAGGGGTAAAGCGGGGTCGCGAGCGAGCGCGGGCGGTTTGTCACGATGGCAACGGAGGGCGAGAAGGCGGAGTCTCGGGCCCTGCGGGGTCTCTACCGGAACATCCGGGAAGCCTGGAAGACTCCGAGCCAGACGTACGTCGGCCCCCTGCTCCGCGAAAGGATGATCGAGTGGCGAAAGGGTCCCTCGGTGGCCCCTCTCGACCGGCCCACCCGGTTGGACCGTGCGAGGGCGCTCGGATACAAGGCGAAACCGGGGATTGTGGTTGCCCGGTCGCGTGTGCGAAGAGGAGGGCTGCGGAAGCGCGCCATCCGCGGCGGCCGGAAGCCTAAGCGCATGGGCATTGCGAAGATCACCATGGCGAAGAGCATCCAGCGGATTGCGGAGGAACGCGCGGGGAAGCGTCATCCCAACATGGAGGTCCTGAACTCCTATTGGGTAGGTGAAGATGGTCGACACAAGTACTACGAGGTCATCCTCGTCGATCCTCACAGCCCTTCCATCCGAAGGGACAAGGAGCTGAACTGGATTCGGCGACCGGAGCATAAGAGACGCGTCGCCCGCGGGCTCACTTCGGCCGGAAAGAAGGGCCGAGGTCTTCGGCGAAAGGGGAAGGGAGCGGAGAAGGTACGCCCCTCCATCCGCGCCCACCAAGGAAAGGGAAAGTAGGCTAGGCGGGGCCCAGAACCGTCAGGCGGAGCCTCTCGAGCCGCGCCGAGTTGAACCCCATCAGGGGATAAAACGCGGGCCGAAAGGTCCCCTTCCGTGTCTCCGTCGCTGTCCAGGGGTAGACAAACCCCACTGCCCCCGCGTCGTCTGCGACCTGGCGCATCTCCTCAAGCGAGTCGATTTCCTGCCACCGAAGACCGGGATCCCACGCCTGCAGTCCGGCGGCCCACTTGTCCTCCCCTCGGAACACCGGCAGGACATAGCTGCCTCGTTTCATCATGAGCCACGAAGCCAGGGCGCCCTCCGGCGTCTCCACCAGGCTCACCACCTTACCTTGGGTGCCGAGGGGCAGGCCCCCGACGCCCGGCAAGATCTCGGTGAAGAGGAACGCCTTCGCCCCGCGCACCTCCACGTGAACCTCCCAATCGGGCGCGGTTAGATTTACGTTCAGTTCGGGAAATCTGGCGAGAATGGCCGATCCGACTTCCCGCGCGACGTCTGCGCTGGTGAAGGGATGTTCACCGACCCGACGGGTCCGGACCGCGAAGCTGGACCCTTTCGTTCGAACCTCCTTCGCCAGCCGAACGGCCTTCGGGAGAATGGACTCCAGATCGCCCGGGCTTTCCCAGACCGGACTGAAGGAGACGAGCCCGAACACCCTGCCGAGCCTTCGGGTCGCGTCCGGATCGTCGGATTCCACGAAGAGGCGCCCCTCCTCCCCCGACACGCGACCCCCACCGTCCTTATCGCCCAAGAGACGGAGGACGTTCTCGCGCAGACGTCTCATCATCTGGCCTCGCACATGGCGCCCCTTGAGCCCCATTTCCCCGTAACGGAGGAGGAATTTCACCCTTGCAGCAAGGCGCCCGGGATACATGCGCCTTCGCGTCCCCGTTCCCTCCCGGCGAAGATACCTTTTTCTCGCTCTCCCGATTCGACCCGCGTGGACTTGCAGATTCTGACGGTGGTCTCCATCCTGGTCTTCACCGTGGCCTTCGTGTACTCCAACTTGGGCCTCGGGGGGGGCACGCTGTACGTCCCCATCCTCCTTGCCTTCGTCACGCCGTTTAAGGAAGTGGCCGTGCCCATGTCGCTTGCGTTGACCCTGGCCACCGCCATGCCCGCGGCGATCAATCATTATCGGAAGAACTTGGTTCACACCCGACTGGCGTTCATCCTGGTCGGCGGTGCCCTCGTCGGTGCCGTCCTGGGGGCCCTGTTCACCCTTGCGATCACGCGTGAAATTTTCCTCCTGTTCTTCTCGGCGATTCTCGTGGTGGTCGGAGGGAAGATGCTCTGGGACTGGCTGGGCCATGCGGAGACGCTGGAGCGCAATGACGACGCGAAGATCACGAATCCCCGGCTCGGTCTCACTTCCACGGCGACCCTCTCCTCCGGTTTCCTCTCCGGCAGCCTGGGTATCGGGGGCGGGGTGGCAAACGTGCCCATCATGGTCTACGGCCTCGGTCGGCGCACGCGCCTCGCCATTGGGACCTCCACCCTCATGATCGTGCCCACATCCATCGTGGGGGTCCTGAGCTACCTTTACTTCGAAGGCCTGGCGACCTTGGACGTCGGGTTGACCGCCTTCCTGTGGGTCCTCGTTCTCGTCGGCTCCTTCCTGGGGTCCTACTGGGGGCTCCGCAAGCTTCGGTCCCGGTCCGTCGCCCTTATCTTCATCCTGGTCCTTTTCGTGGCGGCGGTGAAGATGCTCACCGACCTGATCCTGGGGAGCTAAGATTTAAGGCGACTGTCCAGCTTGGTGCCGCGGTGGACTACTCCCCGGGCGGCAGCAGGGGCGACGAGGATTCCCTGAAAGTCGCGGGCGAGAGTCTGGTGGAGGCCTACGTTCGAAACGAGGAGTTGAGACGGGTTCCCTGGTTGGTTCTCCTGCGCAAGGTGGCCTTCGCTCTCGCCGGCGCCTTCACGTTCATTCTAGGCATCCAGCTGATGCAGGTCTCCGCCCAGGAGTTGATTCCCACCCTGACGGGGCTGTTCGGCTCGTTGGTCGAGGCCCCTCACAATGCCCTGGGATTCGGGTGGCTCGTGACCTACGGCGTCCTCAGCGGGTCCCCGATCGCCGCCCTGGGTCTGGGGCTCTTCGACGCGCAGGCCATGACCGACATATCGGCCTACTTCATGATCATGGGGTCACGCTTCGGGGCCTCCTTCATTGTCATTGTCATTGGCACCATCGCCATCCTGCGGGGCGGGGGCCGGGAGGAGAGCCTCTCCATGGGCGTTCTCGCCTTCCTCGTGACCTACACGGTCTACGTTCCCGCCCTGTTCCTGGGAGTCTTCCTTCTCGACGGCAACTACCTGCCGTGGCTCGACATCTCCACCCCGCCCGTGATTGTCGGGGTCGTGGACCTGATCTTTGGCCCCTTGCGGGACGCTGCGGCCGCGCTTTTGCCCCCCGGGGCCGTCTTCTTCCTGGCTTTCCTGGCTCTCTACGCCGGTTTCTCTCTCTTCGACCGGGCCTTTCACCGCCAGGAGGTCGAGGAGGTCGAGGTCACGGCCCTTCATCGCGCCCTCGAGGTCCCCCTGTTCTCCTTCTTCTTGGGCGCGGGGATCACCCTCCTCTCCACGAGCGTCTCGCTCTCCCTGGGGATGCTCGTCCCCCTCTATCTCAAGGGGTACCTCCGTCGCCGGGACGTGATTCCCTACATCATTGGGGCGAACATCACCACATTCGTGGACACCCTCCTCGTGGCTTTTCTCCTCTCCAACTCGGCGGCTACCCACATCGTCCTCATCGCGATGCTGAGCGTCGGGGCCATCTCCATCCTGGTTCTCCTGGTCTACCGCTGGTACAGCAAGGCCCTCCTGTGGCTGTTTCACTGGACCTTCCACAGCAACCGCGCCGTGATTGGTTTCGTCGTCCTTCTAGTCGTTGTTCCTCTCATTTTGGTGGTGGTATGACAACCGCGGATTGCCCGAGCAGAAACGGGGGGTAACCGGACATGGCCCAACGTCGACGGAGTCGAAAACGCCGCGTCCTGGTCGCGACGAACCGATCGGGGGATGAATACGCCCTCGACTACGGGGTTCGCCTCGCCGAGTCCTTGGGGGCAGAGCTCGACCATTGGATGATCGTCGAGACGGTCGATGAGTGGCGGGCCGAGGCCCCCGCCCTGGAGCAAGAGAAGGAGTCTTGGAAGGATCGAGAACCCGCGGTCCAGGCCGAGCTGAAAAAGGGGCTGGCCGTGGAGATTCTGAGTCGTCTCCAACCGCAGCGATATCGGCTCGTCCTGCTCCGGTTTCGGGGACGCCGTGGCCTGAAGAAGGTCTTCCCGCGGTCGGAAATCCTCTCGATCCTTCGTCACGGAAAGGTCAGTTTCCTCGTTCTGCAGCGACGACGGCGGCAGGTTCCGAAGAAGGTGCTCGTCTGTACGGGGGGTTCGGTCTATGCCCAACAAGCCGCGGAGTTCAGCGCCCGCCTCCTCGGCCCGCTCGGCGTCCAGACGACCGTCTTTCATGTGGCGGAGACCCAGCCGAAGTTTATCCTTAGCCAAGGGGCGGAGAAACCGGAGCTCGACCCGCGGATGGCGCGGGCTATGGCCCGGGCCCGACGGCCCTTCGAACGGGCGGGTTCCGAGACAACCGAGAAGGTACGATTCGGAAAGGTTGCCGACCAGATTCTCGCAGAGACCACCTCGGGACGCTTCGACCTGATCGTGGTGGCGTCCCATGGAGAGAGCGGGATCCGCCATCTGCTCTTGGGCTCGGTGCCTGAGGAACTCGTGAAAAGGGCGCGGATCCCTTTGCTCATCGTACGGGCAACGAAAACCAGAACGATTTGGAGCCGATTATTCGGCCGAGGATAGGGGCCCCGGAGGGGGGTGCCTCGGGAAGTACGACCTCGTCGTCTTGGGATCCCACAGGATGGACCTCATTCGGAAGCTTCATCTTGAGAAGGGTCCGCGAGGAGGCCGTAGAAGTGGTTCGGAAGCCGATCTTCATGGTCCGGACCCAGGAGAGGCATAAGTCTGGCGGCGCCTTCTGGGGTTGCGATGGCGGCGGGAAACCTTTAGACACGGCACAGAATGGTGTGTCATGGCGCTCCCTCAGCCCGTCCCGGAACGAACCCGTCACCCGTTCCTGACCTACGACATGATTCAGGAGATTCCCGATGCCCTAGAGGCCACCCTCGAGAATACCCGAGACGAGGCGAAGCGCATCGCGGCGGAAGCGGAAGATTTTGACGCCATCATGTTCATCGGCTCGGGCACCGCGTTCTTCGCCGCCCAGCTTGGCAGTCAGCTGCTCCGACTGGCCGAGGACCCGATTCGATACCAGGCTCTCGAGGCCTTCGAGTTCCTCCACTACCTCCGCCGAGTCCCTCCGAAGACCCTCGTCGTCGGCATCTCCCACAGTGGAGTCACAAAAGCCACCGTGGATGCGTTGGGGAAGGCCCAGGGGCGGGACGTGCTCCGCGTAGGCATCACCCACTTTCGTGACCGTCCCATCGCCCAGGTCGTGAATCACCTCGTGATCGCGGGCAACGGACCAGATCGGTCCAAATGCCACACGAAGTGCTATGTGACGGGAGCTCTCGCGTCGACGGTCGTCATTCTTGAGCTTCTCCGCGTTTGGAGCGGGCAACTTCCCGATACAGTGAGAGACGTCGCCGAGCAGATCTCTGACCTGCCAGCTTTGGCTCGACGCGTCTTGCGGGAGGCCGACAGGGCCTGTGCACGGTGGGCAGAAGCCTACGTCGACCAGGACCACCACTACTACGCGGGGGCCGGACCCAACCGAGTGACGGCCCTCGAGGCCGCCCTCAAGATCAAGGAGACGAGCTTCCTGCCCGCCGAAGGGATGGAGACCGAGGAGGTCGGCCACGGTTCCTGGGTCTCCCTCGACCCGAAGAGCCTCCTCGTCCTCATTGCGCCTCGCGGGGCGAGCCACGAACGGAGCTTGGATCTTGCTCGAGTGGCGAAAATCGTGGGCACCCCGGTCCTCGGCGTCGTCTCGGAGGGCGACGGGGCCCTAGCGGCCCGCTGCGACCAGGTGATCGAGATTCCCCAGACAGACGAGTGGCTCTCTCCCTTCCTCACCATCCTCCCGCTCTACCTTTTCGCCTACTACTCCAGCATAGGCCGCGGCGTGAACCCGGATGAGCTGCGCTACCTGGAACCACGGTACTGGCAGGCCCGACAGATTGTGTTCCCACCAGGGACTCACTGAGGAAGGAAGGCTACGTCCAGAAAGGCACGGCGCGCCGTTTGAGCATGGCGCGGAACTGTCGGGTTGTGCGCTGGAAGACCCGGTTCGTGTTCCGGTCCAGGATGACCCCGTACCGCCGGAAGAGGTCGAGCTCGTCGATCTTTCCCTCCGCAAACTTCTTCGCCACGGCCTCGGGGTCCTCCTCCAGCCACATGGCCCGGTTCTCGCGGATCGCCTGCCGTTCCCCCTCCGTCGCCTCCCGATCGATTTCGTACTCCGCGAGTTCTCGGTCCACCTCGCGGACGACGACGCCGTAGTCCCGAAGCGCCCTCTCGAGGGAGACGTACTCGTCCTTGACGTCCTCGAGAACGCGTTCCGGGTCCCGCTCCAACGGGTCGCCGTAGCCCCCGCCTCCGGCGGAGGGTCGGGTGAACGAGTCCCCTGCCCGGATAGGGACGTTGGAGAAGACCACGCCCAGGTGCTGCTCCTGGGGCGCTCCCGGGTTGAGGACCACGCCCTGCGGGATGGAGGGCAGTCCGCCCAGGATGCCCCAGGTGATGGATCGCTCCCGATCTGCGCAGTAGGACATGACTGGCTTCCCTGCCTCCGTGAGGAGGGCGCCCTTGGCCACGCCGCAGCCCCCACGGAATTTTCCGGGCCCGCCGCTGTCTGTCACCAAACGGTGCTCCGTCGTGAGGACCGGAGCACCACGTTCCTGTCCCTCCAGCGGTTGGACGGCGAGGCCGGCGCCGAAGACTGGGGCCGTGGCGTTGGCACCGTCCTTTCCCACACGGCCACCCCAGCCGCCGGCCATCCAGTCGTACCACATGAACTCCTTCCCGCCGTACCCCGATCGTTGGTCCTTCCCGCCGACTAGGAGGTACTCCAGGTTGAAGGAGCACGCCATGGCCCGTTCTGGCAAGACCTGGGACCAGAGTTCGAAGATGGCGTTCATGATCTTCTCGTACGCGCCGGAGCAGAAGCCCGTACAGGCAACGGGGGCTGGCGCATTGACCACGGTGCCGGGGGGCAGGGTGGCGTGGATGACCCGGTACATCCCCGAGTTCAGTGGCACGTCGGGGAAGAAGGTCTTCGTGCCAGCAATGACAGCGGAGAAGGAGGAGCCGAAGCTCCCATTGAGGAAGCTCCCCGTGTAGGGGTCGGAACCGGAGAGGTCGTAGTGGACCTCGTCCCCGTCGATGGTCATCTTGACGGCTATCCTGACGAGCCCTTCTTCCGCGTTCGGGTCCTGGTCAATATAGTCCTCCGTCTCCCACGTGCCGTCGGGCAGCTCGCTGATGCGCCGCCGCATGATGCGTTCCACGTAGTTTTGGGACTCCTGGAAGGCCGTGACGACGGTGTCAAGGCCGTACTTGTCGATGAGTTCAAAGAGTCGCTCCTCCCCAATCCGGGTCGCTTCGGTCTGGGCCCGCATGTCCCCGAGGGTGTCCTCTGGCATCCGGACGTTGGAGGCGATCATGTTGGCCACGTCCTTCCGGTGCTTCCCCTTCTCCCAAATCTTCGTGGGCGGAATCCGGAGCCCCTCGGAGTAGAAATCCTGGGCCTTGATGTTGAAGGAACCTGGGACCGGACCTCCGATGTCGGCCCAATGGCCGTTCGTCTGGGTGATGGCGATGAGCCGTTCGTCGGAAAAAACGGGGCGCATGATGCGCACATCATTGAAGTGCGTCCCCCCGAGGTAGGGGTCGTTGATGATGATGACATCCCCGGGGTATAGCTCGTCCTCGAAGAAGTCCAGAACCGCCTTGGCGGTGTAGTGAAGGGTCCCCACGTGAACGGCGATGTCTTGGGTCCCCTGCATCACGGTGTTCCCGCTGGCGTCGTTCAGGCAACAGCTGAAATCCCGGTTGTAGATCACGAAGGAATAACACGTGCGGATGATCTGTTCGGACATCCGATCCACGAGGTTCACATAGGCGTTTCGGAGCACCTCGAAGGTGACCGGATCCAGCTCCATATCCAAGCTCCCCTTCTCCATGCTATTTACCTCCCAACCGTGATGATGATATTGCCCATCCCGTCCACCTGGGCCACGTCTCCCGGCGGGATGGCAATGGTGGAGTCCATCTGCTCCACGATGGCTGGCCCCTCCATCCGCGCACCGGCGCCGAGCATGCTGCGCAGGTAGACGGCCGTGGGCACGAACCCTCCCTCCTCCTTGAAGTAGGCGGCCCGCTTTCCCCGGAGCGCCTTCTCGGCGTCTCCCTTCTGGATCTTGGGAAACACCGGCTTCTGGACCAATCCCTTGCCCGTAACGCGCAGGCCGTAGATTTGGACATCCCTCTCGAGATCCGAGTAGGCGTGGACTCGCCGGTGCTCCTGGTGGAACTTTTCAACGACGCCCTTGAGGGTCTTCCCCAAGGGTCGTGCCGCCGGAATGGAGAGGTGGCGCCACTGGCCCGTGTACCGCATGCTCAGGCTACGGTCGACGCGCATGGCGTCCTTTGCGATGCGTTCCTTCTCCAGACGCCCCTCCATCTCTTCCTCCATTTCCTGAAACTTCCTTTCCAGGTCCGGCACCACGTCATCCTCCGCCGGCGTGATGAAGGTCTGGGACAGATCGTGTTCGATGTTCACCAGGAGACAACCCAGGGCGGAGTTGATGCCGGGCCACGGTGGGACGATGACCTGAGGGATGTTCATGGTCTTGGCCACGTTGGCCGCGTGCAGGGGGCCGGCGCCCCCGAAGGCCACCAGCACGAAGTCCCGAGGGTCAAACCCCTTGGCCGTGGAGACCAAGCCGACCGCGTTGGATATGTTGGCGACAGCGATCTCCTCGACGGCCACTGCCGCGTCGATGAGATCCATGTTGAAGTGGTCCGCTACGCGTTTCTGGAGAACCTCTTTGCTCAGGCCGGGGACGATCTTCATGTCTCCGCCGAGGAACATCTCCGGGGCCAGCCAGTTCAGAATCAGGTTGGCGTCCGTGATGGTGGGCTGATCGCCCCCCTTCCCGTAGCAGGCGGGTCCCGGGTCGGCTCCCATGCTCTTCGGCCCCACACGGAGGGCGCCGCCTTCGTCGATCCAGGCCACGCTGCCTCCTCCCGCGCCAATGGTCTTGATGTCGGCGGAGGGGAACATGATGGGGTAGCCATACTCGACCCACCACTCATCGGTGGTCTGGACTTTCCCTTTGAATGTGAGGGAAACGTCCGTGCTCGTGCCGCCCATGTCGAGGCCGATGGCGTTCTCGAACCCGCACTGCTGGGCGATGAAAGCCCCCGCGATGGCCCCCGCTGTAGGTCCGGAGTTGGCGATCCGGGAGGCGTAGAAAGACATGGCCTCCACCGTCATGACGCCGCCCCCGGAGTGCATCGCGAGGACATCCCCTCCGTACCCCTTTGCCTTCAGTCGCTTCGCGAGGTCCGTAAGGTATTCCATCACCACCGGGGCCAGGGCCGCGTTGATTACGGTGGTGCTCGTGCGCTCATGCTCGAACATCTCCGGGAGAATCTCATGGGAGCAACACACGAAGGCATCCGGGTGACCTTTTTCGACGATGTCTCGCATCCGCTTCTCGTGGGCTCCGTTCATGTAGGCGTTGATCAGGGAGATCGCGATGGTCTTGACGCCTCGTCTCTTGAAGATGCGAACCACGTTCCGGGCCTGGTCCTCGTTCAACGGGGTGACCACGGTCCCGTCGTAGTCGATGCGCTCCTCGACCTCCAGCCGATCACGGCGGCGGACGTACGGCGGCGCCACGTCCTTGTAGGCGTCCCAAACGTCTTCCTTCGTCGCCCGGCCGATCTCGAGCACGTCCCGGAAGCCAGTCGTCGTGATGAGTCCGGTGTGCGGGAGATCCCGGGTGATGAGGGCGTTTGTTCCAACCGTCGAGCCATGGGAAAAGAGGGTCAAGTTTGAGAAATCGAGGTCCGCCTTCTCCAGCCCCCTGAGGATGCCCTCGGCGGGATTGTCAGGTGTTGAGGGGGTCTTCGTGATGTCGATTTTGCCCGTCTTTTCATGGAAGATGATGGTATCAGTAAAGGTCCCCCCAACGTCCACCCCCGCACGAATCACGGCCTCTGGCTATCTGAGGTCGCTACTTAATACTCACGCAGTTGGTGAAGCAGAACAAGCGTGGGATCATCCGCTGGCTCGCCTCCCCGGTCCGGGGGCACGTTCTTCTGATCTAGCCCTTCATGGTCACGGTTTGCAGGGCCTTTTCCGTGGTGTCCAACGCAGTGTCCAGTTCTTCGAGATCCATGTTCAAGGGTGGGTGGAAGCGGATGACGTTATCGTAGTATCCTGCGGTCAAGATGAGGAGACCCCTCTGATAGCATTCGTCCTGAACGGCCTTTGCGAGCTTCGGTGCGGGGTCCTTCCGTCTCGGATTGGTCACGAGTTCGATGGCCATCATGACGCCCAGCCCGCGGGCTTCACCCACCGCATCGAAGGCCTCCACCCACCCTTCTAAACGCGCCCTGAGCCGCTTCTCGAGGTCTCTGACACCTGGCAAGATTCGCTCAATGCCCTCGATGGCCGCCAGACCCGCCGCGCAGCTCAGGGGATTCCCTCCGAAGGTGCCTCCAATCGATCCCACGGGAGGGTGGTCGATGATCTCCGGCGTTCCCGTTACCGCGCTCAGCGGGAGGCCCCCGCCGATCGCCTTCCCACTTGTGACGAGATCCGGGATCACACCGAAGTGGTCGATGGCGTTCCACCGACCCGTTCGTCCGAGTCCCGACTGCACCTCGTCGTCCACCAGCACAATTCCGTGGGCGTCGCAGAGCTCCCGAAGACCCTGGAGGAAGCCCTCCGGGGGAACGATGAAACCGCCCTCCCCCTGAACTGGCTCGACGACGATGGCGGCGACGTCGTCCGGCGAAACCTGAGCGTGAAAGAGACGTTCGATCGCCTCCAGACTGCGACGGACGCTGCCGTCGGGCCCGTCTGGCGAGCGATAGGGATACGGGTAGGGCACTTGGTAGACGTCGGGGAAGGAAGGACCGAAGACACCTTTGTACGGACGGACCTTGCCCGTCAGTGCCATGGTGAAGAAGGTCCGGCCGTGAAACGAGTTCTCGAAGGAGACGACGGCCGTCCGGCCCGTGAAGTTGCGGGAGAACTTCGCGGCGTTCTCAAGGGCCTCCGCGCCGCTGTTGAAAAAGGCACTTTTTGTGAGGCCGCGGGGCATGATGGCCGCGAGTTTCTCAGCCAACAGGATCGGCGCCTCGTACATCTGCACCGTGAAGCAGAGGTGCAGGTAACGGCGCATCTGGTCGGCCATCGCGTCTAAGACGCCGCCGTGGCCATGGCCCAGATTCTGCACCCCAATGCCCCCTGTCAGGTCGATGAACTCCCGTCCATCGACGGTCCGGACCCTCGCCCCCTCCGCCACGTTGACGAAATGTGGGAAGTTGACTTTCACAGCCTTCGAGATGTGGGCCTCGTACAGCCTACGGAGCTTTTTCTCCTCTTTCATGATTGCACCTCCCCGGCGTCGGGCCTCCTCGTCAGGCCTGTGTGTAGGACGTAGCGAGGCGGCCTACGTAGGCTTTTCGGCCTGCCCTGGTGTTCCCATGTCCGCGAGCATCTCGGCCTCGGAGACCTTTTTCGCTGTTCGGCCGACGAACGTCAGGTAGAGGGTCCCGAGAGCGATGAGGCCGAGGGAGAGTACCACCGTCAACGCGGAGAGCGCGAAGATCTCCGGCGTGATATCTACGGTGATCTTGTTAAAGACGAATGTGGGGACGGTCGGGCCGATGCCTTGCAGGTAGAAGGTCCGGCTGAACTCGTTGAAGGAGAGAACGAAGGAGAAGATTGCGGCGCTGATGAGGCCCGGCTTGATGATGGGGTACTCGATATCCCGAAAGGCCCGCCACGGGTTGGCCCCCAGATCCATGGCGGCCATGACGGTCTCGCGTTGGACCGCGGACATACTCGTGAGGATCACCAGGAACGCGAAGGGGAGGGCCCACGAGATGTGGCCGATCAGTTCTGTCAGGAACGTCCGCTGGACGCCCAAGAATTGGGTAAGGAGGATGCTCAGGCTGAATCCTTGAATCATGCCCGGGAGAAAGATCGGCAGGATCATGATGGCGATCACCAGGGTCTTGTGCTTCGTCTTCCGGTAGCCAAGGGCAACCTGCAAGGCAAGGAAGACGGAAATGACCACGGTCAGTATCGCGAGACCGATGGACTTGAAGAGCGCGTTCATCAGCCCGATATCCGTGAACATTTCCGCGTACCAACGGAGCGTAAAGCCCTGGGGGATTCGAACGACGCCGCTGGACTCGAAGGAGACGATTACCAAGAGGATCGGGGGCACGAGGACGTACAGGGCGCCCAGGGCAACGAAGACCACCCAAACCTTTCGCCCATGACGGCTGAGGAACGATTCCAGGGCACCAGGCCGGTAGGGAACGACCTCGCTCATATCTCCCCAATCCTTCGCAGCCCGAAGAAGCGTTCCCAGGCAATGATTAAGACCAGGGCGATGGCCAGAATCACCGAGGCGATGGCCGCGGCCAGGCTCCACCGTTGCCCCGACACGGCCTGGTCCATCAGCTGAGCGATGAGGCTGTTCCCCGGGCCTCCGAGGAATAGGGGAACAACGCTATCGCCCATAACGCCGACAAAGACAAAGACGCTGCCAATGAGCATCCCAGGAAGCACGAGGGGGATGACCACCCTGAGGACCGTGTGACGAGGGCGTCCTCCGAGGTCGGCGCTGGCCTGCAGAACGGTTTCGTCGACCCTGCTCATTGCCAGATAGATGGGGAAGATCATGAAAGGGAGGTACGTGGACAACAGACCCACGTGGACCGCGAACTCTGTGAAGAGGAGCTTGAGGGGTTCGAAGGGAAGGCCCAGAAGGGCGGCAAGATTGCCCAGAATCACATTGATGACGCCCCGTTCCTGGAGTGGAAGCCACCAGCTCAGCGTCCGAAGCAGGTAGCTCGTGAGGAACGGGATGGCGAAGAGGAGGAGGAGAGGGAGGGCGTAGCGGCTCCCCCGCATCTTGATGCCCACGAAGTAGGCGACGGCGAACCCGAGAACCAGGGCGATAAGGGTTTGGGTGACAGCGACGCGTAGGGTTCGGACTAAGATATCAACGAGGTACGCCGACTCCCCGACACCAAAGAGGACATAGTACGCCTGCAAGGTGAACTCGGGGACAAACCGGGCATTCTCAACCCGCAGGAAGCTCCAGACGAAGATGGATGCGACCGGAATGAAGACAAACGCGACGACGAAGGCCAGGGTGGGGGCGATTTGGAGGAGGTGGAGCAGCCTCGGATGTTCGGCGAAGCGCTCTGCTGGCGTGGGAATCGGCGAGCCTCCCGGGTGAGGGTCAAGAACGCCTACGCCGTGACCTCGCTCCACGCCGCGTCGTAGTTCGAAATGTTCGCGGGAGATTGGTTGCCGTACACGCTCACGTCGTCGTTGAACTTCGCTTTGACCTTGTCGTGGCGACCCTGGATGAAGTCGGCGTCGTATGGGCCCCCGTCCGCGTCGGGGTTATCTCGGGCATATGACACGGCGTCGGGGGTCGCGGTCAGGTAGCCACGAAGCGTCGTGATTCGCGCACCGTACCATCCGCCGAGGGTCCACTCGCCGAAGCCCAAGACCCGGTCCAGATTGGCGTCCCGTCCGTGGGGCGTCATGTACACGGGGATGTTCCAGAGGTAGTACCCTTCGGACGGCGCCATGTAGTAGGCGTTGATTGGGTCCTGCGCCAGCGCCCGAACCGCAAACACGACGGGCTCCCAGGTGTCGAGCGCCACGACCTCCTTGTTGGCGAGGAGCTGGACAGCCGTGCTCCACCCAGACCAGAAGGTCTTGAACTGACCGCCGGCTTTCTGGTCGAGCATGAAGGTCTTGACCTTTGTGATGTCCGCGTTCTCGAGGGTCTCTAAGTTGGAGATCGTCTCGAGGTTATTCCGCTCCAGGTAATTCGCGACCTTGTAGATGGGACAGGCCCAGAACTTCTCGACCGCCGTAAGGCCGTTCCACTGGTCATCGAACAGGAGTCCGTAGGAATCGCCTCCCGTTCCAGGCGCATCGCCGCCCGAGTTCGGGGTCCCATCGCCCCAGATCTCGTCTAGGTCCATGGCGACGGAGTCGCCGTTCTGGATGATGGGGATGCCGACAATCTGACCCGTTTCCGCGATGGAGATGGTGGGGTTGTTCGTTCGCAGCTGGGAGTAGACTCTGCTCCAGCCCGGTAGGGCCGTCTCAGGGTCGAAGTCCACGATGCCACCACAGTCGAAGAGTGGCTCGTGCATCGTCCCCGCGTTCGTGATGAAATCGAACTGATCCTTGCCGTCCGAGCACATCTTGTTCGACAACTGGGTCGGGTCCCAGGGCGCCTCGGTGAACACGACTGTGTCGCCCAGGGCCCCACTGAACGTCTCGCCACTGAACCCCATCTCAGGCGTGGTCGTTCCGATGCCCCACCACTGCATCGGCACCTTGGCCGGTGTGAACCAGTTCTGCGTTAGGCCCCCCCAAGCGGTCACGCCAACAGCGGCAGCGGCGACGCCGCCGACGGCGGCGTATTTCATGAACGACCGTCGGGAGATGCCTTCTCCTTCGTCTTCCAAGCCCTCTGGTTGACCCTCCTCCTCCGCCAGTAGAAATTCCTCCAGGAAAGCTGGCTCGCGATTGAGTGTCATGTATATAACGCTATCCCCGAATCCAGAGAGAGGCCAGTACCCCACTTTGGTCGGCCTTTGGAAGGGCGAAGCGAGTGACGCAATCTCGAAAGAGGGAAGCTCGCTGTGGGGGGCAGGCAGTCTCCCGGAGTCGAGTCTACTCCAGGGTCGCGAGGGGCTGCCCCGGCTGCACGACGTCGTTGACGCCGACATGAACCACCGAGACCGTCCCTGCGGAGGGCGAGGGGATCTCCAACTCCATCTTCATGGCCTCCATGACGAAGAGGGCGTCTCCCTCCTTCACAGCGTCTCCCTCCTTCACGTTAACCTTCAGAATCATCCCCGGAATATCGGCCGAGACCTCAGCACCCATCGCCTGCCCCCGGGGACTCAGACGAGGGTCGTGATTGCGACCCTCTCAATCCCCTCACGCTTCATGGCATCGTTGACGGCGGCCAGGATCTCGGGCGCATTCGGGGAATCGCCATGCACGCAGACGCTGTCCACGGCGATGTTGATGGTCTCCCCTGTGGTCGTCGACATCTTCCCGTCCTTCACAAGGCGGAGGAACCGCTGTGCTACCTCCTCGGGCTCCCAGGCTTTCTTCGCCCGCTCCAGAGCGAGGGAGCCGTTGGGCAGGTACTCCAGGTCCACAAACCCCTCGGCAACGACGCGAAGACCCCCTTTCTCCGCGGCCTGATACGTGAGCGAACCCGGCATCGCATAGAGCAGCAGGTCCGGGTTGTACTCTTGGATGGACTCGACAATCCCTTGGGAGAGGTCTGCATCGTTGACGGCCACCGTGTAGAGGGCCCCATGGGGTTTCACGTGCTGCAACCCCATCCCCTCTTGCTTCAGGAAAGCCTCCAGGGCGCCGATCTGGTACGTGAGGTAGTCCTTCAGCTCCTGCCGGCTCGTCTCGATGAAGCGACGGCCGAAGCCGAGACGGTCGGGATAGCCTGTGTGGGCCCCCACGGCCACACCGTGATCTCTGGCCATGCAAACCGTCTTCCGCATGACGTGGGGGTCCCCGGCGTGGAAGCCACAAGCGATGTTCGCCGAGGTGATGTGGGGCATGACCTCTTCATCGCGCCCCATCTTCCAGATGCCGTAGCTTTCCCCCATGTCACAGTTGATGTCAATCTTCATCCCCCACTGCACCTCCAGAGTGTTCCCGTCACTCCTCCCCCGTCATTGATCCTCTTGAATATATGGCTACCTTCCAGCGCCTCAAGCCAGGGAGGCCTCCGTCATCAGCTTCTCGCGCTCCGCCCACGCACGGTAGCCTTCCTCCACGTCGACCCCCTTGAACCGCGTGTGGTCCCCCGTCTTGCTCTGCCCGACGCGATCGAGGTCGGCGCTGATGACCGTCCCGATGGTCGCGTAGCCCCCTCCGGAGACGGCGTCGTTGGGGAGAAGGATAGGCTCCACCCCGGTCCCTGTGGTGTGGATGCTCCCGACGGGGTAGCCGGAATCCACGACGTTCGTCGGGTCTGAACCCGCGCCGTGGGGGGGCTCCCGCTCGACGCACTCGAGCTCGGGGCCTTGATAGCGGTATCCGACGCGGTCGATCTTGCTCGAGACGATCCAGTCCGCTTCCAGGAAGGTCTGGATCCCCTTCTTCGTGTACACGTAGTCCTCCAGACCGATGACGACGCGAAGCTCCCATGCGTTCGTGAACGCTGGGACGAGCGCGGACTTCAGGCGGCGACCGATGAGATCCCCTGTCTCCGCGCCGGACGTGCCGATCCTCAACGCGTCGCCCTTCTGGAGCACGCGCCCCTCGTGGCCCCCGATCTCGCCCCGGGCGTAGGTCGCCTTACTTCCCAGCACCTCAGGGACATCGATTCCGCCGGCGACGGCGAGATACACGCGGCACCCACTCTGGATCCGGCCGAAGGTCAGGAGGTCCCCCCTCTTCACCCCAAAGGCCTCCCATCGGGGCGCGACCGCATCGTTCACCTTCGCCGAGAGGTCGGCTCCCGTGAGAGCGACGACGTGATCTTCCGTGAAGCGAATCTGAGGTCCCAAGAGCGTAATCTCGAGCCCGGCCTCGTTCTTGTCGTTCCCGACGAGGAGATTGCCCAGGCCCAGGGAGAGGCCATCCTGAGCCCCCGAGGGCGGGATGCCGTAGGAGTAGTAGCCAGGACGACCGTAGACGTCCTGCACGGCGGCCTCGAGGCCGTGCTGGGCGATTTCCAACATCTCAGAATCCCTCCATTAAAGCCTGGGTATACCTCGCCGGCTCCTCCAAGTACGCCTCCGGTTCGAAGGTGACCTTCTTGATCTTGAAAGCTTGGCCCTTCTGAATACCCTCCCAGATCCGATCGTACGCATCCCGGTTCACCGACCTCCACTTGAGGATGTCGCCGGGCTTCAGGAGGACCGGGTTCTCCATGAAGTCGGGATGTTCCTGCTTCGGGTCGTAGATGGGATTCGTCGTGCGCATGAGGAGCTGATAGCCGCCGGGATTGCGAACGGAGTAGATGGCGAGGAAGGCGCCGCCGAGACCCACCGCCCGACTGGGGGTCCACGTCCGTGGTCGATTGTACTTCGGTGCTTGAATCACGTCCTTCCCGCTGACGCCCATCGGATAGAGCCACGGGAGCCCTGGGGTGAAGCCCACCATGACGGTCCAATAGGGCGTGGCGCAGAGCGCGTCGATGAAGGACTCCCGGTCCGAGAAGCCGTTGATTTCCGCGACGAAGTCGATGTTGGGGACTTGCCCGTTCTGCTGATGGGACTTGAAGGTCTCCGCACACTCCGTCGTCCACGGGTCCGCGAAGAGGGCCGGGAAATCGATGATCCGGGTCGGGATCTCTGTTAGGTGCGTCATGGACGCCTCGATGGCCTTCAGCTTCTCGATCAGGGGATCCGCCTGAATCACGGTGCGGTCGTACTCCACGAGCATCGAGCAGATGGAGGGAATTACCTCCACGATGCCCTCGATGTCGGCCTGTTCGATCGCCTCGGCCAGGGAGAGGGTCTTGAAGTTCTCCTCCAGCGCCATGTCGATGGCGAACTCCACGAAGACGTAGCGGTCCCCACCGTAATCGTACCGCGCCACACCGTCCTCCTCCGTCACGCTTCCACCACCAGAAATGATGGTTCCCCGAGTAGCGGAACGCGGCTATTTATGCTTACTTCTGAGGGGGCCAGACATCGCGAGGGGTTAGCGGCGGACCTGTCTCCGTCCCCACCAGAGTGTGACGAGGAAGAAGGCGCTGGAGACGGCCATGATGAGAACGGGAATCCACCATATGTCCGTCACGGGCCGCGGGGAGATGGCTCCCAGCCTTTCGTCGAGGGTGCCGTCGTTCACGGTGTGTTCTGGGCGTCGTTGTTCGTCCAGCGGAGTACCGTCGTCTCCTGAACTCGGAGAATCTCGGGGTGGAGGCCGTTGTCACGGAGGACGATCTCCGGGGCAACGTTAACACCTTTCGACATCCAAGCGACGTGCCCTCCCTGCAAGAAGGTTTTTCCCAACTTTTGTGGGAATGAGAGTGGTCTATGGGGATCTCCCCGTGAAGCGATCAGTCCTCTTGGCGGCGGCGGTAGACGAAGACGAAGGCCAGGGCTCCGGCCGCGGGGATCAGCACCAGAAGCCACCACGGGAAGGGCGTGGAAGGCGCGGGGAGAGGGGCCGGCGCATCTGGGATGCCCTCCGGGAGCAGCCCAATTTGCACGCTGTGCTCCACTCCGTCGTGGTTGGTCCAGAGGAGGGGCGTTCCTACTGGGATACGAATCATCTCCGGGTGGAATCCGTAGTCGCGAATGGCCACGGCCAGCTGTGGGGCTGGGCTCGGTGCCGGCACCACTTCGATGAGCGCCGTCATATCCGCGTGAGGACGGCAGTAACCCAGATAGTACCCCGGCTCTTGCAGCGTCGTCTCCCAGGACTCGTCCTTGGCCAACGGCGGGGAGCCCTGCTGGAAGGTCAGGTTCAGCTTAGGGCCGGACGGAGGCTCTCCCAGACGCCGCCAATCGATTTCCGCGAAGAGCTCCCAGGTCACGGTCACGGATTGGTTCCCCGGGTTCCGGAACACGAGGATGTAGGGGAAGTCCGTCGAGAGGCCGAACGCCCCCTCGACACCTTCCTGGACACCGAGCTGGGGTTCGGTTATGGTATCAAACGGACGTCCCTCACGAAAGTTGCGGAACTCCCCCCAGGTCATGAAGAGGGCATCTACGACATCGCCGTCCGCGCGGAACTCCCAATACACCTGCCCGGTGTAGCTGAAGGCCGGGCTGCGAAGCCAGAGGAAATGGCCTTCCCACCCCTCGGTGTCCAAGACGTCGACGCCCGACTTGTAGGTGGCCTTGTGGGCCGCGAAGGCGGGATTCACAAAGGCTAGCGGAGTGAGCAGCACGAAGGCGATTGCCAGCCCGATCGCCAGGCGACGGACCATCCCCCATTACACGCCGGAAAGCTAGAAAAACGTTTTCCCAGAGCCCCCCATCGCAGCGTCGATGTTTGACCGGGTGCTCGTTGCGAATCGGGGGGAGATTGCGTTACGTGTCATCCGGGCGTGTCATGAGGTGGGCATCGAAGCGTTGGCCGTCTACTCGGACGTGGACAAGGAGGCGCCCTTCACGGCCCACGCGGACCAGTCATTCCCCCTGGGAGACCCGAACCTGGCTGAGAGCTACCTCAACATCGACAAGATAGTCGATATCGCCTCCAAGGCCGAGGCCGACGCGATTCATCCCGGCTACGGGCTGCTCTCGGAGAACGCGGCATTCGCCCAGGCTTGCCGGGAGGCGGGGCTGACCTTCATCGGACCGCCTCCAAGCGCCATTCGAGCGATGGGGGATAAAGCGGAGGCCCGGGAACTCGTGGCCTCCAAGGGCGTCCCTGTCATCCCGGGAAGCCCGGGTCTGGTGCGTGAGGTCGACGACGCGTCCCAGATCGCCGAGGAACTTGGATATCCCGTCATCGTGAAGGCCTCCGCAGGGGGCGGGGGCATCGGGATGAAGGTCGTCCAAACGGAGGATGAACTGGCCGCCGCCCTCGACGCGACACGCCGCATGGCCCAGACGGCTTTCGGCGCCCAGGGCATCATTCTGGAACGATACCTGCCAAAGCCCCGGCACGTGGAGGTTCAGGTAGCTTCCGACGGGAAGAACACGATTCACCTTTTCGAGCGAGAGTGCAGCGTCCAGAGACGGTACCAGAAGCTCATCGAGGAAACGCCGTCCATGGCGCTGACTGAAGACCTAAGGCAGGCGATGGGGCAGGCGGCGATTCGCGTAGCGGAGGCCGTGAGGTACGTGAACCTGGGAACGGTGGAGTTCATGTTCTCGCAAGGAGATTTCTACTTCCTCGAGATGAACACGAGGCTGCAAGTGGAACACCCCATCACCGAGATGACGACGGGAACCGACCTGGTCCATCTCCAGCTCCGCATCGCCGCCGGCGTGGAGGATTTGCCACGACAGGACGAGGTGCAGCCCCGCGGTCACGCAATCGAGTGTCGGATCAACGCAGAGGACCCGTCGAAGAACTTCATGCCGAGCCCCGGTGAGATTCGCTCTTGGGTTGAGCCAGGGGGTCCATGGGTGCGGGTGGACTCGGGAGTGGCCCGGGGGTATGCCGTCCCATATCAGTACGACCCGCTCTTGGCAAAGGTCATCGTCTGGGCGGAGACCCGAGAGGAGGCCATTGCCCGGATGCAGCGCTCTCTTCGGGAGTTCCAGGTCGAGGGCATCACGACGACGATCCCCTTCCACCAGGCCGCCCTCAACCATGCGGCCTTCCGATCCGGAGACTACGACACCCATCTCGTGAATGACGTGGACGTCTGAAGGGAATGACCGGGAAGGAAGCGGGTAGAATTCCTACGCTTCCTCCTCCACCATGGCCAGGACTCGTACCGGGAAGGCGTCCCCGCCCACCCAGTTCACGGGCGGGGCACAGATCGTGCACCGCTTCCCCGTGACCTCATCGATCTGACCGGCGAGGATCTGGACCATCGGGATGTTGGCCGACAAGAGGCCCCGGTGCACCGGCCAGGTGTTATCGCCCCGCTCGGTGTACTTGGGGTGGTCGACCCCGATGTAATCGACCATGAACGTCCTGATTCCCTTATCGATGATCCACTCGGCCCCTTCCCGGGTCACACCGGGGTTCATCCGGGCGTAGTATACCGCCTTGTCCCAATTGTCGATGGGGCCCACGTAGTTTTCATGCCAGCCCGTGTTCACGACGACGATGTCCCCCCGCTGGATCTCCGGCTCCGCATTGTCGAGGTCCTCCGGCCCGATCTCCTCGAGCTCCCCCTTGGGGATGCTCACCACGACGCCTTCTCCCCACAACCGATCGAGGGGAACCTGGTCGATGGACCAGGAGTCCAGGTTGCAGTGGATCGGTGAGTCGAAGTGCGTCCCGGTGTGAGAATAGAAGGAGAGCACGGAGTCATAGAAGTGGGCGCCGACGGTGCGGTCCATGTTCTTCTCCAGGATGGACTTTCCGAACTCGCTGTAGCTCCCGATCATGGGTGGGTTGTAGAAGCTGAGAGACATCGCATAAGTGGGCATGTTCCGGCTCCAAGGCAGCGATAAATCGTAGACCTTCCTCCTCTTCGGCATGAGACCTCCCCGGCCGCGGGAACGGTGGCACTCGCTTAAGGTTTGTGTCGCCTGGCCGCCCTGGCCTCGGCTCGGGAGGCTGGCCTAGATGCGGCCGATCTCCTCGAGGGATTGTACGATTGAGCGGCCCTTGCGCAGCGCGGCGACCATCTTCGCTTCCCCCCCCTCCATCTCCAGGGCCAGCTCGAGGACCTCTTCGGCCCGCGCGGCTGGGACCACGACCACCCCGTCGTCGTCTCCGGCGACGACATCCCCCGGGTGGACGAGGACGCCCCCACACTCGATGGGCTCGTTCAGGCTGACGGTCCTCAACCGGAATACGTAGCTCGAGGGGTTGACGGTCCCGGCGAAGACGGGGAAGCTCAGTTCGCGAATCTCGGCGATGTCCCGGGTCGCCTGATCCAAGACCGCGCCGGCCATTCCGTGGGCCTTCGAGGCCGTGGAAAGCAGACCGCCCCAGGTCCCCAGGTCCTTTACCTCGCTGCCCAGGACGATCACCGATCCGGGCTCGCTCTCGTCGATGGCCCGGAGCAGGTGCTCTCCTCCTGCGAGGTCGTAGTCCCTGCGGTAGATGTGGTCGAAACGGACGGTGACCGCCGGCCCCACCATCTTCACGTCCTCCAGGACGGGCACGACCCCGGTCATGAACCCCTTCTGGTCTAGCTGATCGACCGCGTCCGAAAGGGTCCCCGTCGGGATCTTCCGGAACTCCTCGATGAGTTTCTTGGAGACTGCCATATCCCCCTCCCCCGTGCCGTCTCGGTCACCCGTTACTCGCCTATTAAACAGCTTCTCCGACGACGCGTCGGATGCAGGGAAGGGGACGTGTGCCGGCGTTCGACGAGGTCCAGACGGAACCCTAATCCTCAAATGAACACCGTTGGCTCCTCGGGGGCCAGGGTGGAGGAGGTTTGGCGGGAGGAGCCTACGTTACACGTCTTAAGAAAGCATCCCACGACTCTTACAGGTGGCGATATGAGAGTTCGGTCGCCCGTCCCCATCACCGGCCAGGCCCTCTTCGTCCTCGCGGCCGGGGTCGTCCTGGGGCGACACTACGGGGGCCCGAGTCAGGTGCTTTACGCCCTGCTCGGGCTGATGGTGGTCCCCTGGTTCGCGGGGTCGACCACAAATCCGGTCCCGTTGATTCAGGGCATTCCTGGAGTGTGTCAGGGCTTCGGTGGCATCGCCATCCTGTACGGGGGCCACGTTCGGCTACATCATTGGCTTCATCGTTGCCGCTTTCCTCGTCGGGTCGGCCGTTGACACCCGGGTGCGATTTTGGACCTATCCCTATCTCACCCTCGTGGCCGCTCTGGCCATCATCTACGCTTTGGGCGTGATCTGGTTCTACGTAGGGTGGATGAACTGGTCCGACCTCGTGGACGTGCAGGGGCTCTTGAGCGTCACGCAGCTGATGTGGATGATGGTCCCGTTCATCCCCCTCGACCTCGTCAAGGTCGCCCTCGTCGCAGCGGTGGGGGCTTCGTTCTGCCCCGCCGCGCCTACGCCAACGAGGTGGACGCGCCCGCCGCTGCCTAGGGGATAGCCGCGAGGCCCTCGAACACACGGACGATGGAAGAGAAGTCCTGATCACCCAGGCCCTGGGCGATCCCCGCTTGATGGAGCTCGTTGAGGACGGAGGTTAAGGGCATCGGGACGTTCAGTCCACCCGCTGCGTTCAGCGCGAGGGTGAGGTCCTTCCGCATCATCCGAAGGCGGAACGTGGGCGTGAAGTCATGCGCCGCAATCACCTTCCCTTTGAACTCCAGCAGCGGGCACGCAGCGGATCCATGCAGGACGACGTCAAGGATCCGATCCCCCGCGAGCCCCGCCTTCTGACCCATCACGAATGCCTCGGCGAACCCCGCCAGGACGGCCGCCAGGATGACGTTGTTGACGAGTTTCATGGAGCATCCCATCCCGTTCTCACCCATGTGGTAGATCGCCTTCCCCATCGCCTCGAGGACCGGGCGCACCGTTTCGAGGGCTCCCGCGTCTCCGCCGACGAGGATGGTCACGGCCGCGTCCGCTGCCATCTTCGTGCTTCCCGAAATGGGCGCGTCAAGCATCACGAAACCTCGTCCTTGCAGCGCCTCGGCGATGGCCACGGATTCGTGAGGCGCAATGGTGCTCATCTCCACGATCACCGGGGCGTTGCCTTTGGCGGCGGCGACCCCCTCGTCCCCGAGGAGGACCTCTCGGACCGCTGCTGCGTCGGCCAAGATGGAGACGAGGACGTCACACGCTTCGGCCACCTCACTGGGGCTCTGCGCCCATGTCGCTCCCTGGTCGACGAGATCCTTCCCCTTCTCCGGCGTGCGGTTCCACGCGATCAGGGGGAACCCTGCTTTCAGCACGTTTTCGGCCAGGGGCCGTCCCATGTTCCCCAGCCCCAGGAATCCCACTGTAATCTTCTTACCCAAGGCACTCCAACCGTCCCCTCCAATGAGGCTTGGGCTAAAAAGGGTCATTCGCGGTCGCGGGATGTGGCGGAGGAGCCAACCAGACTGTCGAACCGGAATTATTATACCGCGACTTTGATTGAGGTCTTGGCTCCGACTTGCGTCGGGTCCCCGGGGTGGTGAATTGGAGGAGCCCACTGGCGAACCATTGGTGCAGATTCGAGACGTGGTCAAGACCTATCCTGGCGGCGTTACCGCCTTGAAGGGCGTCTCACTCGACATCTATCAGGGCGAGTTCTTCACGCTCCTCGGACCGAGCGGTGGGGGAAAGTCTACCCTCCTGCGCATTCTGGCCGGTCTTGAGATGCCGGACGAAGGGGAGGTGATCATCGCAGGGAAGGACATGACCCGCGTCCCCCCGTATCGGCGCAGCACGAGTCTCATCTTCCAGGAGTACGCGCTCTTTCCGCACATGACGGCGGCGGAGAACGTTGAGTATGGGCTGAAGGCCATGAAGGTGCCCCCCCGCAAGCGGCGGGCGCGCGTGAACGAGATGTTCAAGTTCGTCAACCTCGATGGGAAGCAGAAGCGGCGCGTGTGGGAGCTCTCCGGCGGGGAGCGGCAGCGGGTCGCCATCGCGCGCAGCATGGTCATTGAGCCCGAGGTTCTCCTGTTGGATGAGGTCCTGAGTACCCTCGACGAGAAGCTCGCCAAGGAGATGATGATCGAGCTCCGTCAGGTGCAGCACGGCCTCAAGAAGACCTTCCTCTTCGTCACACATAGTCAGGAGGAGGCCTTCACCATGAGCGACCGGATTGGGGTCCTGAACCTTGGCATCATCGAGCAGGTCGGCACCCCGCTGGAGCTATACAAGCAACCCCGGAATTCCTTCGTGGCTGACTTCATTGGCATGGCAAACCTCCTCACGGGGGAGGTCGTGACGGCCGACGCCGACCGTCTCTTCGTGGAGGCATGGGGCCTCCAGTTCCAGGTGAAGAACGACAGCGGGGAAGCCTCAGTGGGTCAGGAAATCGGGTTCTTCATCCCTGACGAGCGCATTGAAATCGGGGACAGCGCGGACGGGATGGCAAACCAGGTCGAGGCGGAGGTGCGTGACATCATTTTCAAAGGACCCTACGTGCACTACGAACTCGGTCTCGAGAGTGGCCATACCCTTCGCGCGAAGAAGATGGGCGAGCGGGACTTCCATAAGACGGGGTCGAGGGTTAAGGTTGGCTGGGATGATTCGGACGTCAGGGTTCTGGAAGTCTAGCGCCCTCCTTCTCTTCGTGATTCTGCTTCCTGGCGCGGCCGCGCAGGGATCCCACGGCCTCTCCGACCATCACGCCTTCATGGCGGGTCTCAGTGAGGTGCCCGCGGATGACTTCGTCTACTTCCAGATCAATCACACCTACTTCAAGTGGGCAACGGTTTGGTACTCTGCCCGGGTGCGAGAAGGTTCCACGATTCTTGCCTTCATGGCGGACGAGGAGAACTTCGCCCATTTCAAAGCAGACGAGGCCTTCGAACCCATCCAGGACACGGTCGACGGGCCCGATGTGGAAACCAGCGGACTTGCCTCCACGCTCCCGTCCGGACTTTACTTCCTCATCTTCGCGAACGAGGGCAGTCAGCAGGCACTGGTGAAGTGGGAAATCTTCCTCGAGCCCCGATTCGGGGGGGATCCAGGGGCACTGAGCGGGGGAGAACCGTCCATTGATCCCGCTCTACTTGTCGTGATTGTGAGTGCGGGGTCGGCCGCGGCCTTCGCCATGGCGGCCTTCTACTTCCTCTACCGCCGGCGCTAATTCTCCTCGAGGGAGGGTTTCACGGGCGTCGGGCCCTTCTCTTTCCGCTCTTCCACTTCCTCCTCTTTCAGTGTCCCCCGGCTCTTGTGGAAGGCGTCTACGCGCAGAATCGTCTGACATGCGTCCACTCCCCGGGCCCACGCGGCCAGGCGGATGGCGAGTGAATCGAACACGGGGCCCTCGGCTAGGTCGACAGGTTCCCGCGCCCCCTCACGTAGCCCGTAGGTCGGGCGCTGGGTGTGGAGACGTCGGAGTTCCAGGAGGGTGTCGACGGCATCGAGCCCCATGTTCGTTGCCATGATCGCGGCCAGGTCCTCCAACGCCCGTCCGAAAGCCTCCGCCCCGAGCTGCGCGCGGCCTGAGATGAGGGCCGCCTCTCTGCGGACGTGCTGCGAAGCCATCGCCTCGAGGGCAGAGCCCCCCACGACCACGCGGGGGTCCTCGATGACAGCGGCGACCGCGCCGACGGCCTTGCGGAGGAGATCCTCGTATTGCTCGCCGAACCCTTCCCCGGGGGCCCGTACAATGAGGCTCACCAGCTTGGCATCCGCGCAGTCCGTGATGACGGTAACCTTCTCTTCCCCGTAGCGTCGCTCCTCGACGAGGCCGGCCTGGCCCAGATCGGCCTCCTGAACGGTCTTAAAGTCCTTGATCAGCGACGCTCCCGTCGCGTGCGCCAGGTTTTCCATGCGACGGGTCCGCATGAGCCGTCGGATCCCCAGGATCCCCGCATCGGCCAGGAGCTTGAGTGCGTGGTCCGAGATGCCGAGGCGGCAGAAGACGACGTTCGCCCCGGCCTGCTGAAGGCCCCTGATGATCTCCCGTGTGTATTCCGCCCCCCAGTCCGTGAGTTCCTTGTACCCGGAGGGGCTCTTCAGCATGAATTTCGTCTCCCCTGCCCAACGCAGGCGCGGTTCGTGGATCCCGGCCTTGCCGCGCATTGGCGCCGCGTCGAAAAGGGCGATTCGTGCATTCTCCACGCGACCTGGCAGGCCGTGGTAGTCGCGGACCTGCTTCAGAACGTAGCCGTTGATACTCTCGAGGGAGAGGCCGCTTCCCCCCATCGGAAAGATGTGCACTTTCCAGCGGTCGCACCTCCACCCGTTCTCGACGGGCTCCGCTACTTGGAGGGCCGCCTGCACCACCGCCTCGGCGAGGCCATTCCGGATTGTACCGTCAGGCCACGTGCCTAGACAGGTCCGGGCGACGCTCAGGAGGATGGTCTCGTCCGTTGGATCGACATCGCGGGCGACCTCGGATGCTCTCTTCGCCGCGAGGTCGAGGCCTCGCCGGTAGCCTTCGAGGATGGGTAGCGGGCGAAGTCCCGCATCGAGTATCTCCTCCGCCCGTCGGAGCAGACGCAGCCCTAGAAGAACGGCGATCTTCGTCCCGTCCCGCCACTCGTTCTCTTGGGCCAGGGCGGCCGCGCGAAGGACGGTGGTCACAGGATGATCGCTCTCGAGTTTCTCGAGCATCCGGGCCCCATTGAACGTGGCCACGATCTTCCCCTTCTCGTCATCGAAGAGCTTGGCCCGGCCCCCGGGACCGTACGTCGTGGTGAGGAACTCCTCGAGCGCTGTCGCCATACCCAGATTGTGACGCAGCAGGTCGAAGTCCGGGGGCTTGCCCCCGTCCGGCCGACTCCCCCCGGGGCCCGCCTTCTGGCCATCCATTCGGTACACAACCTAGGCTTCCCCCCTTAAGCCCTTCTTCTCACGCTCCGTCTCGTCGAGGAGGAAATTGATTCCACGGTCGCGACGGACAGCCCAGCGAAGGGACTCGTGAAAGGGGGATTCCTGTGCCCATCGCACGGGCAACGAAAACCAGAACGATCTGGAGCTGATTATCTGACCGAGGGTAGGGGCTCCGGAGGGGGCCCCTTGGGTTGGTGGGACCAGGTGTCTGGTCTACCGTTTTGGAGGGGGCAGACGGGTGCGAGGACGCACGTTCAGACGCCCCCGGAAACTCACGGGCCGGGCCCGTGGGGCCGGAACGACGCGAGCCGCAGGAGCCGTGTGTTCGGCGTAGTCTTCGCTCAGCCCCAGCTCGACGGAGGCTGCGGGCGTGACCCTTTGGGTTCCAGGCCTTACGACACTTCCGGTGATTTTCGCCAGGAAAGCCCGAAGCCCCGGCCGGGGGGAGGGGGCGTGGTTCGCCTCCGCGATGTACCGCTCCATCCCATTCGTGGATCCATATTCTCTTCGGAGGTAGTCCTCCAACGCGGCGAGGTGCCGGTTGTGACGGCGCTCCTCCATGACAGCCATTCCATATCGGTCTAGCATTTCGTATCACCTTCCGGGGTCTAACGGAGGGTCCCCAAGCCTGGCTTGGCTAGGGCGGTCGTCAGGAGACCTAGGGCTCCATCGACATCTTGCCGGGTCAATCGCCCGCTTTTCTTCCTGTATCCCATGTTTACACCACCCAAGTGTGTATTTGCCTGATACACATGGTAGTTATTAAAACTATCGTTTCACCAATGATAACCGTTATATAATGGTTAAATAGTCTATCTCTCTAGGTGAAACGGATATGAAAGCCTTTAAAGTGATCGAGAGTCCCGAGGCCTTCAAGCTGATGGCCGACAAGACACGCCGTCGGATCATTTTTCTCCTGCGGGCCAAGGAGATGACGGTGAGCCAGATTGCAGCGGAGCTGGGAATGACCCCGCAGGCCATCTACCATCACATTCGGAAGTTTAGGGACGCGGACCTGGTCGAGGTGGCTCGGGAGGAACGCATCGACCACTTCATCGAGACGTACTACCAGGCCACCGCCGAGGTCTTCGAGTTCCACCAAGGCAAGGGATCAGGCCGCGATTACACCAAGCAGCAGGTACGCGAGACGCTGGAGAGTCTCCCCAAGCTCGGCTTCGACGTGCGCCTGAACGACGAGGTGATTGATCGCCTCGTCAGCCTCCAGGTGGAGAAACGGGAGTTCGGGAAGTATGCCGAGTTCCACGAAAGGTCCGAGGAGATCGAAGACCTGAGCTTCTGGGCCCGGGGGATGGCCGCCGGGTTCGCGAACCTCCTCTCGATGACAGACGAGGAGTTTGAGACGCAGCAGAGGCTGTCCCGTGAGTTCCGGGACGCTCTCCGATCCACCCTCGTGGAAAAGACTCCGGCTAAGGTCAAGGCTCAGACCTAAGTGGGCCCGTCCGGGTCCGACTCCGCGTGACGCAATCGGTACCGTACGATTGGGCGCGTGACCTTCCGGCGCAACACTTCATTGAATCCAGCTGCCTCAAAGGTGGGAAGGAAGCCAGTCCATGCCGAGGGGGCCGGGTAGTCCTTCCGATCTGTATCGAGGGGATATCCTTCTACGATCTGCGCGCCCTGTTCCTTCGCGTAGGCGAGGGCCGCTTCCAGAAGCTTCCCCGTGATGCCCTGACGGCGGAAGGCCCGCGCGACGTAGAAGCACACGATGGACAAGACAGGCTCTTCGTCCACCGGCTTGAGGAGGGGCGACCGATTCAGACGGGGAAATTCGTCTCGCGGGGCGATGGAGCACCACCCCACGGGCGTCCCCTCTTTGTAGAGAAGAATCCCGGGGACGCGATTCTCGTCTACGATGTCGCGCATGGTGGACTTGTTCTGGGCCCCTCGTTGCTTCTCGAACTCGGCAGCGGAGAGGCGCCACCACATACACCAGCAGCCTCCCCAAGCTCCGGATTTGCCGAAGAGGGTTTCCAGGTCCTCCCACAGTCCGGGTGTCAAGGGGCGGTATTCGAAGCCGTCTTCGAGGAGTCTCCCGGTTCTATCTTTCGAGCCGCTCTTCATACGGAATCAGCCTTCCCGTCTCCAGGTAGGAGCGCAGCGAATCGAGGGCCCAGCCCCATCCGTTCTAAGGTCCTCGAGCTCCTCTCGATTCTTCAGGCGGGAATGCTCGAGGCGGATCAGGGACCTCGCTTCATACTTGGGGTCAATCCAGATTTCGACCATGGTTCCGGGCGCGCGGCCTGGGTTCTCCCAGGTGTATTTGATCCGCCCAGGGGGGTCGAGGCGCAAGAACTTGCCTCGGTCTCCGTCCTTGTTTTCGTACCGCCCTCCGATTCGCACGTCCGCCCGCGCATCCTGAGCAAACCAGCGGGAGAGGTGGTCCGGCTCGGTGAGGGCGGCGTAGGCAGGCTCCGGGAAAGCTCGAATCGTCCGCTGCACCGTGGCCACGAACTCATCCCCGCGCTGTCCGACTTCTCGCAGGCCCCGTACCCGCTCGAACTCTACGGTGACCTTCTGGGCCCACCACCCGCTCAAGTCGTATGCCTCCTCGAAGTGTTTGGCGGTGGGGGCATGGCCCATTTCCGTGGCCCCCCAGGCATCGAGGAGGGAGAACCACTCTTCCCAACCCCTCTCTGTTTCGGCCTTTGCCGATTCCTCTCCGATGCGGGATCGTTGACGACCCACGAACTCCCCGTCGGAGATGGGACACGGGCTATTAGCCGCTTGGCCCGCCCCTCGGCTAGCTGTCAGGGCCAGGAAGGGCCGATGCCCCTGCATCCATGTAAGCCCGAGTGACCTCATTGAGAATTCGGTGGGCGGCCGTGACCGCCTCGGGAAGACGGTTCGGGTCGACCAAGCGTCCGTCGACGGAAAGGAAGATGCCCTCGAAGCGGGCGTCGAGACGAATGCCCCCATCCTCGGTCGTCCAGGTCAAGGTCCGTCCTGCAGCATCTTCTGCGAACCCGTACCAACGCAGGGGGCCGAACCAGCGCTGCCGAAGGGCTTCGCTCGCGCGGCGACCTTCGCGCTCGCCGGGGAGAACCGTCCGGAGGACGGGGATGGGAGGGCTCTGAATGGGGTCACGGACCGCCTGCGCTAGAGAAACTCCCTGAGAACTCAGCCGATATCCCTCCTCCGTCCCACTCACGAGTCCTTCCTCTTGGAGGCGACGTAGGGCTCGTGTCAGGGACTCCTGGTGGATGTCGAGCAGCCGACGCAACCCCTGAAAGCTAACCTCGATCGCCGCCTCTCGTCCGAGGAGCGCGAGGATGTCTCGGTCGTGATCTGAGAGCGCCGGCCCACTGCCCGAAGGCAAGTAGAGGTCCGTCACCGTGTAAATTCAGGCCCCGGGCGGCCTTAAACCTTCTCGTCTCGGTCGCGGAGATGATTTCGGGCTTCCCAGAAGGAAGACCCGGACGCGTGACTGGCTACGGCCGATGCTGGTCAACAAGGTCGGGCACGCCCTATAACACCGCATGGTCAGCGAGCTGCAGGACGCCCTAACCGGGGCGGTCGAGAAGGCAGCGAAAAGCACCGTGAGCGTGAGTACGTCCGCCCGGCCGTATCGCGCGTCGGGTCGGTTCCCGCGGCAAGGGGCCGGTTCCGGCGTAGTAATGGACGCGAAGGGCCACGTTCTGACCAACTACCACGTCGTCAAGGGAGCGGAGAGGATTCTCGTCTCGCTGTCCGATGGCAGTATCGTCGGCGGCCGCGTTCTCGGAGGGGATGAAGAAACGGACATCGCTGTCGTCGAGGTCGATGAGGCAACGCTCCAGCCCGCGGAGTTCGGGGACTCGGATGCGCTGAAGGTAGGGCAACCGGTCCTGGCCATCGGGAACCCACTGGGTCTCGCCGGCGGTCCGGCGGTGACGTCCGGAGTGGTGAGCTCCCTACGACGAAGCCTGCAGGTGGGCAACGGCAACGACCTGAAGATGATTCAGACCGACGCGGCGGTCAACCCCGGAAACAGCGGGGGACCCCTTGTAAACCTCGAGGGCAAGGTCATCGCAGTCAACACGGCCAACATCCCCCACGCCGACGGGATCGGATTCGCCGTTCCGGCCAAGACGGCCCTCGCCACCGCAGAACAGATTATCGAGCACGGTCGGGTACAGCGACCGTGGGTGGGCATCGTCGGGTACGACGTGAACCGCCGGGTCGCGCGACACTACGGCCTGAAGGCATCCCGGGGCGTCCTCGTGGCAGAAATCACCGCCGGGGGGCCCGCCGAGTCCGGAGGTCTCCGAGTCGGAGACGTCATTCTCTCTCTGGCGGGGGAATCCCTCGACAACGTGGGCGACCTGGTGGATGTGCTACGAACACGAGACATCGGAGAAAAGATCGATATGGAGGTGGACCGAAGTGGTCAGTCTCTTCGCATCGAGGCAACCCTCGGCACCCGACCCTTTTGAGCCGGATCCTTGGAATCCCTTTGATCCGGCAACCCCTAACCCTCCCCCGGGTCCGCCGGGGGCCTCTGGGGATGCGTTATCGCCTTGGGTAGGGTATAAGCAATAGCACGGTCTCGCAGAACCGGAAATCCTGGGCCTGCCCCCTGGAGGTCTTCGTCTGGAGTTCTTCGATTCGGCATATGAGGGAACACCTCCATGGGACATCGGGAGGGCCCAACCCGAGTTCGTGCGCCTGGAACAGGCAGGCCGAATCGGGGTCCCGGTCTTGGACGTTGGGTGCGGGACAGGGGAGAACGCGCTGTACCTGGCACAGCAAGGACATGAGGCATGGGGCGTGGACGCCTCGTCTCGCGCCATCAGGAAAGCCAAGGCAAAGTCCAAGGGTCGAGGAATCCCCGTCACCTTTCGTGTGGCAGATGCGCTGAATCTGGGTCGGCTCGGGCGGACCTTTGAGACGGTGATTGACTCCGGCCTGTTTCACACCTTCTCGGATCCGGAACGAGTTCGCTTCGTCGACAGCGTAGGGGGCGTCCTCCATCGAGGCGGGTCCTACTTCATGCTGGCCTTCTGCGACCAAGAGCCAGCGGATTGGGGCGGGCCTCGCCGTGTCACCCAAGAGGAGATTCGGGCCACGTTTCGGGAAGGTTGGACCGTGGAATCCGTCCAGCCGGCGAAATTTGCGAGCAAAATCCATCGCGACGGAGGTCTTGCATGGCTCTCCACCGTCACACGCCTCTGAGGTTCCCCGGCAACGCTTATAGGTCCCCTATCTTTCGCGCCATTCGGGGAGAATATTGGCAACCTACATTCGATTGGTTCGTTTGACCGAACAGGGAAGAAAGGACATGACGGAGACCCCGGGGCGTTTGGCGGACGAGGCCGGCCGGATCTTGGAGGAGTACGGGGGGCGCCGGGTCTCTACATGGGCAACCCTGGGACGGTACGATTTTATCGTCGTCGTGGAGGCGCCCGATGACAAGGCGATGATGCAAATCAGTGCAAAAATCGGTGCGGGGGTGGGGGCCGATGTGGAGACCCTCCCGGCCGTTCCGTCGGACGAATTCATGGCCGGGCTCTGACCCGGCAGACTCAAATGCGAAACGATCGGCCAAGGGCCGAGGCATCTTCGCCTGCCTTGGTCAATCCTTAATGGGCTTCGCCCACGATTCGGATGCTCCCAGGAGGGAGGTAGCGTGGTACTCGATCTCCTCATGAGCGACCTCCTGGCCCTTTGGTGGCTCTTCCCGGTGGCCATCCTCATTGCGGGCGTGGCCATGACCTTCGGGATCGGCGGGGCCATCTTCTTCTCCCCCTTTTTTGTGATTTTCCTGTCCCTGAAGCCAGAAGTGGCCATCGCCCTGGCCATCCTCGTCGACGTCTTTGCCTTCGCGAGCGGCCTGGCCGGGTACGTGCGGAGCCGGCTGGTCAACTACCACGTGGCGACCCGGTTGCTGCCCTTCGTTGCCGTCTTCGCCCTCGTCGGGGCCCTCGTGGGGAAAGCCCTTCCTTCCCACGTACTGGAGCTGACTTTGGCAGTCGCGCTCTTCCTTCTCGCCGTCGCCTTCCTGGGCCGCGAACGAAGCGTCCACTTCGTGGACCACCCCCTCCATCCGACCCGGACCGAGTCCGAGCGGGCTTCTTGGGCGGACTGGTGGCAAGACATTGAGAATAAACCCCTCCTCTTCGCGACGAGCTCGATTGGCGGATTGTTTGTGGGGTTGGTCTCGGCGGGCATTGGCGAGGTGAATGCCTACAACTTCGTCCGCTGGTTGAAGATGGACCCCGCCTTTGCCGCGGGCACGTCGGTCTTCATCATCGCGTTTGCCAGCCTCGTGACGACCCTGTTCAACCTGTCCTTTTTTGCAGTGGCGGACCCGCAGGACCTCTTGGTCATGACGCAGATTGCCATTTGGGCCGTCCCCGGCGTGGTTCTGGGGGCGCAGCTCGGGGTGCGTACTTCAAAGCGGATCGACCGGCGGAAGGCACTTCTTGCGCTTCCCGTTCTCTTCGCGGCCGTGGGGATTCTCACCGTTGTCAACGCGCTCTTCTGACGAACCGACGGCGAGGAGCCGGCGAGGGGGAGAAAACACACAAGGCTTATGCGAGACTCTAACACGCGGGGGAAAACCGCCTGCCTCGAAGGGTCCCAGCGGGGATTTATCGTAGGGGCGGCGGTTCGATTCTACAGGACTGAGAACCATGGGCAAGCTTGAGCTAGAGAAGGGGAGCACGGCCGTCCTGATTACCGACCCGCAGAACGACTTCTTGTCGGAGGGCGGTTAGCCTGGGACGACCTCGGCGAACGTGTCAAAGAGACGAAGGTCGTGGAACACCTGCTTCAGATTCGGGATGCCGCGGAGGCCGCAGGAATCCCGGTATTCTACTCCCCGCATTACTACTCAGACGAGGAGTTTGAGCGCTGGCGGCATCTCAATTCCATCGACAGGATGATGTTCGAGAGCAAGATGTTCCGGGTGGGCTCCTGGGGAGCCGAATTCCATCCCGACCTAGAATCGGACGAGAACACGATTGTCCTTCACTCGCATAAGGGAGCGTCCAACTTCTGGACAGGGGATACGGCCCTGCTGCTCCGGCAGCGGGGCATCCAAAAGATCGTCCTCGCCGGTATGTCCGCGAACATCTGCACGGAGTCCCACCTTCGTGATGCCGTGGAGAACGGGTTCGACGTCATCGTGGTGAAGGACGCCACGACGGGGTTAACTCCGGAAGCGACCCAGGCGGCCTACACGAACTACGGCTTCTTCGCGGAGGAGGTCGTCACCACCGACGAAATCCTCGATCGGTTGAAGTAGGCCGCGGCTCCACGTGCTACGCGGAGGACAGGCGTCAGGGGAGGGGTCGCTGGCTCGTAGAGCCGGGCCTTGGTGAGGATTCTAGGCAGGAATCGCGCCAGGGAGGGCCGTCGCATATCGCCCTCCCAGCCGTCCGCGCTCCGTCAGGAACGCCATGAAGCGGAACGGAGCTCGCCAGAGGACTCGGACGAGACCACGGAGGGAGAGATCGCGGAGGACGAGCTCCACCTGAGAGGGGGAGTATCCCTCCGTGCTCTCCAGAAGTTCGTCCTGGGAGAGGATGCCGGCTCCGTCCCGGTTGAGGGCTTCCAGGATGCGGCGATGGAGCGGGGTGGCGGACCCGTTGCGAAGGGGCGTCCGACTCAGGTCCACGACCTTGATCCCACCACTTCTGGGTGTGCGTGTGCCCAGGACCTCTTGCTCGGGGTTCATGAGTCTGAATGCCCTCGGGGGCTACTTGAACCCGAAAGAAAGATTCTTCCTGAAGACAGGAGTCGCCTCGAGGTCGCACGGGCAGCTTCATAGGCGACCGGCCTCGCTTGAGTCGAGAGAGCGGGAGACCATCCTACAATGGTCCGCGGATCGTCCCACTTGGTTGCGGCTTGGAAGCTTCTGCGCTTCGATCCGGGTACGGGCTCCCTCGTGCCCCCTCTTCAGGGGACCGAACTCACGGCCGTGTTTCAAGACGATGGGAGGCTGGTCGGGTCGGCTGAATGCAACAGCTACGCCACGACCTACGAGGCGTCCAGTTCGTCATTGACAGTCAACTCTCTGGTCGCCGCGACTCGGATGTGGTGCGCAGATTCCGAAGGAGCGATGGCGCAGGAGGATGCCTTCCTTCAGGCCTGGGGCCGGGTTACCGCGTACGGCATTCACGAGAACCGTCTCGAGCTCGCGTATGCGAAAGGGATTACCGTCCTCGACTTCATCCTTGCCGAAACCCCGGAACGGAACGCGGAGTGAGCCCGTGCGGCTTTGAGAGACTCATATAGGACCAGGCACCTTCGAAGTCCGGCCGAGAGGCTTGGCATGAAGCGCGTGACAGGCATTGGTGGAGTCTTCTTCGAGGCACGGGCTCCCGACGAGCTGAAGGCGTGGTACGTAAGCCACCTGGGCCTTCCGTCGCGCCCCGATGGCGACGTGATGTTCGAGTGGCGCGAAGGGGAGGGGCCCGACCGACAGGGCGAAACGGTCTGGAGCCCCTTTCCCCGAGATACGGACTACTTCGAGCCCAGCCAGTCGCCGTTCATGATTAACTGCCGAGTGGCCGATCTCGACGGCCTCCCCACGCAGCTTCGGCGCAAGGGCGTGGAGGGTGAGGAGTGGATCGAGGAGTACCCGTATAGCCGCTTCGCCTGGATCATGGATTCCGAAGGCAACCGGGTGGAGCTGTGGGAGCCCCCGGAGAAGTACTGAGGGAGCCGGATGGCGGAGACATTCCCCGGAGACGACCTGACCCGATGCGACTGGGGCTTCCAGGAACCCCTCATGCTGGCCTACCATGACGAGGAGTGGGGGGTTCCTCTCCACGACGACCAAGCTCTTTACGAGCTGCTGGTGCTCGAGGGAATGCAGGCAGGGCTGAGCTGGATGACGGTCCTCCGGAAGCGCGCAAACTTTCGGGAGGCCATGGATGGCTTCGACCCCTCGCTGGTGGCTCGCTACAGCGAAGGGAAGATGAAGCGGCTCCTGGGTGACGCCGGTATCATCCGGAATCGCATGAAACTCGAGGCGGCCATCAACAACGCTCAGAGGTTTCCGGAGGTCCAGGAGGAGTCCGGCTCCTTCGACGCCTACCTCTGGCGTTTCGTCGGAGGCCGCCCGAAGGTGAACCGGTTCGCCACTCTCGCGGAGCTTCCGCCGGAGACCGATGAGTCGCGGGCCATGAGCCAGGATCTCCGACAACGGGGCTTCAGGTTCGTGGGTCCGACCATCTGCTACGCCTATATGCAGGGTGCAGGCCTGGTCAACGACCACACGACGGATTGCTTCCGACATGCGGAGCTCATCGGTGCGCGATAATCCGCGGGCCCCTCCTTTTTAGGGACTTCTTGTTTGGTCGTAAGGTGCAAATTCTCGTCATTGGGGGTACGGAGTTCATCGGCCGGCACACGGTGGAAGAGCTCCTTCGCCGCGGCCACGATGTGACGGTCTTTCATCGAGGTCGCTCGCCTAACCCCTTTGGATTCCAAGTCAGGGAGCTTCTGGGGGATCGTATGCGCCATCGAGACGTTCAGGTCGCGTTCTCGGGGGCGGTGTTCGATGCGATCGTTGACCTTGTGTACGTGTGGGGACCGGGCACGGGTCCCCCTGAGATCGCGTCTGTTCTCGATGCGGCGAAGAAGGGGTTAGAGCGGTACGTTTTCCTGAGCAGCTGCGGGGTGTATGACCCCCACGGGCCTCTTCCGGCCACGGAGGACGGCCCCCGCACGCCTGCCCTCGGGAAATACAGTGCCGACAAGATCGCGACGGAGGATTTCCTGCTCGAGGCCCAGCAGGAGGGCCGGGTTGGCGTCTCCATCATACGGCCCCCCCACGTCTACGGACCCTACAACAACGTGCCTCGGGAGTCGTGGTTCTGGGATCGCATTATGGCAGGCCGGCCTGTCATCGTCCCGGATCAGGGCGAAACTCTCACACATCTCGCCGCCGTTTGGGACGTTGCGTGGGCCTTGTCAGAGGCCGTTGAGAATCCGGTCGCAGAAGGAGGGATCTTCAATATCGCGGACGCGGAGCCGATCAGTCAGACGGCTCTCGTTGATCTCTTGGCGCGGGCTGCCAGCCGCGATGTTGAGAAGATTCTTGTGCCCCGCTCACGCATATACGATTATGGAGGCCGCGCCTCGGCCCCGCCGTTGTACTTCGCCCTCGCGTTGGACACCGACTTCGATCTAACCGTCGACATCTCGAAGGCCGTCCGTGTCCTCGGATTCCAGCCTACCGATCCGCTCGAGGGCTTCCGGCGGACGTTCGACTGGTACATGGAGGCGGACCGTACACGAAGGCCGAAATTCTCCTTCGATCGGCTGCTCCTGGGTCGCTAAGGGGTCACGTCTTTTTCCCGGGTCGTGACGACCTCTTCGGCAAAGATCGCTAGTCGGCCCAACATCCGTTCTTGCCGCCCGGGAAAGACGTCGGAAAGAGCCCGGGGTTCTCGGTCCTCGAAGACCCGGTCGGCATGGTGCCGCATTCCATATTGGATGAGAGCCGTCAAGATGGGAACCGCGTCCCGCCCCTGGGCGGTAATCCGGTATCGGATGTCCCGAGGTTTCTCCGGTCCGACCACCCGTTCAATCAGCCCCTCCGTCCGGAGGTCCCGCAGGCGCATCGAGAGGACCCGTGGGGTCAACCCGGGGTTGTTGCGGAGAAGTCGGGTGAAGGACATGTCCCCAAAGAAGGCGACATCTCGAAGAACGAGGCAGGCCCATTTCTTGCCCAGGACACCGAGACTGGCTCGGATAGGGCACGCCTCGAAGGGGATCTCCGGCAGAATCGGGTCCTCCAGGGCGATAGGTACTGGCCATGCCATAGGATCACGCTATGCTTTCGTTCCCGACTGTTGTTATATACTATACTTTGTATATCATGTTTGCGGGCGGACCCGCCAAGGAGACAATCTATGAAAGAACCTGAGGCGAAGGGGAGGGATGTGGCGACGCGAGTCTGGGTCTCGTCGGTTTCCGTTTCGGATTTCGATCGTGCTCTGGCGTTCTACCGGGACGCTCTGGGCTTTCCGGTCCAGCTGGAGGCTAGGAACTTTGGCTGGATGGAGGTCGGGCCCGACGAACCCCTATGCAAGATCGGCCTCTCGTTGAGCGAGGACCCGAAGGAGGGCGTCACGCGGACAGGAATTGTCCTGGAGGTCGAGGATATGGATGCGTTCGCAGAGAGACTCCGCGCCCACAACGTGAAGTTCACGCAAGAGCCGGCCAAACAGCCGTGGGGTGGCGTGGTCGCGGACTTCCTCGATCCCGATGGAAACGAGATCGAAGCGGTCTATCATCCGGACCATTATGAGTAGGAAGGGCGTCTTTCGTTCCGGGACCCGAAACAGCCTCCGCAAGTTCAGACAGAGTCCCAGAGGAGTCTAAGAGTCCACCAGGCTCGCGATCCGCTTCGGCGCCCCCCCGGCTCTCAGCTTAGCCACCGCCGCCTCTAGGATGGATATGAGCCTCTCTCGTTCGGATGGCCCTCGGCCCTCCATAGTCTGTCGCACCTGGCGAATCGAGGCAGGATCGGGGTCGACCGATTTCCGCGTGGTCCCGCCTCGGAGGAGCAGGAAGGCCACGAGGGCCAGGGCCACGCCGGCCGCGAGGAAGAAAAGGCTGAGTGCCGCCAGGCCTACCTGCAGCAGGAGAGCGAAGATGGCGTCCATGACCGCCCTTGGCGGTGCGAAGGCCAGGATTCGAACCTGGGGGAACCCCTTCGGGACTAGGCCCTGAATCCAGCGCCGTTGACAGAACTGGCACCCAAGATTCAGCACACAGAGCTTACAGATGACGGCAAGGCAACATTTGCACTGTTAGGTGGGCCTTCCGGGACTTTCGATGACCACGACTTGTCGCGTTATGGTTGGAGTCATGGGCCCCTCTTCCCTCGAGGAGGAAGTGTCAAAAGTCCTGGACGTCATCCAGGCGCAAAGGGGCTATGGGGCTGACAGAATGAGGGGAGTGACGGGCATCGGAGGCGTCTTCTTCAAGTCGACGGATCCCGAGGAACTGGTGGCCTGGTACCAGGAGCACCTCGGGATCCAACTTCGGGAGGACGGGTCCGTCGACTTCGAATGGCGGGAGCGCAACGCGCCCCACGAGGTGGGCTACACTGTGTGGGCTCCTTTCCGGGAGGACACCACGTACTTCGATCCGAGCGAGAAGTCTTTCATGATCAACTTCCGCGTGGCCGATCTCGACTCCCTCCTGAGACAGCTCCAGGAGGAGGGCGTCGTGGTGGACGACCGGGTCGAGGATACCCCCCATGGTCGGTTCGGCTGGATCATGGACCCCGAGGGGAACCGCGTGGAGCTGTGGGAGCCTGTCCCCAGGCCAGACAGCGCATCCCCGGCCTCCCTCCCCGGCGTCGTCGTCCCTGGTCGCGGGCTGGGGGCCGAGGTCATGGCCGACCCGGAGCTACGGTCACGGCTGCGTCGCCTCTTCGGGTTCGACCCGGTCCCCGGGACCCTCAACGTGCTGCTCCTCGACCCCCTGCCGGAACCCCTTACTTCCTATGTGGGCTGGACGGATCTAGGCTTCGCGGAGGACGACCCTCAGGTCCCCGGTCGGCGCGGGCTCCGCTATGGCTCCGTTCTCATCGAGGGGAAGTATCAGGGAATCGCCTTCCAGGGTGATGAGCCCCGTTACCCTTCGAACCATATCGAGTTGATCAGCGACCGCCATCTGCGGGATACGCTGGGACTCCGCAATCTCGACCGTATATGCTTCGAAATCTTGCCGACATCTGTAGATTCGGCCACCGAGCCCGACGACTGAGACAGTCGTCGTCTCGGGCGTGCTGCCGGAGCGCGCCGAGCATGATTCCTCTCCGCTCCGGAAATACGTCACCGAGCTCCCACTCACGGCCGACTTCCAAGGCCTGCCACTGAAGCAGCCCATTGCCTAGGTCCTTCTGTTCGAGGCAGTTCACAACCGCTCCGTGCTCCCTCGTGATCTGGGTGGCCCAACTGCAAGGGAGATTGACCCGAACGGTGGCTTCGATCACCGCGCTGCCAATGTTCCGCCTGTTGTTTCCACCTAGCGAGGGCCCAGGTCAGAAAGTTTCCGAGCCGAGGACGTGGACAGCGGGTTATCATGCTCATGACCCTATTGATCACTCGGGCGATTCGTTCGCAGAACTCTCGCTCGACATTTCATAGTCGTCGCTCCCCACCTGGGTCCATCAGTCCAGCTTTCGGACGCATCGATCGCCCGGACAAATGGGGTCTGGTCGGGACGGCTCAGACCGCCCCTGACACATCAGGAGATGCCGTTCGACAGTCTGCCTGACTTCATCGTCACGTTTCCATACGGGGTCCGGCATTCTCCAATCCTGAGGGCTTCGGCAAGGTCCGGCTTTCCGCTTTCACCGGCGACCTCAGCCCGAAGGTCGAGGCCGGGAGGATGAAGAGGATGAGGCCCAAGAGGGAGAGCTGAGCGAGGTAAGTGTTCTGGAACATCCTCCCCGCGATACCGATCAGGAGGAATCCGACACCCATCCACCGTTGCGGCTTGTCATGAAGGAGGTCCGCCAGATCGTACGCGTAGACGCCCAGGGCCAGGGCGTAGATGGGCGCGGGCAGGAAGAGGGTAAAATATACGGTCCAGACCGCAGCCAGGGAGGCGAAGGCCGACTGGGAGGCCAGCACGAAGGCGATCGCAGGCAGGGCGGCAAGGGGGACGAACCACGGTCTCCACCGGCGTCCGGGAAGGAGCAGGAAGGGCGCGGTGACCGCGAGGATTTCCCCCACGCTGAAGATCTCAGTGGCATAGGGCAGAGGAACCCCCATGGCGAACACGCTCAGGCTGGCCTGGAAATAGTAGGTGGTGCCGAGGGCGGCCGCGATGGCACAAGTGGCGAGGAAGTCCCAGGAGCGCTTCCGGGGAAAGAGGAGTAGAAGGGGGACGACGACGGCCATGGAAAGGCCATGATAGAGCAAGGGCACGCTGGGATGGAGGAGGAGGGGGAGCAGGAGTCCGAGCGCGAGGAGGAACCAGATGAGGAGGGCGACCGATTTCCGCGTGATCCCGCCTCGGAGGAGCAGGAAGGCCATGAGTGCTAGGGAGACGCCGGCGGCGAGGAAGGCGAAGTTGAGCGCCGCCAGGCCTACCGTCAGCAGGAGATCGAAGAGTGCGTCGATGACCGCTCCGGGAGGCGCGAAGGCACCCCCACGCAGGAGGAGGCGAAGCAGGACGAATTCGACGATGGAAGCGGCGGCGACGGAGATCAGGAGAATGCGCAGCCAGGGGACGACTGCTTCTCTAGCCTGCGACGCCCCCATGTTGCGTCTCCGTCCGGTTCGCACCGGGAGGTACGCCCAGCCGGACCTTCTCGGCCTCGACGAGCTCCACGAGGACGTCTGCCAAGAGGGGATACAGGCTCACTCGAGCCTCCTTCTGGATGGCATCTCGAAAGCGTCCTACCCAACGGCCTAGGTGGTCAGTCATGAACTTTCGTAGGGCATCGCGAACGACCGCGGCCGCCTCCTCCTCCCCCGCGAGCGTCGCCCGGGCCTCCTGGAGGCACAAGACCCCCATGAACTCGAGCTCCGAAACGAGGTGATCTGGCAGCTCCCCGCGGGGGATGAGGCCGAAGGCCCTGTAGAAGCCCGCCACGTCCGCCATGAGGACGTCCTTAAGGGGATCCGTTTCGTCGCGATACGAGCTCTCGTAAGGAGGGCACCGTCCCTTTTCGAAGAGACGGAGTCTCTCGGCCATGAGCGGCTCCAAGTCTTGGAGTTCTCGCTCCTCCACTTCTGAGAGCGAGGAGAGGGAGACCGTTCCCTCGGGCCCATTAGCTTCCAGACGGCGAAGTTCGCGGAGGGCTCGACCTTCGACCAGATTGTCCTTTACAGGACCGAAGGCCCTGGCGAGGGCGCCGTAGATGGCACCCATTTGAAGGGCAAACTCGGCCTTTTGCATGGCTTCGTGCTCAGTCACGTTTCCGCCTCTGCCAGGTGGACCGAATCAAGAGATAGGCCGCCATCGCAGCTAGGATAATCAGGACCACTGGCACCAATATATCCAGGGCTGCGAAGGGGGGCGGCCCCGGGATATCTAGGGTGATCCAACTGGACACGGATTTACGAGCCCCCACGTCTCCCGAGGAACCATCCCAGACCGCGAGAGCGAAGTTGTACCGTCCACCCAGACCGAGGGACTGGTCCTGGGGATCGCCGGTGTTCAGCTGGCGGGCGATCGTTACGCTCCACCGGCCGTTCGCCCAAACCCCACGGCCCAGGGCATCCTGGCGCTCCTGCGTGGTGATACTTCCGAAACCCTCGGCCACCGCGTCCTCCACGGCGGTAATCTTCAGAGGCTCGGAAAAGGGGTTGCCTACCGCCCACCCCACGAGGAGGTCCCGAGCCCCCTCGGGAAAGGCCTCGGGCAGTCGATAGGGGGGGTCCCCCACCGCGAAGGGGTAGAGGTCCACCCAGAAATTGGGGAAGGTATCCTGGAGGTCGTGGAAGCCTTCCTCGATGTCCGCCTGCCAATCGGCCTTCCACTGAACGATGTGGACCCGCTGACCGCGGGAGCCCATGCATATGCCCGGGAGATCGGAAGAGGCGAGGAGGAGGGCCGTCGCGTCCCGAAACTCAGAGAGGCCCGTGGTCCGGTTGTCCTGCGTCGCGTCGGGCCACGAGACCCTGAAGACGATATGGGTCCCGTTGTGGAGGGTGCGGACCTGGACGCTGTTGGCGAAGGGCTGAGGACGATTGGGCAGCGCCAACGTCTGTCCCGAGAGGGGAACCGTCACCTCATTCGCCTCCTCCCACGAAAGGCTGGCGGGGTCCGTGACCGGCAACTCTCCCTCCACCTCGACGCTCCGCAGAAAAAGGGCCTCCTGCCCCAAGGAGATGCCCGCCTGGACAAAGCCGATGGAGAGGACGGCCAGGGCCACCAGGACGAGCCACCGGAGCTTGAAGGCCTTCATGGAACCACCTCACGTGATGTTGTGGCGATAGACCCCTACGGTGTCGTCCCGGTAGGGGCGGACGATCTCCTTCTCCACCAGCATCACCCGAACGGCCTCCTGTCCGTTGACGTCGAACCCGACGGCTTCGTCCCCCTCGAGCCGGAATTTGGTGAGGATCTTGTTCGTACTCGTGTTTAGGAGGAGAATCGCCCGGAGTTCGGGTTCCTGGCCGGTTCGTATCCGCTTGTAGGTCTCCACCGCTTCGTCGGCACCGGGGCCGAACATCTGGCGGTTGAACTCCGGAGGGACGTGGATGGGGGGCACGTAGTAGATGTTCGGCTCCAGGCCCAACTGTGGGTACAGGGGGAGGGCCAGTTTCTTCACGTACACTAGGTAGTCGATCGGATTCTCGGGGTCCGCCTCACCGGGCGGGCTGATGTAGCCCACCATGCGAATCTTTCCGATGCAGTTGCGCATACACCGGGGCCATATGCCCTTCTCCACCGCCGGATAGCAGAAGATGCACTTTTCGGAAATCCGGGTCACGTGGTTGTAGAGCACCCGCTTGTAGGGGCAAGCCCGGACGCACTCCCGGTACCCGCGACAACGCTCCTGATCGATCAGGACGATGCCGTCCTCCTTCCGTTTGTAGATGGCCTTCCGGGGGCATGAGGCTAGGCAGGCGGGATAGGTGCAGTGCATGCAGATGCGGGCCAGGTAGAAGTTCCAGATTGCGTGGAGGTCCTGCAGGTGGAACTTGGAGGGGTCGATGGGCTCGCTGGTTTCGTCCTCTCCCCGGTTGGGGTTGGCATAATCCTCGTTCTCCGGCAAGTAGCCGAGGACGCGCTCCCCCTCCGGTGCAGCCTCAAAGACGGTCTTCCCCTCGTAGACCGCAGAAGGACCGCTGGTGTCCCATCGCTGAGGCCCCAACATGTCCAGGATCTTGACGTCCCAGCCCAGGGGGTACGATCCCCAGGGCTTCGTCTCGACGCTGTTCCAGAACATGTATTCCTGGCCTTTCCCCGAGGTCCAGATCGCCTTGCAGGACATCGTGCAGGTCTGACAGGCGATACACTTGTTGATGTCGAAGACCGAGCTCACCTGCCGATCCGGGCGAGACTCGTCGTAGATGTAGTCCATCTCCCGGCCGAGCTGCCAGTTTCGCACCGTTGGCATTGCCTATCCTCCTCCCTGGTGGTACTCTCCTCTCATGTAGCGGAGCACGGCATCGTTCTCGTAGGTGGGTCGAAAGCCCAAGGCCGCGGGGCGCCAGAGGCCCACGCCTCCGATGCCCCCTGCCTCGGCCTTGGTGATCTTCACGAAGGACTCCTTCGGGGCTCCCGTGGCCCCGTGGATGTCCTTGGCGAACCCCTTTCCCAGGGTCTGGCCCATGCCGTCCTTCCGCACGAGAGAATCGGTTAGGAGCGTGGGCTTCAGCCACGCGCGGGTGATCGACTGGTGAGAGCCGTAGCGGTAGCCGGCCTGGTAGCCGGTCCGCGGACTCTTGGCCAGCCCGTCGAGGCGGGTCTCGTGCCCCTCGACGCTACCGTGGGTCGCGATGAACATGTGGAACCAGGCGCGCGCCGTGCGCCGTGGCATTCCGAGGTAGTAGCGGGCTCGGACGAGCCAACGCATCACCTTGAAGTCCCCTGGCCGCCCCTGCCAACCCCGGAAGGGGCGGTCGCTCGGGTCGCCATCGACCCAGATGTAGTCGCCGTCCTCGATCCCCAGGTCCTTGGCGTCCAAGGGGTTCATGTCCACGTACCCCTCGCCCACGTAGGGAGTCCGCTTGTCGTGGCGGTAGAAGTCGCCGAAGGGTCCGAAGTAGACCGCGGAGATGTCCTGGGAAAGGCCCATGGAGTGAGCGGCATGCCGGTACTTCGGCGTGTAGAGGATGAAACGGTAGTCGGGGTCCGCTGCTTCCAGAGGGTGCAGGGTCGTCCGCACCTCGCTCCAGGGCTTGACCACGTGCCGCACCTGTCGCGTCTCGGGGCGCAAGTCGGCCGGATCGATGCCGTAGTCCGCTGGACCCTTAGGCTGAATGACCGGGTGGGGTTTGGAGACGATCACGGCCGGCTCGTAGTAGGTGGCGTCCACGGTCTCCCGCCAGATGGGGAGGTTCTCCCCCGCGTCGAGGAACTCGTCCTCCTCACGGTAGAACTCCAGTCGGCCCGTCTTCGTGTACCAAGGCTTGGACTCGTTGGTCTGCTCCCAGCCCGTAATCCGGGGGGAGGTGCGCACCATCACGTAGAAGGGGATGCCCTTGCTGCAGGAGGCCACCACCTCGTTGAAGTCGTATCCTTTGAGGGCGTTGGAGGCATTGATCATCCGCTGCCCGGGGACGTCCATCCTCGCGTCCCGGACCCACTTCCACTGGTCGCTGAACCGAGTATCCCCGGTAACCTTCGCCAGTTCCTCCGCCACGCCCATGAAGACCTCCAGGTCGTCCTTCACGTCGAAGATGTAGGGAAGGGGTGACGGCACGACTGCCTGGAGGAAGGGGTTCGTGCAGGCGCCGTAGAGGTCGGGGAGCTTCCGTTCGATCCAGCTGGGGACCCCAAAAACCACGTCGGCGTACTCGCACGTGGCGGTCCAGAACCAGTCGTTGACCACGATCATCTCCATCTTCGGGAGGGTGTTCACGATGACGTCGTGGGCCCACTTCGCGTTGCCCAGGATGGAGTTGCCGTTGACCCACCAGGCGGACTTGGTGGGCGTGGGCATGTGGGTGGCGCCCATGAAGAGGTTGCCCTCCACGCGCAGGGGCCTGTCCCCGTAGTTGTAAAAATGGGCCGACTCGTCCTCCTTGTACTTCTTGAGCACCGCTGGCTGGGCGGGGTCGAGCTGCAGGTTGAAGGGGTCCTCGAGGACCCACTGGCCCACGCCGTTGAACACCTCCAGGCGATAGTTCCCGGCGTAGCTGCCCACCTGGCCGCCGAACCGCCCCTCACTCCCCGTGAGGCCCGCCAACAGGAAGATCAGCCGGTCCTTCAGGTCGTTGTTCCAGTAGTGGTTGGGCCCCATCCCGACAGTGAAGAGGGTCTTGCCGCCGTTCTGGGCGATGGACTGGGCGAAGGACTCGATGGCGCTCACCGGGGCCCAGCAGATTTCCGAGGCCGTAGACGGGTCGAAGTTCTCCATCACGTATTGTTTCATCAGGTCGAACAACGGCCGACACTCTACCGTGGTCGTGCCGTCCGCGAGGATGATGTTGAATCTGCCCTCCAGGGCGGGATCGATTCCTCTGGATTCGTACCACGGCTTCGGGTTCACGGGGTCCACCTGCTGAGAGGAGGCGTCCCAGTCACCCACTTCGTCCCTTGTCGCGACCTCAGGCGCGCCTGACACGCTGTCCCAAACCACGAAGTCGCCCCACTCCTGCCGCTGCTCCTGGGTGAGGTACTGCGTGCCCTGGTCCGGGAACGGCGGCGGACTCTCCCCCGGCCCCAGCATCTGGACGTAGTTGGTGAGGTTCGCCAGCGTGTACCCGGGGAAGACGTCAGAAGCCTGGAGCAGCTTGCGCGTATCCAGCCGGATGAGGAGGGGGAGGTCGGTGAACCGCTTCACGTAGGCGGTGTCGTACAGGCTGTCCCGCATCAGGACGTGGGCGACGCCCAGGGCGAAGGCGGCATCGGTGGCCGGGCGGATGACGATTACCTCATCCCCCTTGTTGGCGGTGCTTTGATACTCCGTGGTGATTACGATGACCCGGGCGCCCCGGAGGCGCGCCTCCGTCAGCCAGTGGCCCTCCGGCATCTTGGTGGCGATCCAGTTCATCCCCCAGGTGGTGATGAGGTCGGAGTGTTCCGCCGTGTAGAGGTCGAAGTCAGACGTCTTGGTGCCCGTGACCATGGGGTGACCCGGCGGAAGATCGGTGTGCCAGGCGTAGGAGTCCCAGGTCCGGGCCCCGTGGGCCTCCGCGGGCGTGACGTTGCGGATCCAGGCGTCCAGAAGGGCCGTGCCGTTGGCGAACCTCTCCAGGCCTGTGAAACGGAGGGTACTCAGCCAGGCCATGCTGGCCCGGAACTTCAGCGTCCGGACACCTACCCCGTTCGCCGTCTCCACCATGGCGGGATCGTAGCCCTGGTCGGTGAGCCGCTGGATCCCCTCCGGGCCGGAGTAGGTCCGGGCGATGTCCGCCATGACCGTGGCGACCAGGCCGAAGGCCTGCTCCCAGGGGACGTTCAGCCAGGACTCCTTCCCGCGGTTCTCGTAATACTGGGTCGGGGGCAGGCCGTCGAGCTGCCGCGGCATGCCGGCGTTCACCCAGTCCATAAATCCCTGGCGGACGTAGGCGCCCTTGACCCGCCGGTCCGAGTAGGCGCGCCGCACGTACGCGTGGCCGTTGGGGCAGATTCGGGGATCCCATCGGGCGGAGGCCTTGCTGCCGTAAAGGTCGGTGGCCTGGCTGTAGCCGTAGCTGGGGTCCACGTAGCGGACGATGCCGTTCTTCACGGCGGCCCTCAGCAGGCAACCGTGGGTATCGTTCGGTGCGCAGAGATAGTGGAAGGTGGAGTCCGGCTCGTAGATATTCCGATAGATGGCCTCCCAGTTTCGGTTTGGGTAGGTCTCCAGGGGGTTGAGGGAGGTGTCGATGGGGTCCACGTAGGTCAGGTTGACCAGCTCCCGAGGGAGGTACCGCGCTGCGAGGACGCTGGCGGCGGCCGCGGGGATCACGGCGAGGAACTTCCGACGCGTGATTCCGCTGCTCTTCGAGCTCTCCTCATCCTGCATGCAGAATTCCGACCAGCCGACGCTAAATGGACCGAAATCTCGGTCTCCAATGAGGATTCAACCGAACATGTTCGGGGAGACGCCTAGGCCACTGTCGCCATTACACTTGTCGGTCTCTGAGGGCTGAGCGGACAGGCCTGCGCTCAAATGGTTCTCCGGACACTCGGAGGGGGGGTCAGGGGTGAGCACGAATGACGAGGGCGGGAGGAGCAGAAACGGAACTTCGACTGCAGGGCCTTCGTCGGAGTAGGAACTGCAACTGTGGCGATAGGAGTCGCCGGGATGGCTGCAAGTGCCCCTGCATTCGTTGGGCTTCTTGGGGCAGGAGTGGTTTTCTGGTCCTTGGTCTGGGCAATCGAGGTCGCACCTCGAAGTTCAATTCGGAGTGCGGCGGCCAGGATTCGAACCTGGGAACCCCTACGGGACTAGACCCTGAATCTAGCGCCGTTGACCTGGCTTGGCTACCGCCGCGTGGCCGTCGGAATCCCCGTGTTTACTTAAGCTTCCTGACCCCAGCTGGACCGATCTCGAACCAAACCGTAGCCGGCGAACAGGGTTGCGAGTACTGAAGCAATCCCCGCTCCCACGACGACCCACGCGAAGAATAAGCCACTTGTCTGGGCGATTGCCGCCACGGAGGGACTCAATCCTACTGTATGATCGAGGGCAATGTATGCCCCCAGGAATCCGAGGACCAGAACCACACCATACCCTGCCCGTTCTTGCCGTAGGCTCAGGCTGATCGCGAGCAACCAGGTCACGGCGAGAAGTCCGGATGTCACTGCGATGACGACCTGAGTGAAGGTCCCCTCGCCCTCTTGGGAGAGGTCGTCGATCAGATGGAGGAGAACGAAGAAGGCAGCGGCGATGGTGGTAACGACCAGAGCCCACCACCAGACTGGCCTCTTCGTCTCCAAACAGAACTCCCTGGAGTCAATGAGCCCAACGTGGCCTTTAAGGAATCGATATCCACGGTTCCCTGGGTTCGGCACAAGGAGTTCGGAAGGGCTTAATTGGACGGGCTCTGTCTCCTTCCCATGGTCAACTGCCCGATCTGCAAGGGCTCAGAAAATGACCACGTCTTCAGTGAGCCGCGGGAGTACCGGGGGAAGCACTACCAGTATGGGGTGTACTATTGTCCCCGTTGTGGCGTGAAATTTGGCTTCTACACGCCCTTGGAGGTCCCAGAGGCCGAAGAGGAGCCGGAAGAAGAAGCGAAAGAAGCACCGGTGGAGACGCCGCCGGAGTCCTAGAATCACTTTCGATAGCGAGGGCACCAGCTATAAGCCCCGTCGGCGGCCAGAAGTCGGACCGTGGAGTGCGGGTCTCTCATCGCCGGCCGGTCCCTCGCGAACCCCGCCCCCATCATGGGGGGCATCCCATGAGCCGGGGCCCGAGTGTGGATCTGGAGAAGGTCTCCGGGATTCGGCAGGCGTTGCGCCGCCTCCTGTCTCTCTTCCGCAGAAAGAGACTTCCTCCCTTGGACTCCGAGGTAGAGATCCAAGCTGACATCGGCGATCGTGTCGCCGCAATCAAGTTCCTGGCCGATACCCAGGGCCCATGGAAGGCCCTATTGGAGCAGGTGGAGAACGCGATCGACGAGTACCCGGAGAGCTACCCGATTCGGGGCCCGATCGAGGTCCGTATCGTAAGGCGAGGAGCGGGCTCCTACATCGCCATCCGCGATCAGGGCCGAGGTTTCGTTCCAGACAAGCGAGGCCTTCCGGACTTCGAGACCGTCGTCACTCGCGTGGCGAAGTCATTCAAGGGCCGGCTCGCGGACTACCAAGGGGCTCAGGGGGAATTTGCGGTCGGACTCTTCGGCTTCCGAACCATCGGCCGGGAGATCGTCATCGAGAGTACCACGGATTACGCAGGCTATCCGCATCGAGTGCGTGACTATCGTCTCCCGCGGAAGGGCAAGTCCCCCACAACGGTCATGACCATCGACGGGGAAACCCTCACGGCGAAGATCGCTCCGGCGGAGGTGCAGCGACGGGCGGCAGGCACGACGACTGTCATCCGGAAGCTGTTGAATCCACGCATTTGGACGGCCGCGAAGGTCAAGAAGGCCATCGAGGACGAGATGTGGAACCGGCTCGTGGAAAAGGGCCTCACGATTCGGGTCTCGGATGGCCGGAAATCCTTCGAGGTCGCCCCTAAGGCACGCGCGTTCGACGGGGCCCTCTTCCCCATGAACTCCATCGATACGTCCTTTGGACCCATCCAGCTGGAGCTTTACGTCCTGGAGAAAGAGGACCCCAAGGCGGCCATCCCGGTCCTCCGGGCCAAAGAGAGGGGAGCGGGGGCTACCCGGGTCTACCCGAATCTCACGGCCCTGGACGAATTCCGATGCCCACCATGGAACCTCCGGCGCGTGCAAGGATGGATCCGGTTCGACGCGGCCACCCTGTCCGGACCCACTCGTTCCGAGTTCTTCCAAGACGAGCGCTACCACGTGTTCGTCGATGCACTCAAAGGGCTCGAGGGGGAGCTGGGTCACGTGATCCAGGTGCAGGACACCCAACGTGAGCGAAAGGGCCTTCGCCGCATTCTGAAGCAACTTCGGGGCGACCTCGAGCGGGTGTGCCGGGAGCTGCCCCACCTGGACATTTTCAGTATCGCCCGCGACCGACCCGATTCCCTCTACATCTCGCCCCCCGCCGGGGCTCGAAGGGATGGAAAGGGGAAACGAAAGCCCGCCACCAAGCCCAAGGGCGCCGGGGGTCCCCCTCGCCCCCGCCGAAGGAGCCTGGTCGGGCTTCCCCCGCCCACCTTCGTGGCCAACGGGTTCTCCTGGCGCTCCCGGTACATCCCTACGGAGCACCTGGTGGAGATCAACAGGGCCCACCCAGACTACGAACGGGAGAGCGTCACCCGCAGGCGGTGGTATCGATATCTGCTGAAGCTCTACACGAAGGAGCTTGTCCTCCAGTGTTACCATGGCTCCGAGGCGGAGGCGAAACTCCTCGAGGCCACCATCGAGGCGCAGATTCGGGCGGAGCAGGACCTGTAGGCACCTCGCCTACTTCTTCATGATCTTCATCCAGCCGCCGCTTTCGTAGACCTGGAGGCCCCGGGTCTGCAGCAGCCCCTTAAACTCATCCCACCCAATGACTTCGAGCCGGGCGTTCTCTCCCTTCGTGAATTGGATGCCCTCCGTTCCCCTCACCTTGCCGGGAGACAACCCCTTCTTCTGCGCGATCTGCATGGCCCGCTCCGCGCTGATCGGTTCCATTACCATTTTCGACCCTCCTTGACGACTGGCCAGCCGGCCATGTCGCGAATGAAGGTATCTTTTCTTAAAGTTTCCCCCCTGACGGCTGCCCGGCCCCAAGAAAGGTTTATGAAGCGGGCCGATTGAAGCGCCGTGGCGCTGTTCGGCTCCTCGGGCATTCGAGGCCGATATCCCTCCGAGGTCAATGAGACGCTCTTTCTGGAGCTGGGCGCCGCGTTGGGCTCCCTTTACGAGACCGTTGTGGTCGGACGCGACGTCCGGGCGAGCGGGGTCCCCCTTGCCCAGGCTCTCGCGGCCGGGGCAACCTCTCGAGGGGCGGAGGTGCACGACGCAGGTCTCGTCACGACCCCCACCCTCGCCCACCTCGCCGCCCGGTTCGACTCGGGAGCCATGGTCACGGCCTCCCACAATCCCCCCGAGCATAACGGGCTGAAGCTCTGGCTTCCCTCGGGCATGGCCTTCGACGAGGTCCGTCGCGCGACATTCGAGGCGGCCATGGCCACCCCCGCCCCGCCCGTGAACTGGAAGGAAGTGGGGTCCCTCTACCCCCACCCGGGGGGCCTTCGGGAGCACCAGGAGAAGATCCTGTCGGCGGTGGAGTCGGCCGAGACCCATGTCGTTCTCGACTGCGGGAACGGGAGTACTAGCCTACTGACCCCCGAGGTCCTCCGAAGGCTCGGCTGTGACGTGGTCTGCCTCAACTGCCAACCCGACGGCGCCTTCCCCGGACGGGGCGCGGAGCCTGCGGAAGAGGCGCTCACTGATTTGAGTCGACGGGTCCGGGGCTCCAAGGCCTCTCTTGGCATCGCCCACGACGGGGATGGAGATCGCATGGTAGCCTTGGATGAGGAGGGTCGGATGGTGATGCCCGAGAAGCTCCTCATCCTGTTCGCCCGGGCCATCGGGGCTCGGCGTGTTGTGGCACCCGTGGATTCCTCTATGATCCTGGAAGACGTCTTGGGGAAGGATGCTGTGATCCGGAGCCGCGTGGGCGATGTCTATGTGGCCGAAACTCTCGTCCAGGAGGAAGCGGATCTGGCCGGGGAGACGTCCAGCACCTGGATTTTCCCGGACTTCGCCCTCTGCCCCGACGGCCCCTACGCCGCCGCGCGCCTCTGCGTCATGCTTCAGGACGGGCCCCTCGGAGAGCAGCTCGAGGGCTTCCCCGACTACCCCCTCCGCCGCGGGACCGTGGCGTACGACCCGGCCGACCGCGATCTCACGCCGCTGCAGGAGGCCATGGAGGCCGTGGATGCCCCGGAGGTCAATCGTCTTGACGGATGGCGCTTCTCTTTTGACGACGCCTGGGCCATCGTCCGGGCCTCCGGCACGGAGCCTGTGATTCGATTGACCGTAGAGGCCCGAGACGAAGCAAGGACAACGGAGATATACGAAGCTCTCCGTGCGAAGGTTTCCGAGGCCGTCGCATGAAGGCCTTCCTCTTGGCCGCGGGGGAGGGGACGCGGATGCGTCCCCTGACTGCCCATCGGCCCAAGCCCCTCCTCCCCGTTGCCGGGAAGCCCTTCTTGGCGCACCTTCTCGAGCGGCTGCAGACGGCCGGCATCTCGTCCTCCGTCGTCCTCCTCGGGTGGCGCGGACGTCTGCTCAAGGATCACTTCGCGGGGGGGAGCGGAGGGATGGAGCTTGCCTACGTGGAGCAGGAGCCACTGGAGGGCACCGCCTCGGCGATTGCCCTGGCCGAGGGCCACGTCGGTTCCCGTTTCCTGTGCCTGAACGGAGACGTCATCTTCGACGCGCAGGATCTGCAGGCGATGCTCAAGGTCCACGGCAAGGGGAAGCGGACCGTCTTGGCGGTCGCGAAATCGGAACGCCCAGAGCTCTTCGGTACCGTCACCCTGGAGGAGGATCGGCTCGTCTCCCTCGAGGAGAAGCCGGTCGAGGCGGCCAGCCCGTGGGTCAACGCGGGAATCTACCTGTTCAACGACGAGATCTTCGATCTCATCCGCGAGACACCTCGCTCGCTTCGAGGCGAGTACGAGATCACGGACACCCTCAAACTCCTCCTCAGGGAGGGGGAAGTCGTGGCCCATCGCCTGCAAGGACCTTGGCTCGACGTGGGCTACCCGTGGGACCTCCTAAAGGCCAACGCGTTGCTCTTGGAGGGACTTGAACCGGAGGTTGCGGGTGAGGTGGAGAAGGGCGCCGTTCTGGAGGGTCCCGTTCGGGTCGAGGAAGGTGCCCGCGTCCGGTCGGGCGCGGTGATCGAGGGCCCGGTGCTCCTTGACCGCGGGAGCCATGTGGGCCCGAATTGCTACTTGCGGCCGGCGACCTACATCGGGCGCGGCGCGCGCGTGGGCAACGCCTGCGAAATCAAGAACTCCATCCTCATGGCGGACGCCCACGTCCCCCATCACAGCTACGTGGGGGACAGCATCATCGGCGAGGCGAGCAACCTGGGCTCGGGGACGAAGGTGGCCAACTTTCGCCTGGATGGTCGGCCTGTCTCGGTGACCATGAAGGGCCGTCGGGTGGATACGGGCCTGCGCAAGTTGGGCGTGATTATGGGCGATCGGGTGAAGACGGGCGTGAACGTGTCCATCGACGTGGGCACCATCATCGGGGAGGAGACGGCCATCGGACCCGGGGCTTCCGTCCGCGGGAACATCGCTCCGAAGAGCCGCATCTACTGACATGCGAATCGTGCAGGTCACTCCCTACTTCCACCCGCACCTGGGCGGCGTCGAGTCCCATGTCATGAACATCAGCCAGGAGCTGGATCGCCGGGGCCACGCTCTCACCGTGGTGACCAGTTCCGACGATGGCGACGCCCGCGAGGAGTGGATCGGAGGGCTACGGGTTCTCCGGTCGCGATCGTTCTTGACTCTCTTCCAAACGCCCGTCACCCCCACCATGGCCCGGGACATACGCGGCGTGGAGGCCGACCTGTACCACGCGCACACGCCCTCTCCCCTCCCGGCCTACTTCGCCGCGCGCGCGACCGGGACGACGGGGGTTCCCCTGCTCATCACCTACCACTGCGACGCCGAGATCCGAGGCCCGTGGGGCCCACCCGTCGTGGGGCTGTACCGTCGCATCCTGGAAGCGTACACCCTGAAGCGGGCCGCGGGGATCATCACCACGACCCGGACCTACGCAGCTACCTCTCGGGCCGTTTGGGATCAAGACACGATGACCATCCCGAATCCCGTCGACATCGCCCGGTTTCATCCCGATGTCCCCCCGGGGGATATCCGTGCTCGGCACGGGATCCCGGAAGACGGGTCTCTCGTCCTGTTCGTGGGACGGTTGGTCCCGCACAAGGGGACGGAGTACCTTCTTCGGGCCATGCTCGGTCTCCCGGTGCATCTCCTCTTGGTCGGAACGGGCCCCCGAGAAGCCCTCTTGCGAAAGATGGCGACCTTACCTGCCCTCGAGGGCCGGGTTCACTTCGCCGGGCGGGTGTCCTCCCGGGAACTCCCGCAATATTACGCCGCCTGCGACCTCTCGGTCCTCCCCTCCACCTCCCGCCTCGAGGCCTTTGGCATTGCGGCCCTGGAGGCGATGGCCAGCGGAAAGCCGGTCATCGTATCCGACGTCCCTGGGGTCCGGGAGTTGATTGAGGAAGGACAGGAGGGGCTCCGGGTCGACCCCATCGACGCCGAGGACATCGCTGCGAAAGTCCGGACGCTCGTGGAGGACGAGGGCCTTCGAAAGCAGATGGGACGTCGCGCGCGGGAGACGGTGGAACGGAACTTCTCCCTTGTCTCGGTCGTGGATCGCTTGGAAACCTTCTACGAGCGGACTCACTCGACGATGGTCAAGGGATAGGCATCCCCCTGACGATCCCAGGCCCGCCAGGACGCCTCGTCGTAGGGGTGCGCGACGATGATGTGGATGTAGCCGATGCGCTGAAAGAATTCGATGTCTTGCCGGGAGGGCCGGGGGTCCGGGCTCGGGTGGGAGTGGACCGATCCGACGACGGTAAAGTCGACTGGGAGGTTGTGCAGACGGAAGATGGCGTGGGACTGTCCGCCGATCGTGCCCGGGACGAGAAGGAGTTCGGAGACGACCCCTTCCTCGGCCCGGAGGATAGCCCCGAATTCCAACGGGTGGCTGTCTCGCGAGGCTTCCAGGATCATCTCGAGGGTGTGCCGGCGGATGGCCGTGACCCGGCTCACGGGCCGGGGCCCTCCATGAGCTTCTCCCGGACGCGACTGTAGAAGTCGTCGGCGAATCGGACGAAACGTGCCTTGCGCTTGGCGACCGTGAAGTCCAGCCGGGCTCTCGCCTCCAGCTCTTGCTCGTATTGCCCGTCGAGAACAAGGAGGGAGGTGCCCTCCCCGGCGAGCTGGACCTGCACATGTGCGTCGGCCGGAACCACGGTGGGCCGAAGGGTCTGTCGGAAAGGCGCCAAGGCCGTGATGACGAAGCCTCGGACGCGCGGGTCGAGGATCGGGCCGCCGGCGGAGAGGGAGTAGGCAGTGGACCCCGTTGGCGTGGCGACGATGATCCCGTCCCCCTCCACCCTCGAGGCGGTCTCCCCGTCGATGGCGATCACAAAGCGCCGCACCTTGGCGAGGTTCGCCGTGTGAATGACGGCCTCGTTCGTGCAGTCGGGCCTCCTCCGGCCGTCGGCCTCGACACGGAGCTTGATACGCTCCTCGATGGTGAAATTCCCCTCCGCGAGCCGCGTCAACGCCCCTTCCACCCCGTCGAGGGACACCTCCGTCAGGAAGCCGACCCGGCTGATGTTGACCCCGAGGATCTGGAAGTCCCCCAACTGGAGCGCCCGGAGGATGGTGCCGTCACCGCCTACCGTCACCAGGAAGTCCATGCTCATGGCGTCGAGGGACGTGCCCTCCTCCCCTAAGACCGCGGCCAGGTCCTCCTCGATGAGGACGCTGTGCTCTCCACGGAGGGTCTCTACCACCGAGCGACTGGCCTCCACGGCCCTGGGGGATTCCGGATTCGCCGTGACGCCGAACCTCACAACACCACCTCCAGCAGGCTCGGATCGCTGACCGCGAAGAGATTCGATCGCTCGCGCGGGTCCAAGGGCATGTTCAGGGGATGCCCGCGGAGATCGTACACCTCGCCCCCCGCCTCGCGCACGATGAGGGACGAGGCGGCCACGTCGGTGACCCGAAGTTCCAGGTGAGGGGCCGTGGTCTCCATGTAGTAGAGGTCGGCTGAACCGGAGGCTACCAAGCACATGTCCAGAGACGCGGCCCCCAGGTTCCTGACCCTTCGGCACAGCCGGGCCAGTTCGAAAGCCTTGGGCCCGGCCCGGTCCCCGAGGTAGAGGGAGAAGAGGGAGTTCCTGGGATCGTAGGCGGACACCTTGATAGGCCGGTCATTGAGGAAGGCCCCCTTCCCCTTTTCTGCCTGGTACGTCCAATCGTTTGTGAGGTTCCTCACGAGGCCCCACTGGGCCCCCAACAGGTCACCCCTGCAGATGGCGAGGGACACGGAGTAGTCGGGGAGGTTCCCCACGGCGTTGTAGGTCCCGTCCACGGGGTCGACGACGATGGTCCATTCCGCGTCGCGGTCCCCCGCTTCCGACTCCTCGCTCACGTAGTTCAGCTTCTCTCCAGAGGCCTCGACGACCTCCCAAATCGCCTGGTCGGCGGCCCGATCGAGGACTGAAGTGGAACTTCCGTCGGGTCCGATTCCTACCTTTCGCCCCCATCCGGCGGGGTCCAACGACTGCGCGGCTCGTTCTGCGGCGTCTGCCGCTTCCACGAGGAGGTCCATCACACCCCTTCCAAGGGCCCCCATTCTAAGAACCTTGCTTTGCGTCCCCTGTCTTGCGGGACCCCTTTGCCACGCGTGGCTCCACTCGCGCCAGAGGTCCTCACTTCCTTTGATGCCCGAAGAAGGGCCTTGCGCGCCCAGGGGTTGTTCGATCCCGCCGCATCCGATTGAGGAAACCCTGGTCCGGAGACGGGCGTGTCGGGTGGCATCCCCAGCGGCCCTCTGACGTTGGCGGCGCGGGTCAAGGACTTCACGCCTTCCGTCCTGGACCGGGTCATCGCCGAAGAGGGCTCGGTGCTTCCGATCCCCACTGCGAGGCTTCGCGTCCGCAGACATCCGGGAGTGAGTCCTAACCCCGCGGCGGGCGCCGATGGCAAGGGCCGCGTGCAGAGGAATGGTTCGATATGCTTATATAGAAAGTCTAACATAGATAGCCAACCAACCATTATTGTGAGGTAAGAGCATGATTTCGGGAGGAACACCGATACTGGTTCTCAAGGAAGGCACCCGTCGCGACCGCGGCAAGGGTGCCCAGTTCAGCAACATCGCCGCGGCCAAGGCCGTAGCTGATGCGGTTCGTTCCACCCTCGGTCCCCGAGGGATGGACAAGATGCTGGTCGACAGCCTGGGTGACGTCGTGATCACCAACGATGGGGTCACGATCCTCAAGGAGATCGACATCGAGCACCCCGCCGCCAAGATGCTCGTCGAGGTGGCCAAGACCCAGGACGAAGAGTCCGGGGACGGTACCACCACCGCCGTCATCTTGGCTGGGGAGTTGCTGAAGCGCGCCGAAGATCTCATCGAACAGAACGTCCACCCCACGGTCATCGCCCAGGGGTATCGCATGGCTGCCGACACGGCGGTCGAGACCCTACGGGGCGTGGCCAAGGATGTGGACCACAAGGACACGAAGCGGCTGTCGGAGATCGCCCAGACCTCGATGATCAGCAAGAGCGCCTCGGCACACCGGGCGCACCTCGCCGACGTCGCCGTGAGGGCCGTCCGGGCCGTCGCAGAGCGGGTGGGCGACCGCTGGGAAGTAGACGACGATAACATTCAGGTCACCAAGAAGCAGGGCGGCTCCATCTCGGACACCGAGGTGGTGGATGGGATCATCGTGGACAAAGAGCGAGTCCACCCCGGCATGCCTCGACGCGTCGACAACGCGAAGATCGCCCTCGTGGACACGGCGCTCGAAGTGAAGAAGACGGAGTTCGACGCACGGATTGAGATCTCGGACCCCGCCCAGCTTCAGGCCTTCCTCCAGGAGGAGGAGAACATGCTTCGGACGATGGTGGACCAGATCAAGGCCAGCGGGGCAAACGTCCTCTTCGCCCAAAAGGGCATCGACGACCTGGCGCAGCACTTCCTGGCCAAGGAGGGTGTCTTCGCCGTTCGCCGCGTGAAGAAGTCGGACATGGAGAAGCTGGCCAAGGCCACGGGAGGCCGTGTGGTCACAAAGCTGGACGAGCTGGCCAAGGACGACCTCGGCAAGGCGAAACAGGTCTACGAGAAGAAGATCGGCGACGACAAGATGTCCTTCGTCACGGGGGCCAAGAACCCCAAGGCGGTTTCCATTCTGGTCCGCGGGGGGACAGAGCACGTCGTCGATGAGGTGGAGCGATCCATCGAGGACGCCACGTCCGTCGTTGCCGGGGCTATCGAGGACGGGAAGTTCGTTACGGGTGGCGGTTCCTCCGCCATGGAGGTCTCCCTCGCCCTCCGCGAGTACGCCCCGAGCGTCGGAGGCCGAGAGCAGATGGCCATCGAGGCCTTCGCCGACGCCGCGGAGGTACTGCCTCGGACCCTCGCGGAGAACGCGGGTCTCGACCCCATTGACACCCTCATTGACCTCCGGAAGGAGCACAAGAAGGGAAAGGTCCACGCGGGGGTGAACGTCTTCACCGGGAAGATCACCGACATGCTCGCCCAGAAGGTCTTGGAGCCCATCCGGGTCGGCACCCAGGCCGTCATATCCGCCACGGATGCCTCCGTGATGATCCTCCGGATCGATGATGTCATCGCCGCCAAGACGGGCGGCGCCCCGATGCCCCCGGGAGGCGAGGGCATGGGAGGCCCCGGCGGCATGGGCGGCATGGGCGGCATGGGCGGCATGGGAGCGGGGGAGTTCTAGGTTCCCCTGCCCTCCCGGACTCCCGGGAGGCCGTTGCCTTGAGCAAGGAGGCCCCGCAGGCGCAGGAGGAGCAGGACCCCGAAACGACCGAGGTCGAAGCGGAGCCTGAAGGAGGGACAGAGCCGTCTGAGGATCCCGTGAAACGCCTCGCGGACCTCCAGAACCAAATGGCCTACCTGCAGGCGGAGCTGGAAAACCAGCAGAAGCGGGCGGCCAAGGAGCGCATCGACCTCCTCCGGTTCGCTTCCGAGGGCGTCCTGCGCCAGATCCTGCCGGTCCTGGATGAGTTTGAGCTGGCCGTGGGGGTTCTGGCAGAGCGTGGAGACGACCTCGCCGACGGCTTGCGGATGGTGTACGAGAACTTGATGAAGGTCCTGCGATTCGAGGGCCTACAGGAGATCGAGGCGGACGGCCAGCCCTTCGACCCCTACCTGCACGAGGCCGTGGACTTCGTCGAAGCGGAGGACGAGGGCCGGGTCGTGGAGGTGGTCACCCGGGGATATCGCCTGGACACGAAGATTCTCCGCCCCGCCCGCGTGATTGTGAGCAAGAAGGAAGGTGAGTCCGATGGCTAAGATGATTGGGATTGACTTGGGAACGACGAACTCCGAGGCGGCCGTCATGCAGGGCGGTCGACCCGTGATCATCCCCAGCGCTGAGGGGAGTTCCGATGGCGGAAAGAACTTCCCCTCCGTGGTGGCATTCACGGAGGACGGGGAGGTCCTCGTCGGGGGGCCGGCAAAGCGCCAGGCGGTCCTCAACCCCGACGGGACGATCATGCAGATCAAGCGAAAGATGGGGACCGATGAGAAGGTCAAGGCGCGTGGGAAGTCGTACACCCCCCAAGAGATCTCCGCGCGCATCCTGGGCAAGATCAAGGCGGATGCCGAGGCCTTCCTCGGGGGGGAGGTCTCCCAGGCCGTTATCACGGTCCCGGCCTACTTCAACGACAACCAGCGGCAGGCCACCCGAGATGCGGGGACCATCGCCGGCCTCCAGGTCGAGCGCCTCATCAACGAGCCCACTGCCGCGGCCTTCGCTTACGGCCTGGAGAAGGAGGAGGAGGCGAAGATCGCCGTTCTGGACCTGGGCGGCGGCACGTTTGACGTCACCCTAATGGAGATGGGCGAGGGGGTCTTCGAAGTCGTCAGCACGAATGGGGACACGCGCCTCGGCGGCCTGGACATGGACACCGCCATCATCGACGCCATTTTGGAAGAGTTCGAGAAGAAGGAGAAGGTGAACCTCCGCGACGACCGGAATGCCATGCAACGCGTCCGGGACGCGGCGGAGAAGGCCAAGATCGAGCTCTCGGGCACCACGACGACCACGCTCAACCTGCCTTTCCTCGCCGAACGGGAGGGTAAGCCGGTCCACTTGGAGACGACCTTGACCCGCGCCAAGCTGGAGCGGCTCGTGGAGCCCGTGTTGGAACGCACGGTGACGCCCATCCAACAGGCCTTCAAGGACGCCAAGTGGGACTTCAGTGACGTGCAGCACGTGATACTCGTCGGCGGGCCGACCCGGATGCCCGTCGTCCGGAACCACTTCAGCAAAGTCCTCGGGCGAAAGTCCGAACGGGGCATCGACCCCATGCAGTCCGTCGCCCTCGGGGCGGCGCTCCAGGCGGGCGTCCTGGCGGGAGAGGTCAAGGACATCTTGCTGTTGGACGTGACCCCCCTCAGCCTCGGCATCGAGACGCTTGGCGGCGTCTCTACGAAGCTCATCGATCGAAACACGACCATCCCGACCAAGAAGGAGCAGATCTTCAGCACGGCGGATGACAATCAGAACACGGTCGAGATTAACGTTCTCCAGGGGGAGCGGGCCATGGCCTCCGATAACGTCTCTCTGGGGAAGTTCCTGCTGACGGGCATCCCTCCGGCCCCTCGGGGCACCCCCCAGATCGAGGTCACCTTCGACATCGACGCCAGCGGCATCCTCCACGTGGCCGCCAAGGATCTGGGGACCGGGAAGGAGGAGAACCTCACCATCGTTGCTCCTCAGCGTCTCTCCGAGAACGAGATCGACCGGATGGTCACAGACGCGGAGGCCTTCGCGGAGGAAGACCGTCGGCGCAGGGAGCTGGCCGACACCAAGAACCAGGCCGACAGCCTCGTGTATGCCACGGAGAAGATGCTCAAGGAAGTGGGAGACAAGGTCGAAGAGTCCACCCGCAAGGCCGTCGAAGAGAAGGTGGAAAATCTCAAGAAGGCCCTGGAGACGGACGACCTGCAGAAGCTCAAGAAGGGAATCGAGGAACTCAACGCCGAGGCCCAGAAGATCGGCACTGAGGTCTACCAGAAGGCCCAGGAAGAACGGGCGCGGGAGGAGGCGAAGGAGTCCAAGGACGCCTCCGAACCGGACGTCGTCGACGCCGAGTTTGAGGACGTGGACGAGGATAATGACTGAGAAAACCTTATTGCACGTACCTTCCGTATAACGATTCCCCCATGGCGAAGCGCGATTATTACGAGGTTCTGGGCGTCCCAAAGGACGCCGCGGAGCCGGCGATCAAGAAGGCCTACCGCCGTCTCGCAAAGAAATACCATCCCGATCTCAACAAGGACAAGCCCAAGGAGGCAGAGGCCAAGTTCAAGGAGCTCTCCGAGGCCTATGAGATCCTGATGGACCGCGAGAAGCGCTCCCTCTACGACCGATACGGCCACGAGGGGGCGCAGCGGGCGTTCGGGGCCCAGGGCTTCGACTGGTCCGACTTCACCCACTTCGGCGACGTGGACGACATCTTCGGAAGCAGCATCTTTCGTGATTTCTTCGGAGGCGTCGCCACACCGGTAGGGGGAAGCCTCTTCGAGGAGTTCTTCCGCCGGTCCGGACGAGCTCCCTACGGTCCCTCCCGCGGTCGGGACCTCCGAATGGACCTCGAGGTGACCCTGGAGGAGGTGGCCAAGGGGGCCCAGAGAGAGATCCAAGTCCCCCATGGTGTCACCTGTGAGGACTGCCGCGGGACCGGAGCGAAGGACGGTAACCTGACGGATTGCCCCGCCTGCAACGGGACCGGACAGGTCCGGGACGTGCGACGGAGCGGGTTCAGCCATATGATCAGCATCACCCCTTGCACCCGCTGTCGAGGCGAGGGCAAGCTGGCCTCGGAGAAATGCCCGGAATGCCGCGGACGCGGAGCGATTCAGAAGACCTCCAAGGTCTCTGTCGCCATCCCCAAGGGGACCCGCGAAGGACTGAGCCTCCGCGTTCTCGGCCAGGGGGAGGCGGGGGACCGGGGGGGACCCGTGGGAGACCTCTACCTCGTCCTCCACGTCAAGGACCACGACCGATTCCAACGCGATGGACGAAACGTCATTTTGGAGGCGCCGATCACCATTTCGCAGGCCGCCCTTGGGGGTGAGCTCACCGTCCCCACCCTCTTCGGGAGCGCCACCCTAAAGGTGCCTCCCGGAACCCAGACCAATACGCCCTTTCGGCTTCGGGGGAAGGGGCTCCCCGAGCTGAACGGGAGTCGTCGTGGCGATCAGCTCGTCCGTGTGGTCGTCAGGACCCCGAAGAGTCTATCGGCAGAGGAAAAGAAGTTCTTCCGACACCTGGGAGAATCCCTGGGGGAATACGCCGACTCCCACGAGGACACCTCGTTCCGTGTGCGCTAGGTCGGCGCGCACCTCTTTATCCGCCTTCACACTTGGGTCCATTATGGGAAGGGTTCTGGGGGTCCTGACCCGGGACTTTCGACTTTACCACGACCTCATTTCCTATCTGAAGGAAGGGAACGTTCCTTTCCAGAGCCTCTCCTTCGACCCAGGCATTCCCCCCGAGATCGGCGTCGTGTTGACCTCCTCCGAGGAGGCCCGGACCATCGACTTCCCGCTCATTGTGGCCGTCGACGAAGTCCCGGACGCGGTGGCCAAGGCGCAACAGTTGCTCCAAGGAAAGACCGCCTTTCGAAAGATCGTAATTGGCATCGATCCCGGCCCTCGGCCCGGGGCGGCCATTCTGGGGGATGGAGAGGTCATCGATACGCGGACCGGCGCTTCCCCGGAAGCGGTTCTTGAGATCTGTCTCGGCGTTCTCCGCACCTACACGTGCGAGGCGTTCCAGGTCCGCATCGGTCACGGTGACCCGACCCACCGCAACCGCATCATCAACGTCCTGACGCGCCACGGCCTCCGAGTCGAGATTGTGGACGAACGGGGAACGACGCGGCACGACAGGAGACGGGAGGATGCCCGAGACATCGAGGCCGCCATGGACATCGCGATGGGCCGGGGGGTTCAGGCCGAAACCTCCTATGAGATTCTCCCGACCCGAGGCGAGGTGAAGAACATTCAGCGAAGCAGCCGCATCCGCTCCGGGGGCCGCCTGACCATCTCGCAGGGTTTGGCGGAGAAGGTCGCGCGGGGCGAGATGACCCTGACCGAGGCCATCCAGGCGTCGGCTGCCGAGGCCCGCTGACCTCGGTTATCAGGCACGACCAGGTGACCCAAATCATCAAATAGCTCCGCTCGTGTTGAATAAATGGGATGCCAGATCGGGTGATTTTGAAGGTTGCCGAGGCTCCCCAATCGGACGTCGGCCTGGGTCGCGCCCGGGTGGACACTCGCACCCGGATGACCCTGGGTGTCGACGTGGGGGAGATCATCGAGATCATCGGCAAGAAGAGCACCGCTGCGAAGCTCTTCCGGACCATGCAGGAGGACGAGGGGAAGGGCATCGTCCGCATCGATGGCCTCGTCCGGCGCAACTTGGGCGTCTCCATCGGCGATAAGGCCGAGGTCAAGAAGGCCACCGTGGACGGCGCGCAGCGGGTCACCATCGCCCCGATCATCAGCGAGGGGCACAAAGTGAGCTTCGGCCAAGGCATCGAGAACTTCGTGAAGCGGGGGCTCCTGAAGCGCCCCGTGGTGAAGGGGGACGTGGTCATCGTCCCCGGCATCGCCCTCATGGGCGGCGCGCTTCCTTTCATGGTCATCCGCACGGCCCCCCGGGGGATCGTCCAGATCTCCGAGGAGACCTTCATCGAGATGAAGGAGGAGCCGATCAAGGAGGGGGAGATTCTCACCCCCACCATCACCTACGAGGACATCGGGGGCCTCCACGAGGAGCTCCTGCGCGTCCGGGAGATGATCGAGCTCCCCCTCAAGCATCCCGAACTCTTCAACCGTCTCGGCATCGACCCCCCCAAGGGGGTCCTGCTGTACGGGCCGCCCGGCACGGGCAAGACCCTGATTGCCAAGGCCGTGGCCAACGAGGCCGGGGCCAATTTCGCCTCCATTCAGGGCCCCGAGATCATGTCCAAGTACTACGGCCAGAGCGAGGAGCGTCTCCGGGAGAAGTTCGAAGAAGCCGAGAAAAACGCCCCCTCGGTCCTCTTCATTGATGAGCTGGACTCCATCGCCCCCAAGCGAGAGGACGTGACTGGGGAGGTGGAGCGGCGTGTGGTGGCCCAACTCCTCACGCTGATGGATGGTCTCAGCGGACGGGGCCAGGTCATCGTCATCGGGGCCACGAACCGCGAGGACGCCATCGACCCTGCGCTCCGGCGGCCGGGCCGGTTTGACCGCGAGATCGAGATCGGCGTTCCCGACCGGGACGGGCGTATGGAGGTCCTGCAGATTCACACCCGTGGCATGCCCACCGAGGGCGAACCGGAGGACCGGGAGGCCCTCCTCACGGAGATGGCCAGGATCACCCACGGGTTCGTCGGCGCGGACTTGGCTGCACTGGTCCGGGAGGCCGCGATGAAGGCCCTGCGCCGGTACCTGCCTGAAATCGATCTAGACAAGCCCATTCCTGCGGGGGTCCTCGAGAAGATGCGAGTCCTTCGGGCGGACTTCAGAGAGGCCCTGAAGGAGGTCGAGCCCAGCGCCTTGCGGGAGGTCCTCGTGGAGATTCCGCGAGTCGCCTGGGACGACGTCGGCGGCCTGCATGAAGTGAAGGGCCAACTCTCCGAGGCCGTGGAGATGCCCATCAAGAACCCGGACGCGTTCCATCGGATGGGCATTCGGCCGCCCCGAGGCATCCTGCTTTACGGCCCCCCGGGCACGGGGAAGACCCTCCTCGCCAAGGCCGTGGCTACAGAATCGGAGGCCAACTTCATCTCCATCAAGGGTCCCGAGGTCATGTCCAAGTGGGTGGGGGAGAGTGAGAAGGCCATTCGCCAGATCTTCAAGAAGGCGAAGCAGGTCGCGCCCTGCGTGGTCTTCATCGACGAGATTGATGCCTTGACTCCACGCCGCGGCGCGGTGATGGGGGATTCGGGGGTGAGTGAGCGCATGGTGAACCAGCTCCTCACATCACTCGACGGGCTGGAGACCATGGAGGGCGTCGTAACCATCGGGGCGACAAACCGCCCCGACATGGTAGACCCCGCCCTGCTCCGACCGGGTCGGTTCGATCGTCTCATTCTACTTCCCGTGCCCGAGGAGGAGGCGCGCCTCGAGATTCTGAACGTGCACACCCGTACCATGCCCGTGGACACCGACGTGAAATTGGGCAAGCTGGCAAAGGATCTCGTCGGGTACGTGGGCGCGGACATCGAGGCCCTGTGTCGGGAGGCGGCCATGCACGCCCTTCGCGAGAACCGAGACGCGGTCCTGGTTCAGGCCAAGGACTTCGAAGCCGCCCGGCAGGTAGTCTTCCCCTCTGTGGATGAGGAGACCGTCAAGCTCTACAATCGACTCGGAGAGGAGCTCCGGCGGCGCGCCGTCCGGCGGCGGGAAGAGGTCCCCGCGATCTATCGTTGATCTCCCGGCAGGCTAATATAGGGGGAGGGAATTCCGGCCTCCTCAGAAGGTGATGGGATGAAACGATTTGTGACCGAGCTGACAGGCAAAACCGTCATGACCAACGACGGCCGGATTCTCGGCGTCATCGACAACTTCGTCGTGGACACCAGGAACGGCCATGTCCAGGATGTGCTCGTGGCCGCCGCCGACGACGTGGATGTGCGAGCCTTTCGTGCCGATGCCCGGGGCCGCCTCTTGCTTCCGTTCCAGGGGATGCGGGCCATTCGCGATGTTGTCGTGATGGACCTGAGTTGAAACAGAGAGCCAACAGGGTGATATAGCCCACTCTCGTACCTTACGAGATGGTCACGTTTGAGGAGATTCTTGCCCTGTCCTTCCTGGTCATCGGGCTCGTTCTCCTCGTGGCGGAGGCCGCTTCGCCCGGCTTCTTCGTGGGCGTCGTCGCCACCATCCTCATTGCACTCGCGCTCTTAGGGCTCTTCATCCCGGGGTTCTTCACCTCTCCTCTCGCCCCCATTACCGTGATCGCGGTTGGGGCCCCGGTCACCTACGTCACGATCCTCCTCTACCAGCGTCTGGCGCCCCCCTCCCCGCCCATTACGACGGTGGGCGAATCTCTCATCGGGAGGCGTGGCCGGGTCGTGCGGCGAGTGATTCCCGACTCCATCGCCGGCAAGGTTAACATCGACAACACCGTGTGGAGTGCGACTGCGGAGGAGCCCATCGCGAAAGGCATGCGGGTCCAGGTGGTGGACAGCCGCGGCGTGCATGTCGTCGTGACGCCTTGGGAGGCGAAGGCCGCGGAGAAGACCACCGAGAAAGAGGAGAAACAGGAGGAATAGGATTGGTACCGGGGGAGAGTGGGAACGTGTTCGGAGGTTTCTTTGGCGGCCTCCTGCAGGTGGACGTTGGCGCCCAGTTTCCGGGTGAGGTGATCCTCGCCCTGACGTTGCTCGTCCTGTTCGTGGTCATCGCCCTCTTCGTCAGTGCCGTGCGTATCGTCCAGCCCTACGAGCAGGGTCTCTCCATCCGTTTGGGGAAGTTCACGAGGGTCCTGAATCCGGGGTTCAACCTCGTGGCCCCGATGATCACCCAGGTCATCAAGCTGGACCTCCGAACCCAGGTCCTGGACGTACCCCGGCAGGAGGTCATCACCAAGGACAACGCGCCCACGAACGTGGACGCGATCATCTACATCAAGATCATCGACCCGAAGAAGGCCTACTTCGAGGTGACGGACTACCGGCTTGCCACCGTGGCCCTCGCGCAGACGACCCTTCGATCCATCATGGGCGACATGCAGCTGGACGAGATTCTGTACAACCGGGAACAGATCAACTTCCGGCTCCGGGACGTGCTGGACACCGCCACCGACGCCTGGGGAGTCAAAGTCGAGGCCGTGGAGATCCGGGAGGTGGACCCCCTCCGGACGGTCAAGGCGGCCATGGAGGAGCAAACGGCGGCGGAGCGGCAGCGCCGAGCGGCCATCCTGCGGGCGGATGGCGAGAAGAAGTCCGCCATCCTGGTGGCCGAGGGGGATAAGCAGGCCCGCATCCTGGAGGCGGAGGGCGTCCGTCAGGCGAAGGTCCTCGAGGCCGAGGGGCAGCGCCTCGCCACCATCCTGGAAACCCAGGGCGAGTCCCAGAAGCTGCGCATCCTGTCCCTGGGCGCCTCCACCCTGGACACAAAGGCCATCGCCGTCCTCTCCATGGAAACCCTCAAGACCATGGCCGAGGGGGAGGCCACGAAGATCATCTTCCCCTTCGAGATCAGCCGGATCGTCGAGGGGATCGCCGACTACCTGGGCGTCATGAAGAAGGTGCCCGAGCGGGAGATCGCCAGCTTCGAGGAGCTGGAGGGCCTCCTGGGGAAGGCGGACGACGTCCTGGGCCCCCTCCCCAAGGCCGAGGAGCTGGCCCGGGACATGGAGGCCGCCAAGATAGAGGCAGAGGAGGCGGCGGAGGAGGCCTCCCGGACCCGCGCCGAGATCGGGTCCGAGGACGACCTGGAGGACTAAAGGAGGACCCGCTTCTCCTCCTTCACCGTGTTCAGGACCACCTGGGTGTAGGTCCGCTCCACGTAGGGGAGCGCCAAGACCCTCTTGATGAAGGCGTCCAGCTCGCGGGTGTCCCGGAAACGGGCCATGACGATGGAGTCCCAGTCCCCCGTCACGTCGTACACCCCGTAGACCCGGGGGTCCTCCGCGACCTTCTGCTGCACCTCCAAGAGCTTCCCCTTGGAGATCTGAAGGCCGATGACGACCGGCAGGTCGAATCCCGTTTTGCTCTGGTCGATGATGGGGGCGTACCCCGTGATGATGCCCTTCTTCTCCAGGCGGTGAATCCGAGTGGACACCGTGCTCGTCGAGATCTTCAGCTGCCGCGCCAGGTCGCGATAGCTCTGTCGGGCATCGCGGTTGAGCAGGCGCAGGATTTCCAGATCCAGGTCGTCCCACGCCACGCGCGGGTCATCCATGGCGCGTCCAACCGGACCGCGGGTTTAACCCCTTTGCCGGCCCGGTTCAGTAGTACTGACCAAACTCGCGAGCCAGCCTTCGCAGCCGCTTGACGCGCTTCTCCACGGGCGGGTGGGTGGAGAAGATGCGCACCAAGGTCGAGCGGCGCCGGAAGGGGTTCACGATGAAGAGGGAGGCGCTGGCGGGGTTTCCCCGCTGCATCGGACGGCGCTGGTTGGCCACGTCAAGCCTTTCCAGGGCCCGTGCGAGGTGCAACGGCTTGCGGAGGGTCCGCCCCCCCACCTCGTCGGCCCGGAACTCTCGGGTCCGCGAGACGGCGAGCTGGACAAGAATCGCGGCGAGGGGCGCCGTCACGGCGATGACAATGAGAAGCAGGAGGGCCCCCTGGTTCCGCTGGCGAAAGAGGGCGCCCCAGAGCGCGAACCGGGCCATGAAGGCGATCGCCCCCGCGAGGGTCGCTGCGACCGACATCACGAGGATGTCGCGATCCTTGATGTGGGCCATCTCGTGGGCAAGGACTCCCTCAAGCTCCTCCTCCGGCAGGAGTCTGAGCATCCCCTCGGTCACGGCTACCACGGCGTTCTTGGGGTTGCGACCGGTCGCGAAGGCGTTGGGGGTCGGGGAGGAGATCAGGGCCACCTTGGGCATGGGAACGTCCGCCATCTGCGCGACGCGCCGGACGGACCGGTACAGCTTCGGGGCCTCTTTCTCCGACACCTCCTTGGCCCGATAGGACCTGAGGACGATGCGGGCGCTCCCGAAGTAGGCGATGAGGTTCATGACCCCCGCGAGGCCCAGGAAGATGGCCGCGCCGAGATACCACTCGTTGGCGAAGAAGCCGCCCAAGAGCCAGCCGATGGCGCCGAAGAGGGCGAGGAGGAAGAGGATCAGGCCTGCGGTACGCAATCTCCCGGCCATCAGGAATTCTACGGGAGGGGCGGGATAAGAAGGTGAGGGCAGGTCGAAATCTTGGAGGTTGCCTCACTCCGGCGCGAAGAGGTCCTCTCGGAGACCATGCACTTCCGTGACCTCGAAGGCGCCCGTCGGTAGGATGCGTTCCAACTCGTCGGCCGGGACCTCGAAGGCGTGGGAAAGGGTTCGCGCCAGGTCCTGGCGTCGTAGAGGCCCCCCGGGCTTCACGAGAAGGTACCGACTCGAGAGGGCGCGCAGGGCATCGGGATCGCCGCCGATCACTCTCCGGTTCCCCTCGACCTCCACCTCGCCGAGAGCGAGGACCAGGGCCAGCTTGTGGGCGTAGTTCCGCTTCCCCCGAATCACGAAGGATCCTTTCTTGAGGTACTCCCCGCTCTCGGCGGTCTTGCTCACTTGGTCGGGGGTCACCCAGAAGGCGCTGCCGGACCCCAGGCCGTGCCTCCACGCCTTGGAGTACACCAGGGCGAAGCGGCTGGCCTCCCGCAGTGTCTGTTCGTCCGCCTCGGCCCCCCCCTTCACAACCACGCTCGGGGCCCCCGTCAGATCGGCGTGGACGTACCGGTCTCCCGGGTTCAGGTGCTTGCGCACCAGCTTCTCGTTGGATCGCGCATCCCTGCCTCCGAGGATGAGGATCCTTCGACTGGAAAGGGTCCATCGATAGGCATCGAACCAGAATCGCTTCGAGGGAGCGTAGATCGGCTTCCTCCTCTCCCGCCGCTGTGCCGATTTCCGGACGCGCCGGAGCTCGCGGCGGCTCTCCTCGAGAGCGTTCTCAATGCGGATCGCCTTCTCCGTGAGGACCTTCTTCTGCTCGTAGAAGCGCTGCGCGTTTTCGTCGACGCTCTCCTCGTAGTGGAGTTCCAGGGACGTCTGTCCCGCACGCACCGTGAAGGTCTTGCGTTCCGGATCCACACCCTCCCGGACGCGGCCTTCTCGAGCCAGCCGGATCTGACGATCCACATCCTGGTAATGGGCATACAGGTAGCCCGCCCCTTGGTCGGCAACCTCCGCGCCCTCGAGGGCCTCCGCCAGTGTCTTTTCCTGGCGTCGAATCCGGCGTTCCATGCGAGTGACCCCTGGGTCCGGCTTCTCCTTCTCCCTTGGCTTCAGGGAGGTGACGTAGAACTGGAGGGCCTCGCTCATGGTGGCGTAGGGGCGCGCCTCGTATCCCTCATAGACCTTCAACGGAAACGGAACGACGTCGATAGGCCCTTCGTTCAGGACCACCGCGGGGGTAGGGGATGCGAGCTGGCCCAAGAGGGCCTGGAGGCTTGTGTACAGGCCCTCGATCTCAGCTTCGGTGAGTTCCCCCGCAGGCTGCTGCTTCGAGAGCTCGGTCCGGGCGCAGAGTTCCTCGGCGTACAGTCTCCCCAGGCTTAGGGCCGTGGCGAGGATCTTCACGAGGGGGTCCGTCTGCCCCGCGAGCGATTTCGTGAGCGCATCCCTATCCATCTCGAGGAGATTGACCCCCTCGGGGGGAAACATGTAGGGGATGCCTCTCCGCACTTCGCGGGATTTCCACTTTCCTCCTGCGAGGGCCACTTCGATCTCTCCCTCCTTCAACAGGAGAAGGTTCCCACGACCGAACATCTCGAAGACCAACGTTCCCGGGGTCTTCCTCTCCCACTCGAGGAGGAGAATGCGGTCGAAACCCCTCTGGGACACCTCCCGGATCACCGCGTTGCTCAACGCTTTGCGCAGTGCCTGGGCGAAGGGGGGTGGCTGCGCGGGTCTCTTGAATCCCTGGCCGAGAAACAGCCAACGGCCGGGATGCACGAAGAGTTCTGTCTTTCCTCGACGTGGGACATGGAAGCGGAAGATGAACGAGGGCCCGTCTTGGTAGACCTTGCCCAGGTAGGCGCCGCGGAGGGCCTGCAACTCCTCGGCAAGCAGGCGGATGTCGAAGCTGGTCAAGGCCTCCTTCACGAATCGGAAAAGCCTGGGGCGTTACTTAAGCGTGGCTCGCAGTCCCCACGCTAAAGCTATATCGGCAGGTTTCTTGGGCACCTGTACGCCGTTGTGGCTCAGCCTGGTAGAGCGACGCCTTGGTAAGGCGTAGGTCCCGGGTTCAAATCCCGGCAACGGCTCTATAACTAAGGGTCGCGGCTCCGTCAAATTATGGATCAGACATGGGCTCGGCGGGCCCGTCCCTCCTGACGAGAGGAAGCTCCACTCGGCTCGGATGCTCCACATCGTGGTGGAGGATCACGTGGGCGGTCCGCGCGTCCCTTGCCGATTCCTCGGCAACGACGCCCCCGCTGTTGTAGTTCTTCTGGACAAAGATGGAATTGGGCGAGCGGAGGAGGAGGCGTAGGCGACTGCCCCGGGCCACCTGTCGGGAGAAGAAGGTGAACCCGTCGAACACGTACTCGTGGGCCTCTCCAGGCGTGGCCAGCCTCTCCTGCGTGAGGGACTCGCGATAACGGGCCCGGAGGAGGTCCCGACTCAGGAAGACATGGGAGCCATCAGGGAGGAGTTCGGAGACGGTCACCACGAAATCGGTATCCGGCACGTCGAGGGTGATCCACGCCACAAGACGCAGGAAGCCCGTGACCTCTGTGTCCTCGGGGAACGGGGAACTATGATACACGAGACCGTTTCCGTACAGGCGGAGGGCGTAGCGCTGGTCTGTGAGGTAGTTCTTGACGAGTTTCTTCTCTAGCTCCGCGGGCCGGAGATCCAGGGGGTCGTACACGTACGCATCAGGCTCGGAGTCCTTCGGCGGGGCATCCTGCAGGGTGCCAGAGTGAAAGATGTCGTTCGCGCGACCGTCCCGGGAGTTCAGATAGAGCCTCTCCCGGCCGTCGGCGTTGGCCTCCAGGGCATCTGCGTACTTCCACTCTTCCGCACCCATCACGAAGTAGGCCACGCGCTTCTTCAGGAACTCGGGCTTGGAGCCGCCCTTCAGGGTCCAGTCGTACCACTCTCGGTGCAGCTCGTTCAGGTCGATCACGCTGACCTCGTCGAACTTCAGGCCCCCAACCTCCCTGTTCGGCGTCCGCGTGCCGGCGTGGTCCCAGGGGCCGATGACCAGGTGGTGTTTCGCCGTCGCCTCGGGCGTCCCGTGTTGCATGTGCATGCGGTAGTAGTGCAAGGCCCCGGGCTGGTCGCCGTCGTAGTGGCCGGTGATGGTCAGAATCGGGATGGCGATGCGCCGATACTCGTCCGGCGTCAACGCCATGGGCTCCCAGTACGGGTCCGGCGTCGGATGTTGGATCCATGTCTGAAAGAGGGTGGAGAGGTTGCCGACGACTTGGTCTAGGTCCTTGAACGGCCGGTGATGCAGGTACAGTTCGCGGAACTTCTCGATCCAGAAGGCATCCTCGCCGAAGAGGGCGGAGTTTGCCGTCAACCCGCTGGTTAGGGTGAGCCACCGCATCTCGTAGGGAAACAGGATGTTCTTGAAGAACGGGAAGTCCACGGCCGCGTGGGCCGCGGCCGCCGGCACGATGGCCTTCAGGTGGGGAGGGAACTCCTTCAGCGTGGTCCACTGGTTGAAGCCGGAGTAGGAGCCGCCCCACATTGTGACCGAGCCGTCGCACCAGGGTTGCGTCGCCAGCCACTCCACCACGTCGTGGCCATCCCGGCCCTCGTTCACGAAGGGCTCGAACTCTCCCTCGGAGTTGCCCCGACCCCGGCAGTCCACGACGAGGAAGGCGTCGCCGTGCTGCGCAAAGTTGTACGCCCGCTCGTGGTAGGTGTCCGCTGTGTAGGGGGTGAGGGTAAAGATGGCCGGAGTGGGCGTCTCCTCCTTGGGGCGATAGAGGGTGGCGTTGAGGCGGACGCTATCCCGGAGCGGAATCTGAACGCCCCAGCTGAAGTCCACCTCCCCCTCGGGGCCTTGTTTCGAGGCCCCCTTTCCCGATTCTTGTCTCATAGGGGAGCCCGAGAGGTAGCGGGATACAAACCTTTTCTCTGACTCCCGGCAACGCTCCTGTTAAGGGGTTCAGAGATCACAAGGCCTGTAAGGCTTGAGAAACGTTATCTAAGCTCAATCGGGTTAACCTCTGGGAACACGTGACAGTCAGGGACCTCACCGTCAAGGAACGCATCCTCCTCCACCTCTTCGACTTCAACCGTTTCGCCGAGGAATACGAGGCGCCTATCGAGGTTACGCAGAGCGGTATCGCGGAGGCCACAGGCATTCGGATTCAGCATGTGACGCAATACGTCAAACCGCTCCTTGAGGAAGGACGCGTGGAGGGCAGGATCTCACATATCAGCCAGAGGCCACGGCGCCGTAAGGTGTACTTTCTCACTGCCCAGGGGAAACATAATGCGGCTACTTTGCGGAACTCCCTCTTCAAGGAGAAGGTTCCACTCCGAACCCGGAGTGGGTTGATCCAGGAGTTTCCGCTCTCGAGAGTCTACCAGGCCGACCGTCGCGGGACACGTCTCCCCGAGCTACTGGATGAACTTCGCTCGACGGGATTCATTTGAACTTCGAGGTCAGATTGGTGGGGCTCGAGAGGGAGGAACAGGGTCAACATCTCCGTGGGTGGCCACGCGCTGTGAGGAAGGCCCTCAGCCGCTCCCTTCAATGTGCGTCTGAATCTGAGGGCCCACGGACCTCCTAGCCCAGCTCAGGTCCTCCGGTGTGTCGACCTCTATCCAGGGACGTCCCTGGATGGACGAGGCCATCGCAGGACGGCCCGCGCGAGCCATCTGGGCGAAGGCCTCCTCGTAGTAGATGCGCGGTCCCTGCTGCCTGAGAGCCTCCCTCAGGCTGTCGTAGAAGCCGGCGGAATCCCTCACATGGGCAACCCCGATGTACTCCCCATCGGCCTCTGAGGGCTCCAGCTCCTTGCTTATGCGTACCACGCATCCATCCTCGATGACGACCTTCATCTCCTCTCGGCCCAGCTCCTTCTCCGTGTCCACGGCCAGGACAGCGCTCTCGTCCCCGCTCCGAGTCACGTCCTCGGCGATCTCCGGGTGGAAGAGAGTGTCGCCGTTCACCAGCAGGAAGCTATGGCCCTCGACCCGCTCCCTGGCAAGGTACACGCTGTAGGCGTTCTCCGTCACCTTCGACCTGGGGTTCCTCACGTAGGCCACGTCGAAGCTCCACTCCTGGGCGGCGCCAATGTGATTCCGCAGGACCTCCTCCTTGTAGCCGACCACCAGGACCACCTCCTCCACATCCACCACCTTGCAGGCATGGCCGATATAGTCCAGGATGGTCCTGTCGCCGACCTCCAAGAGGGCCTTCGGCCTGTCCCGGCCCAGCTCCCCCATGCGCCTCCCGCTCCCGGCCGTCAGGATCAGGGCCCTCATTGCTCTCCCCCGGGGGCCCTATGCCGCAACCATAAAAAGTATTTTTGACTCTGGGTCGGAGGCACGGAGGGAGAGCCTTGGAATGGAAGTACCCCCTGACCACCTACGTATATCGTCGCCTCTCGAGGCCCCTGGCCGCCCGCCTGGCCAGGACCAGAATCACGCCCAACCAGGTGACCTGGATCGGCGGCACCGTCGGCATGGCCGGGGCCGTCCTCGTGGCCCTGCAGCAGTTCTACCTGGCGGTCGCCCTGCTGTTCATCTCCGGTATCCTTGACTGTACCGACGGCGACCTGGCCAGGGCCAAGGACCAGGTGACGCGCTACGGCGCCTACCTGGACCACATGATGGACCGGTGGGTAGACGGCGCCCTCGTCGTTGCCCTGGTCCTCACCAACTTCGAGAACCTCTGGCTGGTGGGGCTCCTGGCGATGATGGGCACCTACATGGCCACGGCCCCCAGGACCAAGGCGGAGGCTGAGGGTGTATCCTGCCTGGTGGGCCTGGCGACCAGGGACCTGCGCATGCTCATCTGGTGGGTGGGCCTCCTCCTGCTCCAGCCCTACTCGCTGCTCCTCCTCCTGGCCCTCTTGGGGCTCATCACCTCCATCCACAGGACCCACCACTCCCTGGGCCAGCTGCGGACCGCCGAGGCGGAAGGCGGGGCCGCCTAGGCATCACCTGAGGAATGCCGCGATGCCATCGATGCCATGGCCAGCCAGCCAGGAATAATCGCAGCAGAAACGACGCTGTTGAACGCCAGAAGAGGTGTCCCTCGCGCAGCCGTCCGACGCCTTGCTATGTCTGGGGACGGCCTTCAACTACCTCCACGCGGCGGAGGATTGGCAGCGCGCCCTTCGACGATTTCGGGATCACCTCCACGCCCTCGGTCCACCTCCCTCGATTGCGGGGGTTGGGATAGGGAAATCTACCCCTTGAGGCCAAACCGGTCCCGAGCGGACTCCATAGGAGATCGCCATTGGATAGATGAAATCCCCAGCCGGACAACGCGCAGAGGGTATCGGACGCCCGGCGACGGCCGTAAGCCTCCTTCCATGCATTTCCGCCTCCTTTGTGGTGCATGCGTCATGAACTTCGCTTACGGCCCATGCATTCTTATTCGATGACCGAACGTCCGTAGCTTTACTAACAACCTTACGACACTTTTCACGCCTGGCGAAGTCCACAAAATGCCAGTTTTGAAGGTCTTTGGTATTCCAACCGCGCATTGGGGCGTCCGAAAGAGCATCAACCCCGCCATTTCACTCACGGTGAACGCCCGAGAGCGCGGGCGTCCCCTTCGTCCCCCTGCGCGCGTGGGGGGTCCGGTGGATGCGGCGAGGCTCTTCAGGTGCCTCGCGTTTCGGCTCGAGGACACTAATCCGGTTCCCGCAGCCACTTGCTTACGTCGAGGAAAGCAGGCTACGAACCTTTTCTTCGACTCCCGGCAACGGAGCCTCCGAGCGGACTCCCAAGAATCGGGAGAACGGAAAATCTCCCGGCCCTACCCAGACCCTTCCTAGTCACTTGCTTAGTCTATAGTTTAATTGGTCCAAATGGTCCAAGTGGCTGCAATGCCAGACTCCAATTCCGGTGTGTCCGATTGCCGAGCGTAGAACAGGACAGCCTATCCCGGGGTTCGTCCGAGCAGTTCTTCCACGACAGTCTCCAATTCGAGTCTCTCGGCCCGTTCCCGAGCCGCTTTATACGCCTTGGACGGAAGTTGGTCTTCGAGCTTCCTGAGAAGACTGCTCGCCTCTTCCTCGATAGCCCGCCGGCGAAGGGTCGAATACTGTCTGCTGGCTGGATGACGGAGGACAAGGCTCAGGAGCTCGACGGCCCGGTCCTCCTCCTGATTTGAGGCCTTCACCTTGGCCAAATCATACAGCGTTCCCACGATCTCTCGAGTCTGCCCAATCTCCTCAGAGATTGCCAGGCTGGTCAAGTAGTGCTTCTCGGCCTCCTGGATCTCGCCGCCTTGCAGGGCGACGCTCCCAAGGTTGTTCTGAAACAACTGTCTCCCGCGTTGGAATCCGATCTCCTCCACGTTCCTCAGACCGCGCTCGTAGGTGGCCCGGGCCTTTGGAAGGTCCCCGGTTGTGACCGCCAAGGCCCCTAGACCCACGAGAGGCCAGGTCTGTCCCACGCGGTCGCCCTGCTCTTCGAACATGGCGAGGCTCTGGTTCCCCAACCGGGCAGCCTTCTCCAAGTCCCCACTTTGGAACGCACCAAAGAAGAGCCAGGCCATCGAATAGGCTTCCATCAATGCGTCTCCCAACTCCCGGGCAATCTCAAGCGCCTCCCCCGCGGCTGCCTCGACCTCCGCTTGCCGATTGAGAAACGCACCGTTTAGGGCGAGGCAGAAAAGCGGAATGAGCCGTTCCTGTCGGCGATCCATCTTCCGGAGGGTGTCCACGGCCTCTTCGGCGAGTCGTAGTCCCTCCTCCGGGGAACCCAGAAGGCTGGTAAAGTAACCCTGGATAGCTGTGACCCTCGCTTCCACAACGACGGATTCGGGGTCTTCTGGCTTGCCCTGAAGCGCCTCAGCCGCCGCCGCCAGGAGCTCGACAGCTTCGTGGTGCCAGCCGTGAAGGTCGTAGACGTGAAGAAAGCCGTTGAGAAATCGGGAGAGGCCACCGGGGTCCTTTCTTCCGACCCAGTAGCGCCAGGCGGCCCGAATGTTGACGATGTCGTCTTTGATCTCCCGATGGGCGGCCAGCTGCCGCTGGCCCTGAAGGTCGTCCAATCGGTTCTCCACGAATCCTGCAAAGTAGGTCCCGTGGGCCTGATCGGCTGTCGCCCTTGCAGCCTCATCGCTCCCGAGCTTCTCCTCCGCGTATTGCCTCACCCCCTCGTGGATCCAGAAACGACCCGTGTCGGGGTCCCGATGCAGCAAGGACTTTCGTTCCAGGGCCACGAGGTCGCGGACGGAGGCGGTTGCAACCTCCTCCCCCGCCTGGCGGGTGAAGCCGCCCTGGAAGACGGAGAGCGCCCGTAGGAGGTCCTGGTCCGCGGGCGTGAGGAGGGACCATGAGGCCTCAAAGGCAGCCCGAAGGCTTTGCTGGCGGCGGGGCAGGTCCGGTGCCTCGGACTGGAGGAAGTCGAGGCTGGTTTCGATCTCCTTTGCGATTTCCGCAAGAGACAGGACGTCTACCCAGGCTGCCGCGAGGAGAATGCCCAGGGGGTTGCCCTCGACGGAGCGGAGGATCCCGCGGAGATTGGGGAGGTCGTCCTCCTGTAGCGCGAACCCAGGTTCCACATTCTCCGCCCGCTGAAGGAACAGCTGCACTGCGCTGGACCCGAGCGCCTCCTCCGAGCGCTCCCATTCCCCGACCGCGAGCCCAGACAGAGGTCGGACCCGCTCCGCCTGGAGATTAAGCCTCTCTCTGGAGGTAACGAGGAGAGCGACTCTTGGGGCGGTCTCCAGGATCCGCTGGACAAAGTCCGCCCCGTCGAGGAGGTGTTCGAAGTTATCCATCACGAGGAGCAGCCGTCGCCGTTGCAGGTGGTTCAGAATCTGAATGTCCGGGTCCTCCTCCGTGGATAGGGGAAAGCCTAGCGCCTCGGCGACCGCCTGCGGAATCCCCTCGGGGGACGCAACAGGGGCCAAGGACACGATGAAGACGCCGTCGGCGAAGGAACGCAGCAGTCGATAGGCCACCCTAAGAGCGACGCGGGTCTTGCCGATGCCGCCTGGACCCACGAGACTGACCAGGCGGGACTCGAGATTCTCGAAGGCCGTCACTACTTCCTTTAGCTCCTCCTCTCGACCGACGACGGGGGCGACCTCCGCAGGCAGGTTGTGGACCGGATCCCTCTGAGGACGAACGGCCAATGGCCCTGCCCCTCTCCCCTCAGTGAGCGAGAGCGCAGTGGCCTCCGTGGGAAGCGGGATCTCGAATCGTGCGAAGTAGCGTCGAAGGTGGGCCGCCGCGTGTATGAGGGCGGCCAGGCGCTCCCGGTCCGCCAGGGCCTTCTTGTTGCAGAAGTTCAGGCCGACCGCCGTGGCCGCGAGGAGGAATTGGCCCCAGAGATCGTCGGTCAGGCTCGGATGGGTCTTGTCCACCCAACCCTGAAAGGCCCGTCGAACGACGATCGAGATGGAGGCCGCCCCTGCCAGTTCGATGGGGACCTCGTCGGCATCCAGGAGGTCGCCCCGCGCAAACCCGGCCGCGAAGCTTGCCCATTTGGGCAACGACACCTGAGGGAGAAGGTGGAGCAGATGGGAGAGCTCGAGGTATGCGTGGTCGTAGAGGAGGGGGGATTGCTGCTTGTAGAGGGCGAAGTCGATTAGATAATACCCGTCGAGTTTGTTCTCTTGGGGCGAGAATTTTGCCAGGATGTTCCCCGTGTTGAGGTCGCCATGCTGAAAACCCAGAATGGAATCGATGGGTCTCGTGTCGGACCATAGGTCCGGATCTCGGGCGTAGGCCAGGGGGTTGGGGTACGCGACGCCCTCGAGGAGAAGTCCGGGGGTCTCGGGCCGAACCCGACATACGTCTTGGAGAAACGTCTCGATCCGGCCCCCTTCCTCGAGTCGGTAGCCCAGCCAACGAGTCAGGAGGTCGCGGGGATGAGTCGCCCTTTCGAAGGACGCGCCTTCATTCCACTCGCCGAGTAGTCCCCCCATGACTGTCTGGGCGATGGTTGCGAATTGACCCCGGGAGCGGAAGGCCGAGAGGGGACGGTAACTCTGCAGAGATTCGCCTGCGATGGTGTAGAAGATGACCACTGAATCCCCGTATTCCACCTGTTCCATGGCGAGGTCGGGCATGTGGTCCCGCGCGAAGGGGACGGGCGCCGCCGTCCGGGCCATGCGATGGCGCTCTACCTCTCCCGGACCGTAGGGGTTCCGGCGATCGAGCTTCAGGATCAGGTGTTCCAATCGAGGCGCGTTCGCGCGCGAAGCGCTTGCGAGATAGAGATAGGCGCCCGATCGACCCCCTCCCAATCGAGAGAGGGGTGTCACCCTCAGGCCATGTCGGGCCAGGGCCTCGCGAAGCGCTTCCTGAAGGTGTTCGGGAAGCTCCTCGAACTCAGGGGCAAGCTCTGGCATGTTACAGCTTCCGGGCCTCCCGGGGCGGTGGTTAGCCAGTGGATTTCCCGTCGAGCTTCACGGGCTTCTCCGCGCCCCGAGACAGGCTCCCGAGAGGTGGCGGGATACAAACCTTTTCTCTAACTCCCGGCAACGGCTTCGCTTGCCCTATTTTCACGGACCCGCTCTCCCCCTTTATATGCGGCTCGCGGTTCGTCCCAAGGGGGACATCCACGGAGCGGTCTTCTCTCTCCGTCTCACCTCTTGCCCAGGCGAGAGCGGAAGCCTCACCCCTGCCCCTCCCGGAAGGGACGGAGGGGCTCCGCGTGCTCGCCATGTACCCGTTCCTCGCGGAGGCTTCCCGTTACATTCGCGACCAAGGCTTGTCCCTGGAGGAGGTTCTCGATCACCGCGCCTTCCAGGGAGCGCGGAACTGGGCCCGGGAACGGGTCTTCACCTCCTTGGAGACGGGCGATCTGCCCAACCCCCCCCTATCCCGTTCGGCCGAATGTTTGGAGGCCCTCTACGCGTACCCCCTCGCCCGCATCCTTGTATCCTGCGTCGGCGACGGTTTCCTCGTTCGCCGATTCGCCTTGGCCGAGGCGGACCTGGCGCGCCGACGTCTCTCCCGGGAGAGTGACGACTTCCTCCTCGCGGCCAGTCACGCCCTCGGACTCGACGCCCTGCGCGATGGCGCCTTTCGCCTCCACTTCAGTGACTTCCTACGAGCGACGCGGCAGCTCCGGGGGAAGGAGTGGAAGCTGATTAATCAACCCGTCCGGGAAGGATTTGTCCTGCTGAGCCGAGACCGTTTCCTCCGCGTCGTGGAAGGACACCTGCGCAACCGCTTCGAAGCGGAGCTCCCGCTGGAGGTCAACCCCACGCTCCTCCGCGCCTTCGAGGAGGAGGTGATCGAGTTGCACACGGCGCTTCGGGATCGCCGCTCCAGGCTTCAGGGGGAGGACCTCGGAACCATCCGGGTCACCAACTTCCCCCCTTGCATGGAGAAGCTCCTCGCGACGGTCCTCGCCTCGGAGAACGTGTCCCATCCGGGACGGTTTGCCCTCGTGTCGTTCATGAACAACATCGGCCTCGGCTTCGACGAGATTTACCAGATTTTCGCCTCCGTGCCCGACTTCCGGGAGAGCGTCACCCGATACCAGATCGAGCACATCACAGGACAGATCTCGGGCACGGTGTACACGGCCCCCGAGTGCAGCACGATGAAGTCCTACGGCATCTGCCCGGGGCCGGACCGGCTCTGCGAGACCATCACCCATCCTCTCTCCTACTACCGAAAGAAGACGCGGATGTCCGGGACGGCCAAGAAGGCCCCCGCGGACCGGCCCGCGAAGGCCGCCTCCTAGGCGGACCCCTCTCCCGCCCCGAGGCGCTTCCAGGCCTCCACCCCCCGTTGGATGGCGGTGAGATTTCCCAGGATGCCAAACAGGAGGAGGGCATACTCCATCATGGTGAAGCTGAGGGCCCCCAGGCCGAGGAAGAGGAGGGGCTCGCTGGGATCAAGGAACAAATGAAGGAGAAGGACCAGGAGAAGGATGACGAGTCGGTCGGCTCGGCCAAGGAGTCCCCCGTAGAGGCGTCCGATGCCCACGGCCTGCGCCTGGGTCCCCAGGTAGCTCGTCAGCAGGACCCCGAGGAGGCCAAAGAAGACGATGGGCTGGCGGGCGTAGATGCTGAAGAAGAGCCCCGTCAGGATGAGGACGTCCGCATAGCGGTCGAACACATGGTCCATGAAGTCCCCCCGGGGCGACGCGATTCCCCGCAGGCGCGCCACCTTCCCGTCCAGGGCGTCCAGGAGCGAGCTGACGGCGAGGGCGATGAAGGCTGCTGCCAGGGCTAGGACCTCATTGATGACCCCCGCGAGGGCCACGGAGAGGCCCGCGAGGCCTGCGGTTCCGAGCCCGAGCCAGGAGAGGAGGTTCGGCGAAACGTGACGCAGGCGGACGGCCATGGGCGTCAGGATTCGGTCTGCGACCCGTCGGTACGAATCCAGCACCACGTTTTCACCCTCACTCTCTTCCCATTAGGGGGATGGTGCATGGGCCATCTCCTTCATCACTTTTATCGCCCCGACCCGCTTGTGGAAGTTCATGGACCCGGAGCGCAGGGACAGGAGGCCCCCGCGATTCAGTCGCATCCGCGATCTCTTGGGTCTCCTCGTCCCGCTCCTCATGCTCGTGACTGGAATCGCACTAACCATCGCCTCCTCCCTCACGGTTTCCATGTTGGTCGGGACGGAGGACTTCCAGGGGTCAGCCGAGCCCGGCGACACATCGCGGCCCCTGGCGCGCATGGATTACAGCATCGTGGCTTTCGAGGCCGATGGACTTCCCTGCCCTCTCCTCGTCTACCCCCTCAGCCTGGGAGAGCACACAATCTACCTGGAGAGTGGCACCCTTCCTCAGGCGAGCCTGAACTGCGACCGACCGTTCCTCAACCTGACGCAACAGGTGAGCCACTTTGTCCTTCGGAACCTGGACCCCATTGACGCCCAGAACTACTCCGTGAACGCCACGTTCTTCTCTGGGTCTCGCCCCTACCTCGGTCTCGCGATTCCCGCGATCTTCTTCATCTTCGTCGGCGGGGTCTCCCTGCTCGTCCGCATGCTCACCCGCGGCATCGAGAAGTTCATGCGAGACGCTGAGAAGTAAAGAAAACAAAAGAAAGGGGAGGGGTGGGCGCCCGAAGGCGCGCCCCTCGAGAGTTGTGTTGGCTTGGTAGCTCTACGTCCCGCCTTTTCGTCCCCACACGACAGCGAAGGCGATGGCGACGACCGCGACCACCACGGCCACGATGGCCACGATGAGCACGGTGTTCGCGAGGCTCGTTGCCGCAGCCGCCGCCGCGTTCGCGGCGTCAGCTGCTTCCACAGCCACGTCGAGTTCTGTCTGGAAGGCGTTGAGCGCATCGTCAATGACGACCGTGAGGTCGGCGATGATGGCGCTGCTCAGACTGAGGCTGGTGAACGACTGGACGTTCACGACAGGAAGCGCTGCTTCCTCGCCCACGACGATGGTCTGCAGGTCGTACGTACCCGCCACGAGGGCCGTCGTCTGGTCGGCCGTGAGCGTAATGTCCCACTGGCCGGGCCCGGTGCGGACCGCGTCACCGCTGAAGAGAATGTTCTTCGTGGTCGGGTCCAGGAGGAGCCAGGCCGAGGTGGCAATCCGGTCGTACGGCACGCCCTCAAGGCTGGTCGCGAACTCGAAGGTGGCTGGGAAGGTCTGGATGACTGCGGGCGGCGTTCCGAGGACGACGTCGGGCACGCGGATCGTTCCGAGGAAGTCCCACGCGTCCTGCTCGATCGGGTAGCCCGTGCGATGGGCCGTGTACAGGGCACCCTCTGGTGCCGTGAAGTACTGGTCGAGGTAGTACGGTCCTTGGCTGACGTAGTAGTTGCAGGTCCAGATGGATGGGCCGTTCACGCAGGCGGGGTTCACCCGGTTCCGCCACTCGTCCAGGGCCGTCCACCGGGCATCGGCCGCGGCGGTGTCGACGGCGACCTGGGCTGCGAGTGCCGGATCCAGGTTTCCCGCGAGCAGGAACGCCGGGATCATGCTGTTCGCCAGGTTGTCCGCAAGCCGCGGGTCGAAGAAGGTAAGGGTGGCTCCCTTGGCCAGGTCCAACTCCACCTGGTTCAACAGGCCGGCAGACGTGTCGTCGAAGGCGACTTCCGCGTTGCTGAGGACCGACTCCGTCATGATCTGGTTGAGCTCCCACGGGTACCACGGGAAGATGGGAATCCGTCCCGCGATGAGCGTTTCGTCTGGGTTGTACGTGTCGTAGTACATGCGGATGGTGTCGGCGTCAAGGACCTCGAATCCCTTGAACGAGGAGTCCCACCGAGTGAGGTAGATCTGGGCTGCGTTGTTCGGGTTCTGGATAGCGAGGTCTCCGGACGCCATTCGTGACATCATGGCGATTTGCGCGACGACGTCGGTCATCGTGATCGCCTCGCCATGGTGGAACTCTCCGAAGAGCATGTCGAAGTCCACGTAGGCCCCGGTAGTCAGGCCCGCCGTCACGTTCTCGAACAAGTTCGAGGACACGTTGAACGCCTGGGCCGAGGTCGGGACGTCGTGTGTGCCCAGCGGTCCCACGTTGTTGATGGTGAACGGGGTACGCACCGGAATGGTGAGCCCGGTGTGGGGGTGGCTGTAGGTCCCGAAGTCCTGTATGGTAACCTGCGCGTACACGGAGTACACATCCTGGTGGCCCCCGTAGGCGTTCCAACCGGAACCCGTGTGGACCGGCTGCGCGATGTTCAGGGTGCCGCCGGCGACGCCGTTTTTCATCGTCGTTCGTAGGGCGAACGGCTGCAGGTTCCCTGCGAAGATGCCGAAGGCCGTGTTGCTGAGTACGTCGTTGTATGCGTACACGTCTGTCTGCGCCGTGACGAAGCTACGGATGCCATCCTTCATGCCCAGTGACGTGCAGGCCCGCTGGAGATCGCGGCGCTCGTCGAGGGTCGTGTAGAGACCATCATTCAGGGTCTCGCAGGCGATGGAGAGGGAGGCCGGTGGAGTGTAGTCATCCCACAGTGCACTCCCGAAGTCACCGTTGTAGAAGTAGTTCGTCTGGGTGTCCTCGAACTGGACGAATCCAGAGGATCCCCAACCTTCGGTGTACATGTTCCACTGGCCGAGCTTCGCATCGTTGAAGTAGACCTTGTCGAGTGCCTCGGAGAATGTCGAGGGGTCGAGCACCGACGTGAAGCCCAACTTCGTGACTTCGGTGGCCACGTAGGCCCCGATTTCGAAGCGGGTGTCTTCGACACGCTGGACGATGATGACCTCGATGTTGGCGCCGTTCATCAGCCACTGGTTCGTGGCCGAATTGAAGGTGGCTCCGGAAACGCGGGACATGGCGTCATCGACTATGGCCTTCGCCCGCGCGGGGTCGTAGGAGTACGATGTCTCAATGCCTGCGAAGAAGGCAGCGTCCCGGACGAATTCGGGTTCTGCCTGGAAGTGGGCTGAATACATGGGAATGGCGAAGCCCCCCTCGATTTCGGTGGCGATGAAATCCCTGTCGTACGCCCAGTGCATGGCCTCACGAATCTCGCGGATAGTGAACGGGTTGAAGTCACCGCTAGACGGTGCTACCGGGTTGACCTGCATGCCACGGAACCCGGAGAAGGCTTGCTTGACATTGATGTTCGGATCGTCCCGGGCCGCCACCTTGTCTGTGGCGGCATCCAACGAGAAGATATACATGTCGATATCTCCGGCCGAGAGGGCTGCGATGGACTGGTCCTGTGGTAGGACTGAGAAGACCATCGAGTCCACGTAGCCGCCGAAAACTTGGGCGGCGGCATGTCTAGGAAGGGCGAATGCTCCGACCGTCAGTAGCAATGCTGCTACTGCTATCACCACAATTGCTCTTTTCAACTTTCTTTCCTCCTCTTGCTCCCCCGATCAACTATGGAACAGGCGCTCTTGAGGTTCAAAGCCTCCAACCAGACCTCTCTATTTAACGCTTTCCTGGGCCAGAGGTCCAGAGTATGGGCCCTCCAGTCAGTCGGCTGAGCGGCGATCGTTCGCCCCGACCCTCGGGTTCACACACCGAACAGACCACCGTCATCTTGCACTGCGCACAAAAGGTTTAGGAGGCCTGGCTTCCTCATTTCCGCCGGAGATTCAGAGAAGTGGCATCCAAGATTCGTGTGTTCCGAACCAGGGGCGGCACCCACCGCTTCTCCGCTCAGGAGCGAAGCGGCCCACTGTTTCGAACGACCGTCCTCGCACTCCTCTTGCTGTTGACCGTCCTAACGTGGTATCCCGCCACGACCGAGGGCCAGGGAGTCGGTCGGTTCTGGGCAAGGGAAACGGTGGAGGCGGGGACGCCCTCCGGCCTCCATACGAGCGTCGTCCTGGGGCCCACGGGCGCGCCACACATCACCTACATCGATCGAGGATCGGATGCGGTGAAATATGCGGTACTTCGCCCTGGAGGCTGGGACATCGAAGTAGTCGACATCAATGGGGGTTTCACGGGGGGCACGAGTCTCGTTCTTGACGCCACGGGTCGTCCTCACGTCAGCTACTTCAACGGCCGGGCGGGAATGGTCGTGTACGCGGTCCGAAACGAGTCCGCTTGGCAGCGCACGCCGGTCGACCGGGGGTCCTTCCTGGGACCAAACAGCCTCGCCGTGGATTCGTCCGGCCTCGTCCATCTGGCGTACGCCTTTCCCAACGCGAAGCTTCAGTACGCGTCCTGGGATGGGGCCCGCTGGACCATCGAGCAGGTCGATACAAGAAGAATCGCCGTGCACTACCTCTCTCTGGCCCTCGACAGCGACGATCGGCCCCACATCGCGTACTACGGCAACGCCAGTCTGAACTACGCATCCTGGAGCGGGCAGGCTTGGACGCTAGAGACGGTCGACGCGTCCGGCAATACCGGTCTGTACGCCAGTCTGGCCCTTGATGTGGACGATGTCGCCCACGTAGCGTATCGGGACTTCGTCACGCGGGACCTGCGTTACGCTCGCCTGGCCAATGGTTCCTGGCAGCTCGAGACCGTGGACTCGGCCGGTGACGCAGGCTGGTTCGCGAGCATCGCTGTGGACGAGGAGAACGTCGTCCACATGGCCTACTATGAGCGCATCCGCTCCGAGCTCCGCCACGCGCGTCGACAGTCCACCGCGTGGTTTGTGGAGCAGGTCGACTCGGAAGGCGTCGTGGGCTGGGACACATCCCTCGCCGTGGATTCCCAAGGGGATCCCCACATCAGCTACTACGACTGGAGTCGCGGCAGTCTGCGGTACGCTAGGGGCATGCTGCGGTTAGCCGTCCGTACGCTCACAGCTCCACAGGTCGCTCCGACCGAGGCCCTGCTACGAGGAGAGCTGGTTTCCCTTGGCGGGTTTGAGAACGCGCAGGTCTCGTTCCAGTGGAGGCCGAAGGGGGCGGCCTATTGGAATTCGACACCCGCCGAGGCGAGGAACGCGGAAGGTGTCTACGAGGCGGTCCTGACGGGTCTTGATCCCGATCGGGGTTACGAGTTCCGCGCGGCGGCGGACATGCAAGGGTTTCTCGAGGTGGGTGAAACGCTCACCTTCACAACGCCTACTGTGGTGGATGAGCAAGCAGTCCGTGCCTTCTACCAGGGCACCCTCATCGCTATTGCGGGACTCTCCGGCGTGCTCCTCCTATGGCTCCTCTTCGTCATCAGGCGAGGGATGCGAGAGCGGCGGCGTGAGAAGGGCCTGTGAAGGCGTCTCGCCTTTCGGGGTGCCCCCTCACTCCGCTAGGTGGCAGGCCACGAAGTGGCCGGGCCGAAGCTCACGTAACAACGGTTCTTCCACGTCGCAGAGTCCCTCCCTGGCAATCGGACATCGAGGGTGGAAGCGGCATCCCGCCGGGGGATTGACCAGGCTCGGCGGCTCCCCCGGGAGGGCGGGTCGTTCTCGGAACCGATTCTCCGGGTCCGGGTCGGGGATGGCTTCGATCAGGGCCTGGGTATAGGGATGCAGGGGCTCCGTGAGGAGACTCTCATGGGGGCCCATCTCTACGAGCTTTCCCGCGTACATGATGCCGATGCGCTCCGCGAAGTGGTGGGCCGTGGCTAGGTCGTGGGTGATGTGCAAGAAGCCCACTCCGAGATTCTCCTGAATCTCCTTCAGGATCCGGAGGATGCTCACCTTGACCGAGGCGTCTAGCATCGAAACCGGTTCGTCGGCCACGATGAACTCCGGATCGAGGATCATGGCCCGGGCGACCACGACGCGCTGCCGTTGGCCCCCACTGAGCATGTGGGGATACTTGTGGGCGAAGAACTCCGGCGGCGTAAGGTGAACGCTATCCAACGCCGTGAGGATCCGCTCCCACCGTTCCTGCCGGTTCCCCAAGCCGTGGATGACGAGGGGTTCCTCCAACGCCTTGTTGACGGGATAGGTCGGGTTGAGACTGGAATACGGGTCCTGCGGGATCATCTGGGCCTTGCGGCGAAGCCACTTGAGGTCCTTGTCTTTCAGGTGGGTGACGATCTTGCCAGCGAACTGGATCTCCCCATCCGTGGGTTCGAGGAGCCGGAGGATGGTCCTTCCGAGGGTGGTCTTCCCGCTCCCGCTCTCTCCGACCAACGCGAGGGTCTCTCCTCGTTGAATCACGAGGGAGACGTCGTCCACGGCGCGAACGTGGAGGGGCCTCCGAAACATGCCGCCACCGATCTCGAACCACTTCGTGAGGCCAGTGAGGCTGACGAGAGGCTCACCCATCCTTCTCGCCCCCCTTCCTAAGGAGCAGGCAGGCGGCCCGGTGCGCCTCGCCGATCATATAGGGCGTGGTGGCTTCGTGGAGCGTGACGGCCACGCCGCCGTCCCGCACCTCGACCTTCGTGACCGCCTTGAAGGCCCGCGTGCTCTCTTCCTGCTCGTGAAACGCCTCTTCTAGAGCCTTCCGGTACGTCACCGGGTCCATACCGTCCTCCGGTTTGAGGACGAGCGTCAGGTCGTCCTCCACCTCGGCCTCTCCCCATCTGACGCCGCCATCCTCCCCCGATGCCCGAAGGCGTTCGAGGATGTCGGCGAATTCCTGCGCACTCCACCCGCACTCCTCGAAGGAGACGGAGCAACGAGGATGGAAGCGGCAGGCAAACGGGGACTCGATCAGGTCGGGGGGAACGCCCGGGATCGAGATTGGACTCTCCGAACTCCGCAGGATCGGGACGCTCTTCAGCAGGGCCTTCGTGTACGGATGCTTCGGACTCGGGTAGACGTATTCCGAGGGTCCAATCTCTCGGATCTGACCCGCATACATGATTCCAACCTCGTCCGCGAGCTCGCTGGCCAAGGCGAGGTCATGGGTGATGAAAATGTAGGATAGCTCCTCCTCCTTCTTGAGCCGCTTGAGGAGGTTGATGATGTTGGTCTGGGTCATCACGTCCAGCGCGGAGGTCGGCTCGTCCAGAATCACGAGGCCGGGCCGCAGGATAAGCGCCATGGCGATGACGACGCGTTGTTTCATCCCCCCGCTCAGCTCGTGGGGATAGCTCCGTTCCACGTACTCGGGGAGGCCCACGCTCCGGAGCGACTCGCTCGCCCTTGCCATGGCCTCCTCTTTCTCGGCGTCGAAGTGAATCTGGAGGGGCTCCGCCACCTGTTTCCCCACCCGAGCGGTGGGGTTCAGGGCGTTCATGGCGCCCTGAAACACCATGGAGATGCCCTGCCATCGAACGGTCTTCCGGAACTCCTCGTCGCTGAGTTCCATCACGTTTTTTCCATCCAACCGAACGATTCCGTCGTATCTCGCGACGTTCTTGGGGAGTAGTCGGAGGATGGCGGCGGCGGTGGAGGTCTTCCCACAACCGCTTTCCCCTACGATGGCCAAGGTGTGACCCTTCTCGACCTCGAAGGAGATGTCGTCGACGGCCCGGACCGCCCCTCTCAGCGTGCGATAGTGAAAGTTGAGATGTTCGAGTTCCAGGATGGCCATACGAATCCTCCCCGTGTCATTGCTCTCGCAGCCTCGGATTCAAAACTTTGTCGAAGGAATAACCGAGTAGTGCAAAGGCGACGGTCGCAAAGATGATGCCGGCGCTGGGGAGGGCGATCCACCACCAGAAGCCGTTGAACATGGCGTTGTTGTTGTAGGCGGTCCCCAGCAGGCTGCCCCAGGTCGGGAGGACGGGGTCCCCAAGGCCGAGGAAGGCGAGGGAAGCCTCGAGGAAAATGTAGGCGGGAACCGCCAGGGCGATGAGGGCAAACGTGTAGGGCATCACGCGGGGGAAGATGTGCTTGAAGAGGATGCGGATTTTGCTTGCGCCGTAGGACGTGGCCGACTCCACGTACTGCTCCTGCTTCACCTGCAGGACGATGCTCCGAATGACCTTGGACGTGCCCCCCACAAGGCTGAAGGCGACCACCACGAAAAGAATCGCCCAGATGCTCGGCCGATAGAAGATGGAGATGAGAATCAGGATGGGCAAGATGGGGATGATCAGAAAGAAGTCGGAGGCCCGCTGAACGGCCTCGTCGGTGCGCCCACCGTACCACCCGGAAATAGCCCCAAAGACGGTCTGGGTCAAGATGACAATGAGGGCGGCGACGGTGCCAAAGGCGAGTGCCACGGGGGCGCCCCAAAGGATCCCCGTCAATAGGTCTCGCCGTAGGTGGTCGGTGCCCGCCAGGCCGAAAACTCGACCGAAGACAAGGAACCGGCCATCGATGTTGTCCTCGGAGTCGAAGGCGACCGCAATGACCCGGATCCCATACTCCCCTCTCATGAGGCGCGCTCGGTGGGGGTCGAGCATGTCCTCTCCGCCCTCCGCGAACAGGGTGACCTCGGGCTTCGGGAAGGCCACATCCGTGGCGTTGAAGTTGGAGGTGGCCCACGCGCGTATGTTCCGCAATGTCTCTGGCACGGTGATGGTCTGGGAGAAGGGGTAGCTGTTCGCCGTGGGCGCTTGATTCTCGGGCGTGGTTCGGAGAAGCTCGACGGTCTCTCCGTCGGGTCGCTCAAGCTGGACGGAGACCAGCGGGGTGATGTCTTTGAAGGTCGTAAAGAGACGGAAGGTCAGCTCGCCGGGGAAGTAGTCGGCACTGAAGTCGAAGGTACTGCGGAGGACAATCGTCGTGATACCAAACGTCTCGGACACGACCTTCGTCTTGCGGAAGTCCTCCGGCTGGATCGTAATGGTGCGAGGCAACGTACCGGGCACGAAGATGTCGGACCATTCAGGACCGGCAAGCCGCGGATTGTCCACCCATGCCGAGACGTCCCCCCAAGTGGAGACGACGTCGAATGGGGCATAGATGGGCACGATGACGACCATCGCCAGGAGGGCCACAAGCATGCCGCCGCCGACGATTCCGGGCACCGTCCGAAAGGCATCTTTTAGGGTTGCGACAATTCCCAAGGCGGGTGGTGCGGCCATGTTCTCACGCCCCTCGGGTCGCCCTTACCCGGGGGTCGAGGAGGCCGTAGGTGAGGTCAAGCACGAAGACCGTGGCGACCAGCAGGACCGCATAGACCGCAATGAGGCCGATGATTATGGGGGCGTCGAAGACTTGAATGGCCTGGAAGTACAGGAGGCCGATGCCTGGCCAGTTGAAGACTGTCTCGGTGATGATGGCCCCGAACCAGGAGCCAACGAGGGTGAGGGCCAGGGCGGTTACGATGGGAGGGGATGCCGCTCGGAGCACATATTTCCGCTGAACCGCTCCCTCGGACAGCCCCTTCGCACGCCCCGCCATGACGAAGTCCTCGTCCATGACCTGCAGCACGAGGTTTCGCGTCGTGTAGGCCCACGAACCGAAGATGGCAAAGACGACGGTCCCGAGCGGCAGCGCGAGGTGGTACATGAAGTCGGCCGTGTACAACCAAGGATCCGTTGGTGGCGGTGTGGTCAAGAACCCCCCGGGCGGAAAGATTCGCAGCCCGTAGCCGAAAATGAGGATGAAGTAGATACCAAAGACCCATGGAGGAATCACAAACGTGGTGATGGAGAGCACGGTGAGGCCCCGGTCCATAGGACTCATGGCCCGATGGGCCATCTTCATCCCCAGCCAGATCCCGAAAGCTGCGGCGATGATGTCCGCCGTGAAGAAGAGGATGAGGGTCCGGGGCAGGCGCTCCAGAATGATATCGGCAATCTGGTCGGAGCCTGCCGCGTCCGTCAGGACGATGGCCCTGCCTAGTTTGAGTTGTAGCGCATCTATCGTATATCGTATGGTCTTCGGAAGGAAAGGTTCGTTCAGTCCCCGGGCTTCCACCATCCCCTCAAACCGTACGCGGAAGATCTCTTCCTGGACGTCGTCTGGCAGGGCGGCGTAGTCTGGATCCGCGCGGAGCGATGTCCGCACCGCGAACGCGATCTGTCCCTTGAGAATCTCATCGATGAAGCCCCCGAAATTGGCGATGATGACGCTGACGTAGACGGCAAGAACCAGTGTGATTAGGAGGAGAACCCCTCGTTTAATGAGGTACCTCCCAAAGGCCACAGAGTAATTAGACTTGAGTCGCTATATAATCCTTCTCCCGAACGATTTCAGGCCCCCATTCACGCGGAAATCGAAGCCGTTGGCCGCCGACCCTCAGCGGTTCGGCACCTTGGCGATGAGGACGGCGAAGAGGACAAGAAGGCCAACGATCCACGCCGCGTTAGCCCACACGACCACCTGCGGGAGGAGGGGATCGGCAGGCCAGATGACAAACATGAGATGGGCCGGCACGAAGGCTGCCGTGATTCCTTGATGGAGACCCGTGAAGCTGACCACGTCGAACCACGCGGACTCGAACGTCAGGATGCCCTCGAGGCGGATGGCACCGATGAGCGCCGCAAGAAGGACGAAAGCCGTGGTTCGTAGCAGGTTGGATCCCAACCATACCAGGGCGGAGAGAGGGCCCACAAACCCCGGGCCAAGGATTGTCCCGAACACCAAGCCGAGCAACAAATAGAGGGCGGCAAGGACCAGGTTGCCCCCGACGAAGGCCGCCACCAAGAGCAGGTCGACGGCCTCCCCGACCATTGCCTGAATCAAGAACGCCGCGGCAAGGCTGAGGGGAATCAGGGGCACCGCCAGCGCCGCCAGCAAGCCCGCGACCTTTCCTCCCGCCATGAACTGGTTGGGCGCCGGCTTGGAGAGCGCCAACGGGAGGAGGCCGGCGGACGCGTCGGACTCCAGGTTTTCACGCGCGAGGACCACGGGGATCAACGGCAGGATTACCGGCATGAAGAACGCCAAGGTGCTCAGCGCCCCGTCGGCTCCCCGCTGCCACAGCTGTAAGGTGGCGGGATCCGCCCCCGAAGCCGCGGCCTGGAGGGCGGCCTGGCCCAGAAGCCAGGCCAGGAACAGGGTGGCCGCAGCGAGGAATGCGATTGCAGCCGCCATCCGCGTGCTGAAAACCGAGCCCTTCAAGTCTTTGAGGAAGAAACCGACCAACGGCCTTGAAACACGCGCGAACACTCAGGCCCCCTCCTTCACGATGGCCCGGAAGACGTCCCCGAGGGTGATTTCGGCGGCCTCTACGGGGGCCGTGCCCTCCCCCTCCGCATCGAGCGTGTCACGGACCAATCCCACATTGACCCGCCCGGGATCCACGTAGATTACCGTGACGGTCGACGTCGGTTTGACCTCGACAACGCCTTTGAGCCCCTTGAGGGCCGTCAACGCGCCTGCGGACAAGTTGACTGCCTTGACGAAGATGCGAGCGTGCTTCCCCTCCCCTACCTGCCGAAGGAGGTCGGCTGTCGGGAAGGGATCGGTCGCTCGCCCTTCCACTAGAATCGTGACTTGATCGCTCAGGTCCTGGACTTCGGAGAGCTGAGGAGACGCCATCACCATCGTCTTCCCACGCCTCTTCAGCTCCTCGAGTTTCCCCAGCAAGAAGGCACGGTCCTCCCCACTGATCCCCGTTAGAGGCTCATCCAGGAGCAAGACCTCCGGGTCCGCAAGGAGGGCTTGGGCCAGCACGAGCATCTTCTGGTGGCCCGCGGTATAGGTGGCGGGGCTCTCCTCCGAGTCCTCCGCAATCCCGAGAAACTCCGTGAGCTCGGCAATCCGGGCCTTCTCTCCGGACCCCGATAGGCCCGTTATCCTGGCCCAGAACCGCAAGTAGTCCGGGCCACTCGACCACCGCGCGAAGTCTGTCGTCTCGGGCATGTATCCGATCTTCTTGCGGACCTCTCGCGTCTGCCCGACCGTGTCGAACCCATCGATGCTCACAGTCCCGGCCGTGGGCTTCAGGGCCGTGGCGAGCATCCGCATCGTGGTGGTCTTGCCAGCGTTTACGAGTCCCAGGAGCCCGTGCATGGCCCCCCGTTCCACACGAAACGAGATGTCGTCGACCGCGGTGACGGGTTTTCTCCACCCGAATGTCTTGGAGAGCCCCTCCACCTCGATCATGCCGGTGGGCATCCACGCTAACGCTTAAATCTTCCACCGCGGCGACCTGGAGTCCGGTCCCTCCCGGATGGGACTAACTGGACTTGCAGCCGAAGCTGAACCTTTGAACGGACCCGGCAAGATTCTTAGATGCATCCCGCCTTCTCTCTAGCAATGGCGAGGTGATGACCTTTCCCCGGCAGCGAGGCTTCCGTGCGGCGCCCCTCATGGCGGTGGGTCTCTTTGTCCTCGTCCTCACGATTCTGCCTGGGCACGCAATCGCCCGTTGCTTTGGGGTGCCCGAGGGCCTCGGCGACGAGCCTGCGGTCAACGCGTAATTCATGCGTTTCGAGATTGAGGCCGGGACGGGGTTCCAAGAACAGATCATCTTGGGCTTCCACGAGAACGCCACGGACGGGTTTGACCGACGCTACGACCAGTTCGCCCAGCCCTTCGACTTCCGGGCGGGGAGGGGGGAGGGGTTCGGACACGTGGCGTATTTCTTCTATCCCGAGAACGACCCGGAATCCGGGGGGCTCATTGAGAATGAGCCATCGCCCTCCCGCCTGCGTATCAGCACCGTCCGGCCCCGCTTGGACATGGCCTGGCCCCTGCGAATCGCCTATCTCTTTGACCAGGACACGCAGATCGAGATCCGTTGGAACACCTCGGAGGCCCGCGGCCTCGAGGGCTTCAACGTGAGCCTCCATGTTCCGCTGGGCCAGTGGATTTCCCTGACGGAGGAGTCGAGCCACATCTTCAATGCCTCCTTGGGCATCCATCCGTTCCTCGTGGACGCCCATGGCCCTCCTGGGAGCCTTCCTGCGGAAGAGCCCCCCGCGTCTGATACCCTCGTCCTGGTGGGCAGCTTCGCCGCCTACGGAGCCGTCATCGCCATCATTTTGGGACTCCGATGGATGAAGAGACGGCAGGCGTAGAGGGCGGCCCCAACGCATACGAATGGTTGATATCGCCGCCGCGGACTTCCCTCTCCGATGCCCCGCTATCGGGTTGTCCTGGTCGAGCCACGCGAAGGGGGAAATGTCGGGGCCGTCGCGCGCATCATGGCCAATCTGGGCTACGAGGACTTGGTCCTGGTGGACCCGGGGTCGCTCGCGGGGGCTTACCGTCGTGCCATGCACGGTCGGTTCGTGTTGAAGAGGGCAGAGACGGCGCCTGACCTCCGGACCGCCATCGCGGATGCCGACCTGGTTGTGGGCACGACGGCGATTCCGAGTTCGAAGGAGGAGGCCTTTCATCGTCACGCTCTGACACCGTGGGACATGGCCGCCGGCATGCAGCAGGTCGGGGGAACCGTTGCCCTCCTCTTTGGGAGGGAGGACTTCGGCCTCTACAACAGGGAGCTCGATCGAGTTGACGTACTGGTCCATATCCCGTCCCGGCCCGAATACCCGGTGCTGAACCTCTCTCACGCCGCGGGTATCGTCCTGTATGAGCTCTACAAGGCCGAAGAGAGGCCCACGTTAGACCCGCCTCGCGCAGCCTCCGGTCCCGAGAAGGAGAGGCTCCATCAGACCTTCCGGGAGTTTCTGGCCGCCACCCGTTATCCGGCCCACAGACGGAGGAGGACCGCCGTTCTGTTTCGCCGTCTCCTCGGTCGCGCCGCCCCTTCCAAATGGGAGTTCCACGCCCTGATGGGGGTCTTTCGGGGCGCCACCAAGGCGATCAGTCGGACGTCGGGATCCCCAGGGCCCGGTCCGTCTTCCTGATGCTTCGGTCCTTCTCAGACTCCATCTCGAGCATGGCCCGAATCGCATCCACGTTCTCCGGAATCACGTCGGCCTCTTGATGGACGGCCTGGAAGTAGTAGAGCGTGTGGTTCTGCACGTGGACCCCCTCCTCCCACACCACGATCTCGTAGAGGTCCGACCGAGGGCGCTGGAGGTCTCGCGCGAGCTCCATGATCTGGGCCGTGGACGTGATGCCCTCGGCCCCCCGGACGAAGCGGAGGCGCGGGGCCCCCCGCCAGACCTCTAGGACCTCCTCCGTCGTCGCCTCCCCCTCCAGGTCCACGGTCACGGCGTGGACGTGCATCATCGTGGTGGGGACTTTCAGGGCGATGGTTTGGATGGGCAAGCCTTCGAGCACGCTCCGGACGTCGGGCCCGTGGTGGGAGGGCACGCGGAGCTCAGGCACGATCGCGTTGATGGGCCCGCGCGTCGTGTCCCCCGGGTCGGCGGCCCGCCGGACCATGACGGCGTTGACGTTCTCCACCCCGAACCGGGATTGCAGCGGGTACAGCGTCCGAATCAGGCCGGTCGTGTTGCACGAAGGGACGCGGAGGCGGTTCGCCCCGAGCGCCGCCTTGTAGTTGACGTTCGCGTTGAAGGACAGGCCGGTGAGCGCGTGCTTCTCACCCCCCTGCCAGACCGCCTTCACTCTGGCTTCATCGTAGATCGGCCGGTAGCCGCTTCCTTTCGGCGTGCCATCTAGGACGACGTCCGCCTCGCCGAGCAGGTCCTCCAACGTGCCCTCCGGCTCGATGCCGACCTCCCTGAACGCGGCCTGGTGCGCCTTTGCCGTATAGAGGGGGTATCCGCGGGCGACGGCCGTGCGCGCTTCGAAGGTCGGTCGTGTCTTCGTGACGCCCACGATCTCCATGTCGTCCTGGGCGGCGACGGCGTCCGCCAGGCGCTTGCCCACCGTACCGTACCCGTTGATGGCGACCTTGGCCGGCATGCGCCCCACGGAGGAACTACCGCGGAAGGTTAAAACCCGTGGTTCAGTCCCGGGGGAGGTAGAGCTCCCGTCGGATCCGGGGCACCATGGCCATCAGGACCGCCGCCTCCGTGAGCTCCTCTCGTGTCAGGCGGTCCTCCGTGAGGAAACCGATCGCTCCCTCCTTTCGCCCGATGTCCGGGATCCCCGCGAGGCGTTCCAGCGCCTCGCCCACGGTTCGGCCGCGCTTGACTTCATCCAGGACCACGGGTGGATGCTGGAACCCCGGCCCTGCTCCAAGGGTGAGTCGGCCGGCGCGGTCAATCACCGCGCAGAACTGCACGTCCCACGTGATCTCGGTCCCCTCCTGCCCCACCAGCCCGGCCTCGATGCCGACCCCCAGGTCCGCCTCCTCCCGAACCGCCCGGGCACGGGCAATGGCGCCTTGGAGGGCCTCGGCGCCGACGGGCTGGGGCGGAACTTCCGAGTCCGTCTCATGGCCTTCGACGTCCACGTGGTCGAAGATGCGTCCGAAGACGCGCTTCACGGCCTCGATCTTCGCGGGATTCGTCGTCCCTACCCTGACCTGCACGGTCCGCAAGAGCTTGCCCGTCGGGTCGATTTCGCCGTTCCGGACGCGTGTGGAAGAGATTCGCAGACCGTCCTCCGCGGGCAGGTACGGGACCGTCAGGATCTCGAGGGAGGGAAACCCCCGTTTCTCCCGAGCCGCACTCAAGTCGCGTGCCGTCTCCTCCGTTTCGGGGGACACCACGATGCCTTGTAGGTCCTCGATGCGGTCCGCGGGTCCGAACCGCTGATGGATCTCTTCGATGCGGTATTGCGTCCATCCGCGGTCCTTCAGGTACCTCTCCAGGTTCCGTTTTCGTTCGGGGAAGGAGGCAATGTTGCCTTCCTTACGGGCCGCCATCTCATCCGACGCGAGGCCGATCAGGACTTCCTCCGCCACATCGAAGGCCTTGCCTAGGAGCACCGCGTGTCCATCGTGGATCGGGTCGAAGGTTCCCCCCAAGGCGACTTTCATGAGATCCACGCTCGCCGGGAAAGGGGGCATCGAGGGTCGGGGACGGGGGCCTTCGGCGGCGTGGGCGGGGGCACCGAAAGATTCTCAAGCGTTATGCTCAGATTAGTAAAACGTTTCGGAAGCATTAAGTACCTAGACCCGCGATAATCGCGTATCTCCCCCACCTGAGGCACTCATGAGGAAGCTGGGCACCATTAAAGACTTCTCCTACCGAGGCGACCTCTTGGTCCAGGCGACCTTCGCACCGGCTCCCGGTGCCGGGGTCCTCGATCATCGCAAGCGGAACCTCGGGCGGGTCGTCCGTGTCTTTGGCCCGGTCCGGGCCCCTTACGTCACGGTGAAGCCGACGAAGCAGCCCAAGCTCAGCCTCCTTGGCTCGGGGGTTTACATGGAGGAACCGAAATGAAGCGGAAAACCGTGGAGCAGGTCGAGGAACCCGCCCACTGCCCCGAGTGCGGGAGTGCGAACCTGGCGTACGACGAGACGCGCGGCGAGCTGGTCTGCCAGGAGTGCGGGCTCGTAATCGATGAGGGCATCATCGACCAGGGCCCCGAGTGGCGCGCCTTTGACTTGGAGCAGGGACAAAAGCGCGCTCGCACGGGGGCGCCCATGACCTACACGATCCACGACAAGGGCCTCTCGACCACCATCGGCTGGAAGAACAAGGACTCCTACGGGAGGACGATCCCGACCAAGAACCGGGCCCAGCTCTACCGGCTGCGCAAATGGCAACGGCGGATTCGGGTGAGCAACGCGACGGAGCGGAACCTGGCCTACGCCCTGAGCGAGCTCGATCGGATGGCCAGCGGAATGGGACTGCCGAGGAACGTCCGAGAGACGGCGGCGGTGATCTATCGAAAGGCCGTGAACAAGAACCTCATCCGCGGGCGCTCCATCGAAGGGGTCGTGGCGGCCTCCCTCTACGCCGCCTGCCGCCAGAACGGCGTTCCAAGAACCCTCGACGAAATTGCCAACGCCTCCCACGTCACGCGGAAGGAGATCGGCCGGACCTATCGGTTCATGACCCGGGAGTTGAAGCTCAGGCTCATGCCTACCCGGCCCCAGGACTACGTGTCACGCTTCTGCAGCGAACTCAAGCTGTCCGGAGCGGTGCAGTCCAGGGCCATGGACATCCTGAAGGATGCGACGGACAAGGAACTCACCTCCGGCCGGGGGCCCACGGGGGTCGCGGCCGCCGCAATCTATGTCGCCTCCATCTTGGGCAACGAGCGCCGCACCCAGAGAGAAGTGGCCGATGTCGCGGGGGTGACCGAGGTCACGATTCGCAACCGCTACAAGGAGCTCACCGACAAGCTCAGCATCGACGTAGAGCTCTAGCCTTAAAAGAAGGGGCGAAAGCGGTCGAGGAGCTCCATATCTTCCAGGAGCTCCCGAGTCTTGCTGGGTCGTTCCACCAGAAAGAGACGGGCCAGGTCCTTCGGCGTGTCGACGTCTAATCCGCCCTGGAGCAGGTCCACCACCGAGGCCGGGACGTCCTTTCGCATCGCCTCCTCCAGATGAGCCAGATGGTCGTCGTCCTCGAAACGGGGCTCGATGACATCCGGGGGCGAGGTGACCAGGATGGAGGTCCCGGGGCCGATGGTGGAGGGGACCACCAGGACCGAGGGGCCCTCGGGGACGCGCCCAAGAAGGTAGCTCAAGTCGTCGGACGTCAGGAGGGGCAGGTCGCTGGGGAGGGAGACGAGGGTGTCGCCCCCCCGCTCCTGGGCGAACCGCACACCGAGGTGAAAGGCGGTATCCATGTCCTGGGGGTCGGTCTCCTTGATGGGCAAGAGGCCCCGCTCTTTCGCACGCGCCAGCACCTCATCCTCCGGACTGACCACGGCGGTCTGACTGAGCTCCGGGCAACCCTGGGCCGCGTTGGTCACGTCCTCGAACATGGCCTTGGTGAGAGCCCTCCGCTCTCCCACGTTCAGCACCGAGGCCAGTTTCGGCCTGGTCTCGTGAAAGCTCTTCAGGATTATCGTACCCACCGTCGTCATCCGGGCTCCCTCCGATGCGGGCCTCCCAACACAGGGGCCGCATGAGATAACGGGGGCCACGCTACTTAACGCATCGCCGTCGCGGGTGACGCCGGCCTCTATCCGAGGTCGCGAACACGAGCGGCGTCGATCTTGACCAGAGGGCCTTGAATTTCCTCTGGGGGATGGTCAGGGTACTTCGCCGCCATCGCTTCCCAGACGCCCTGGGACTCCCGTTCGCTGCGCACCCACTGCGCCAGTCCTTGGACGACAAAGCCCCCCAACGCCCCGTCCTCGGACACGTCGGCGAGGACGGCAAGGCGTCGGTTGGCGTGCAGGTGCGTGACCTGCTCGGATTCCGCGGGCGAGGTGAAGTAGAGGGAGGTCCCGTCGAAGTAGAAGCGGACGGGCGCGCTGAAGGGGTCTCCGCGAGGCGAGATCGTGGCCACCCGGAGGCTCCGGACCTGGTCCAAGATTTTCAACTGCCGTGGCGTCCACTCCGTCATGGCTCCTTTCTCAACTTCCGCGCGATAAATATAGCTAAGGGCCGGGTCTGAAAGCACCTATTTAGTGGACGCCGTCCTGGGCCCTCGAGCATGGCCGACCCGCCGCGGGAGGAGGGGCCCGGCGCCTTCGCCATCGCCGACGCCCGGGTCTCCGATCGGGTCCAACACTTTCCCGAGTCGGTCATCCGTGAGATGACCCGGTTGGCCAACCGCCACGGGGCCATCAACCTCTCCCAAGGCTTCCCCGACTTTGACCCGCCGGAGGAGATCCTGGAGGCGGCCCGCGACGCCCTCGCGGAGGGGTACAACCAATACGCCACCACGTGGGGAGCCGAGGACTTCCGTCAGGCGATCGCGGAGAGCGCACTCCGCTTTCAAGGGCTCGAGGTGGACCCCGATGCTCACGTCGTCGTCACGTGCGGGGCCACGGAGGCGATGATGGCCGCCATGCTCTCCCTCATCGACCCGGGGGAGGAGGTCGTGGTCCTCGAGCCGTTCTACGAGAACTACGGGCCCGACGCTATCGTCTCGGGTGCCCGCCCCGTCTTCGTGCCGATGGAGTGGCCCGCCTACCGATTGGACGAGGAGGCGCTGAAGGCGGCGTTTGGACGGGAGACCAAAGCCATCATCCTCAACACCCCCAACAACCCCACGGGCCGAGTGTACGACGAGGGAACCCTTCGACTCGTGGCCGACCTTTGCTCGGACCACGACGTAGTGTGTGTCACCGACGAGATTTACGAGCACATCGTCTACGACGGCCGCCGTCACGTCAGTATCGCCACCCTCGGAGGCATGTGGGAGCGCACCGTCACCATCAGCGGCTTGTCGAAGACCTTCAGCGTGACGGGGTGGCGCCTCGGTTACGCGCTCTCGCCCCGAACCCTCACGGAGGCGTTGAAGCGGACCCACGACTTCCTCACGGTCGGGGCCCCGCACCCCCTGCAGATCGCGGGGGCCTTCGCCTTGCGGATGGGCGATTCCTACTTCGAGGCCCTGCGAGCCGCCTACACGGAACGGCGGGAGGTCCTCTACGACGCCCTCACCGCCATCGGATTCAAGTGTGCCAAACCGGAGGGCTCCTACTACATCATGGCAGACATCCGCCCGCTGACCGACAAGGACGATGTGGGGTTCAGCCGTTTCCTGGTGGAGGAGGTCGGCGTGGCCGTCGTTCCCGGGAGCAGCTTTTTCGCCGACCCCGCGGACGGCCGTTTCTTCGTCCGCTTCGCCTTTCCCAAGCGGGTTGAGACCCTTCGAGAGGCCACAAAGCGGCTGGAAGAGGTGGCGAGATGAAGGCCGCGGCCGACCTCGTTCTCGTGGGGGGTCGGATCCTCACGTGGTCGGAAGAGGAACCGGAGGCCGAGGCCATTGCCCTGGGGGGCGGTCGCATCTTGGCCGTGGGGAGGCGAGCCGAGGCCATCGGCTTTGAGGGGCCCGAGACGCGCGTTCTGGATGTGGGGGGTCGTGTCGTCCTCCCCGGATTCAACGATTGCCATGTCCATCTGGCGACTTACGGCGCTCGCATCGCCTCGCTGGACCTGGCATCCGCCGCGTCCCTGGATGACCTGAAGGCACGGGTGGCCGCCAAGGCGTCCGGGGTGCCCGGGGGCGGATGGCTGCTAGGACACAACTGGGATGAGAGCAGGTGGCCGGTCCGCCGTTACCCCCTTCGGGAGGACCTGGACCAGGCGGTCCCCGATCACGCGGCGGCCCTATCGCGTGTCGACACCCACATGGCCGTGGCGAATTCGGAAGGCCTTCGGCGTCTGTCCCTCGAAGGCTTGGAAGGCGCGGAGCGGGACGCCGCGGGCGAACTCACGGGCGTGCTCAAGGAAGACGCCATGGAGGTCCTCCGCGAGGCGACACGCCCCGACGCCGCCACGATGCAAGAAGGTCTCCAGGCGATGATCCGAGACGCCCATCGCCTCGGCATTACCTCCGTGTCAGAGACGGTCAGCCCGTACGGCATTGCGGCATACCGAGTGCTCCAACGGGCGGGGGAACTCGCGCTGCGCGTGAACCTCATGCCCCGGGCGGAAGGTCTTCCCGCTCTCCTGGAGGGCGGCCTCGGGACCGGGATTGGCGGGGGGCTCCTTCGGCTGGGGCCACTGAAGGCCTTCTTCGATGGCTCCCTGGGGGCGCGGACTGCCGCGTTGACGGAGGACTTCGCCGACGAACCCGGGAACCGTGGCATGCTCATTTACTCGGAAGAGGCGGCAGCCGCCCTCGTTCGGGATGCGAGTGCGGGGGGGTTCCAGCTCGCCCTGCACGCCATCGGCGACCGGGGCATCCGTGCGGCGATCCACCACCTCGCCGGGGAGGGAGGCGAGGGGTTCCGCCACCGGATCGAACACCTCGAACTCCCCACGGAAGAGGACCTGAGAGAGGCCCGAAGGCTCGGCCTCGTCGCGTCCATGCAGCCCAACTTCGTCGGCCAGTGGAGTCGGCCGGAGGGGATGTACGAGGACCGACTCGGGCCGGAGCGTTTGGAAGGGAACAACCCCTTCCGCCGGATCCTTGACACGGGCATTCCTCTCGCCTTTGGCTCGGACAACATGCCCCTGTCACCCCTCTATGGCGTGCACTGGGCCGTCAACGCCCCCTTCGAGGCCCAGCGGTTGACCGTGGAGGAGGCCTTGCGCGCCTACACCCTGGGATCGGCCTACGCCAGCGGGGAGGAGGGGCTCAAGGGGTCCCTCGACCCGGGGAAACTGGCCGATCTCGTCGTCTTGGAGAAGGACCCACGGGAGCGCCCTGATTCCATCCAAAGCATTCCCGTACACGCCACGATCTTCGGCGGGCGCGTCGTCTACCAGGCCGCCTAGTCCTTGGGCAGCCGCGCCTGCATATACCGGTAGACGGACCGCCAGAGAAAGCCGTCGTCCCTCCACTTGTTCTCAAAGTTGTGAACATGGAAGAAACGCTCCAGGGCCTCTCCGCTCTCCTCCGACCAGCGTCCGTCGACGGGTCCCTGGTAAAGGTCGGCCTTCGCCAGGCGAGCCTGAACGTCCTCTGCCACGGGGCCATGGAGTCGGACCGCGTCTTGGGGGTCTTCCCGTTGAAGGAGGGTGAGGTCGTAGATCTGGAAGACGCGCCCTAACTCGGAGATGGGGGTCGGGTGGTCGTCCACGCGCAGGTCGATGTACCGGTCCATGAAGCCACCGTAGCCTCCCCCCTTCCGGACCACCAACAGGGCGGCGGATTGCTGCCCGCGCCGGTCCCCCCCGGCCCGTTGGCCCGCCTCCAGCGCGGCCAGGAGTCGCTCCGGCAGGTCCGCCTCGGTCTCCTCGAAGGCCGCCGCCATGTCCCGGACGACCTCTTCGGATCCCAGGATGTTTCCGAGGGTGCAGAAGCCCTCGCCCACGATGTGCCCGGCCCAGGCGAGACAGTCGTGCCCTGTGAACGCGGCCACCCGGCCCCGGACATCCACCATTCCGACCTGCCGGACCGGGGCCTGCCGGTCCTCTTCGGTCAGGGCGGCAACGACGTCGGCCGGGGCATCCCCGCGCCCCATCCGGTCCAAGCCCTTGGGACCGAAGGAGACGTTGGCCTGGGCCTGGGTGGCCACCGCACCGACCTCCGCCCGCGCCCAGGGGACGACGGCTCCGACCGCGATGAACTTGGACTGGGTGGCCACACCCAGGTCCCCCGTCTCCGCGTCGCGGGCGACGATGGAGAAGGTACCGGCCTGAAGCGGAGGCCAAGGGGCCATGGGCGGGCGATGGCTGGCTGCGGGATAACCCTCACGGCCGCATCCGCTGGAGCCGGAGGTAGGCCACCTCCTCCCCCGTGCGGCCAAGGAGGATCTCCTTCCGAACGCCGTGGGCGAGGCGCACGGCTCGGCTCACCTCCGGCCAGGTCCCGGTAAAGCCCTCAGGAAGGGCGTGAATGAGGTACTTGGCGTGGGTCGAATCGGGGTCTCCCTCGTAGCCGCGGAAGTGGGCCCCGTACTTGAAGCCGGTCTTGACCAGAATGCCCCGCTCCTTCAAGTCCTCGTAGACCCGCAGTCGCAGCTGGAAGTCGGGCTGAATCCGGATGGCCTCTCGCAAGAGCGTGGCGAGCCCCACCTTTCGACCAGTCTGGGCCCTTCGCACGACGAGGGCCCCGCGCTGGGCCAAGTACAGGGTCTCGAGGAGGGACAGTTGAAGGCGCTCACCCAGCATCTTCCCGTAGAACCCCCTCTCGTAGAGCCCCCGCGCACTCGCGGCGTCCGTGACCAGCGACCGGTCATTCATGAACAGCGCCTCGGCCTCGATCCCTGACAGGTCGTCTTGCATCCGTCCCCGGGGCGAGGCGTTGGAGACGCGGTAGTAGGTGATGTCACTCTCCTCGTCCACGACCGCAACGACGAGCTCCTTGCGGACCCGGGCCACGCGCCCGAGGTGAGCCTCGAGCTCTCCCAGATCAAAGAGGCTACGCTCCGAGAGGGCGAGGACCCAGTATCGCGTGGGGGCCTTGTCCGGTCCGGACCCACGCGGAAAGACCCGGAAGTCCAAGGGGGGCACGCCCGCCTTGACGACGTACCCCCGCTGTCGAAGATCCCGGTACACGAGGTACCGGATCTCGAAGTTCGGGAGCACGGCATTCCCCTGCCGGAAGAGGTTCTTGATTCCCAGCTTCCGGCCGGCCCGCGTGACGTCGAGCTTCCCCGCCTCGCTGAGGTACGCCGCTTCCACGAGGTCGAGTTCCACCCCTCCGCCCGGGAGGGGATTCCCGAAGTAGCCGCGGTTGTACAGGCGGCTCCCGTCGGCCTCATCGGCCACGAGAACCTTCCCTTCGAGGAGCCGTCCGGACATGCAGGCGAACAAGGTCGCCGGAGTATAAGCACGTCCGCGAACGTTTGAGGCGTCCTGCCGGTACTGAGGACACGCCCGATAGCGATCTGGTTTCCTTTATATAGAAGGCTATTTATAGTCAAACTGTGGACCGGGCCCAACTTCTCACGGAGGCGCGCGATCTCCTCTCCCACACCGGCTTCTTCGTCAGCGAGCAGCACTGGAGCCGCGGGCTGAGCTTCGACCTCGCCGCCCGTCGCGACGACGTGCTCTTGCTGGTCAAGGTTCTCCTGAACGTCGATGCCCTCGGCCGAGACGCCGCCCGCGAGCTGAAGGCCGTCGCCTACAGCCTCGACGCCGCCGCCCTTCTCGTCGGACTGAAGAGCAGCAGCGGGGCCCTCCAGGAGGGTGTCGTCTACTCACGCTTCGGCATCCCCATTGCCTCCCCGAAGACGTTGCAGGAGTTCTTGGAAGAGGGCGTCCCGCCCTTCATCTTCTCGGCCCCCGGCGGGCTGTACGTGCGGCTCAATTCCGACGTACTCCGTCGGGCCCGGGAGGAGATGGGCATCTCCCTGGGGCAGATGGCCGAGGTCGCACACGTCACCCGACGCACGATTCAGATGTACATAGAGGGGATGAGTGCCACGGTGGAAGCGGCCTCCCGGCTGGAGGAGTTCCTTAACGAGCCCCTCGTCGTTCCCCTAGATCCCTTCGGCTTCCACGAGGAGGAGGGCAGCCCGGGCCGCGCCTCCCCCGCCAAGGAGTTCCATGGGGTGATTCGTGGACTCCTCACCAAGCTGGGATACGATGTATTCCTCACCAGGCGATCGCCCTTCGATGCCATCACCAAGGACGAGGCGATCCTCTTCCTCGCAGGGATGGAGAGGCAGGAACGCACGCTCCGCCAAAAGGCGGAGGTCGTGGCCAACCTGTCTAGGGTGGTGGAGAGGGAGCCCATTATGTTTGTGGCTCGACGCGAGGAGATCAGCTTGCGCGGGGTTCCGATCATCGACGCCCAAGAGCTCCGGTCGCTTCGGGAACGCGGGGAGATGGTCGAGCTCGTCGAGGAACGGAAGCAGTAGGCCTCGAGGGCCGCCCTGGCGACTCGCAGACTAGGAACGCGCCGCGGCGGCCTTGACCTGGACCCGTTCCTTCCGGCCTTTGGACGGTGGTTGCCTGGGATGGGCCGCCCTTTTCTTGGACGCCGCCGCCTTCTTGCCGATAGCCGCTTTCTTGAACACGAAGTAAAGCCGCGAAGGCTGTTCCCCGCGCCCGCGAAGGGCCAGGGCGCGGATGTGACAGTACACCTTGGTCCCGTTGGATTTTGTGAAGAACGCCTTCAGTCCCTCTGACATTTCCCCGTTCACGAGGGGCTTCTGGCCCACGAAGTCCATCTCCGCGAGCAACCGTCCGCGGTTGTCCTTGGGCTTGAGCAGGCGCGCCCAGGCCTTGCCTCGCAGCTGCGCCTCCTTCCACCCGAGGAACTTCGCACTCGAGGGGGACAGCCCACGGACGCGCATTTCGCCGTCCACCTTGACCGCGGCGTCGGCCAGGTTCTCCGCGAGGTCCTCCAGCTTGCGGAAGACCCGGTGGGATTCGTCCTGGAGGCGCGCATTCTCGACGGCGGTGGCCAGTTGGTTCCCGATGCCACTGACGACGTTGATTTCCTTGCTCGTGAAGTAATGGCGGGAGGTAGTGCTGTCCAGCGTCATCATCCCCAGGGCCTTCGCATTGTACACCAGGGGCACGATGAGCATGGACCTGAGCTGCCAGGCCCGGATGACCTTCTGGGGCAGGAGATCTTCCTGGGGTAGGTCTCGAACCACGGAGGGGAGCTTCTGGGTGAGGACCTTGTTCACGAGTCCGGGGACCTCGGCGTGGCTAAGCTGCCGCTCCATCAGGACCGCGGCAAAGGCGTCCCGGGGGCAGTAGGCCTCAGCGGGGACGAGCACCTGATTCCGGGGATCGTCGAGGAAGACCGCGCACCGGTCCACCCTCACGAGCTGCGGGGAGATGCGCACCACCGTCCGTAGCACCTCCGACAGGTCGGAGAGGTTGCTCACCATCTCCGAAACGCCGATGAGGGCCGCCAGAATCTGGGTCTCCCCGAGACTCCTCTCGTCGAACATGGGGACGTCAAATAATGCCTAGCCGAGGTGGAAAAAGCTTTCCTCGTGGTTATCAGGGGCTGCCCTCGGGGGAGGCAGGAGTCCTCGCGCAGGTAGGCTCCGGGCAGCGGGAAAACGCTTTAGGAGACCCCGGGCTAGCTCCCAGAGAAATGGAAGCTGTGTTCCTGTTTCCGAAGGAGGCCTCCGCCCGGAGTCGGGAGATCTTGGAGGACGATCTCGTCAGTCGCCAGAGCGTGACGCTGCGGGACGCGCGGGCGCTTGGCGTTGATCAGGATGGCACGCTGGTCTTCATCCAAGGGGATCCCGGGGTCATCGAGCGGTTCGAGTCCCTCGCAGAGGAAGCGGCGGAACGGTTGGGGGAGGACCAGGCCGCCTCTCTGCGTGCCATCCTCCGGAAGGAGGAGGAGGACGCGGCCGAGGGAGTGGGCCTTCTCTTCGGGGGCACGTAGCGGCGTGTACCACTCCTGAACGCGCCTGTTCTCAGCCCTGAATCCTTGGATGTACCCCTTTTTATCAGATGACCACCTGGTTTTCCCCGTGAGTGGCCTCCCCGATTCTCCCGAGTCGGAGGGTGCACCCGTCGTTTGCCCCCGATGCGGCACCTCCTATGGAGGCAACTTCTGCCCCAGCTGTGGCTGGCCCGCAGGCGTGCCTCTCCCCGCCCGGACTTCGGCCCTCCGGACCATCCTCGGGGTGGCATGGGTCTTCGCCGTCATCCTGTTTCTCGTCTACCTCGCCGCGATGCTGGGCGCCCTCCTGTGGATCAGCCCGAGGATCGTCGAGGGGATCGTTGCCGGTGCGTGCACAGCCTGTACGGCCTTCTTCTTCTGGATCAACCCCTTGAATCCGACGCTCTTGGACGTCGTCGAGGTCGGGGGGCCGACCCTGTTGGCCTGGTTCTTGATCCTGCTGACCGTGATCCTCGGGATCTACCTCTACCTTGTCCTCTTCACCGGGAAGCGAACGTACCGGGACATGCGCCTCCCACCTGAACGAATCGAGAACAAACTGGGCTCCCGGAGTGCGGTCGTGGCCGTGGGCCAGGTCTTCATGGCCCTCCTCCTCTTCGACTTTCTGTACTTCTCGGTTATCCTGCCCTTCGGTTTCGGCTTCGTGCCAGAGGCACCGCCCTTCTTCAGCGAGGCCCCCGAGTGGTATGTGCTCTACAGCACCGTGAATGCCGCCGTGTGGGAGGAGATCGCGACTCGCTTCCTCCTCATCGGACTGCCTATGGCGCTGGCCGCCTTCGTCACCCGGCTTCCACACGTGGTCCATGGGACGGTCGGGCACAACCCGGGCCGCGCCCGCTACCTGGCGGGGGCGCTCAAGTACCTCTTCGGCGGCCAGGTGCGGGAAGGCTCTCCCCGTGCTGCGATCTTCTTGGGAGGGGTCCTCGTGCTCGCATCCGCCGCTATCTTCGGGTACCTGCACGTCCCCGCTTGGGGCGCATGGAAGTTCGTGGATACGTTCCTCGCGGGCCTCGCCCTCGGCTACCTCTTCTTGCGACATGGGATCCTCGCTTCCATCCTCCTCCACCTTTCCGTGAACTCCCTGGGTATCCTGTTCTCGGTGGCCGGCGGAGAAACCAACTTGGGCGCGTCGTTCCTCGTCGGCATCCTCTACCTCGTCCTCGTGGCGTTTGGGGTCGGGTTCTTCGCGTACTACGCGAAACGGACGGGGGGGATCCTCTTCGGCTGGCTCCGGCGAGGCGGAGGAAAGAGGGTGCTAGCCCCGCCGCCGCAGCCCGTTCCGGGAACCCCGGCGGGCGATCTGCTTCTGTTTCCGGTGATCTGCCCGCAGTGCGGCGGTCACGAGGCCCATTACCAAGATGGCGCCCTGCTTTGCTCACGATGCGGAACGCCCCTCTCATCTCCCTCTCCGGACCGTAGTCGGGGCTAGCTCCTCGATTAGGCCCCGAAGGTCGTCGGAGACCACGGTCACGCGGATGTCCCCCAGGGGGGCGTGGGCCGAGAAGGAAACGCGACCGGCGAAGGCGGCCTGCTTGTTGAGATGGAAGACCAGATGACGCCCCCGAACGGCACCCAGGAGCACCTCGCGCGCGGAGTCCCGAATGCGCTGTTTCTGCAGGAGCTCGGCAAATCGATCGAGGGAACCCGCCGGACCCGTGAGGCTATCTCCCTCTTCCAGACGGGCCTCGGGAAAGAGGTTGAGGACGGCCCTACGCGCCTTCTCCGCGCTCTCCGTGGCGCGGCGAGGGGTCTCGACGGTCGCCTCGTACACATTCCCCCCATCCGGCCGGCGCGGTAAAATGTCGCCCGTTCGCGAACCTTATCTACACGCCCCCCCATCGGGGGCGGAATGCAGGAGGATCTTCTCTCACTCGCCATGGAATCGGGGGTCCTCCTGGATCCCGAGCTGGCGGATTACCTCGCGGAGCGCAGACACCCCGTGGACAGCCTGCTCGCTATCCTCGAGGCGGTGAATCCCCGTCTTCTCGTCCTCACCCTGGATGAGGTCCAGGCATTGAATCCCATCCCCCCGACTCCCCAGGTGACTCCCGCGTCGGCCCCCGTCACGGCCCGTGTCCGAAAGGACCGGCTCGGAACACGACGTGAGGACTACGAGTCCGAAATCGTCGTCCGTCAGGACATCACAGGTCATTCCACGTGCACAGGAGAGATGCGGGACTTCTCCCGCTACTTCAACCATCGTTACAAGGTCCTCTCCCGCCTGTTGCGGGCGAGACGCGAACTCGTCGGGGCCGTGTCCATCGACCGTGCCCTCAAGATGGCCCGGGAGGTGCGCGTTATCGGCATCGTCCAATCCGCCAAGCGGACCCGGACCGGGAACTACCTCCTCCTGATTGAGGATGAGGAGGCTTCCTGTCAGGTTCTCGTCCCCGCCGAGGGTCCTGGGGCCGACGGCGCCCCCGTCCCGGACGAGGTTCTGGGAATCGTGGGCCGTCCCTGGAAGGACGATATCCTCCTCGCCGAGGAGATTGTACGCCCGGACGTTCCTCCTTCCCACGCCTTCGCCGGGGCGGACGAGGCTCTCTGTGCCGCCTTCGTTTCTGACCTCCACGTCGGGAGCCGCCTTTTCCTTCGCGATCGCTGGGAACGGTTTGCCAAGTGGCTCGGCACCGAGGAGGCATGCCGCATCAAGTACCTGGTCGTGGTCGGCGACGTCGTCGATGGCATCGGGGTCTATCCACGGCAGGACGAGGACCTAGCTGTGGACGATGTGTACCGCCAGTATGAGGAGGTCGGAGCTATGATCAGCGCCTTGCCGGAGGAGTTGCAGGTGATCATCCTCCCCGGCAACCACGACGCCATCCGCCCCGCGGAACCCCAGCCCGCCCTCCCCGAGGGGATTCAACAAGCCTTCCCAGACGGCGTCCTGTTCGTGGGCAATCCCTCCCTCCTCCGCCTTCACGGTGTGGACGTGCTCTGTTACCACGGGAAGAGCATGGATGACTTGGTAACGAGAATCCCGGCCGTCACCTACGATCGGCCCTTGACGGGCATGGTGGAGATGCTCAAGCGGCGCCACTTGGCCCCGTCCTACGGAGGGAAGACACCGTTGGCCCCGGAGCGGACCGACCACCTCATCATCGACGCCCTCCCTTCCATCTTCGCCACGGGTCACGTCCATGGATTCGGGATTGGGGAGTATCGCGGAATCCGCCTGCTCAATGCCTCGACGTGGCAGGGACAGACGGCCTTCCAGCGGATGCACAACATCAGCCCCAAACCCGGGATGGTCCCCATTGTGGATCTGAAGACCGGCGAGACTTTTGCCCAGGCCTTCTGAGGGGCCGGGGGAAATGCCCTTCTAGGGCGGCCCGCTAACGCATCCGCATGCGGATCGTGGCCGTGGGGGACATCCACGGCGAGGAACACTTGGACGCCTTGAGGGCCTCCCTCGCCGAGGCCCCGGTCGCCGACCTCGTTCTCTTGGCGGGGGACATCACGCACCGGAACGACATCGACCTCTACGGCCGCGTCTTGGAGGTCTTCGAGGAGGCGTTGGGTGCTCCGATCATCGCGGTCTTTGGCAATCACGAATGGTCTGACTCCCACGCCGAATACCGGATGACCTACCCCATTACCTTCTTGGCGGAAGAGGCGAAGGAGCTACGGGTCGCGGACCGATCCATCCGCGTGGTGGGGAGCACGGGCGTCCTTGATCGACCGACGTGGTGGCAACGAACCAACCTCCCACAGATTGCGTCGGAGTACACTCGCAGGCTCCAAGCGCTGGACGGGCTTCTGGAGGAGGAGGGGTTTCGGATCCTCCTCACCCACTACGCTCCCACCTACCGCACGCTCGTGGGGGAGGGGGAGAGCTACTGGGACCAGTTGGGATCCAAGCGGATGGAAGGCGTCCTCCTGCGGCATCGTCCCGAACTCGTCGTTCACGGGCATACCCACCGGGGCGTTCCGTTCGCCGAGCTGCAGACCGGGCAGACGACCCTGCAGAACTTCGACCGGGGCCGGGCGATTCCGATTCACAACGTGTCTTTCCCGGTTCGGAGGGATGTCACCGTTTTGGATCTGTGAGGGCGAAGCAACACGAACGGAAGACTCGTGCGATCTAGAGGGACGGGTCGATTAGGACCCCGCGATCCACGTCCCCGACGTCGATGGCGTAGATCCGCGTGCCGAGATTCTCGATGACGATGACGTTCCAGACGACGCCCTTGTTGTGGCGATACCAGCGGATGTAGCCGTCCTCTGTCGCGATGACGATGTCGTCCCAGTAATCCCCGTCCAGGTCGGCCACACGCAGGCTTCGCACGTCGTCCTGGTTCGTATGAATCAGTGAGCGGGTCCACGTACCGTCATTGGCCCACCAGTAGACCCGGTTGTCCTGGGTTCCCGCCGCGATGTCGTAGGTTCCGTCGGCGTCGAGGTACCCCACATCCACCCCGTTCACGGTGCCCGTGGTCCCAAGGCTGATGGAACCCCAAGCGGGCGCGTAGTAGACGCGGACTGTGCTGCCGGCGCCAACCACGATGTCGTTGTCCCCATCCCCGTCCATGTCGGCCACCACGAGGTCGTTGACGGCCGATCCGACGCTGATGATTTCTTCGTCGGGGTCGGTGATGTAGCGGCGCACAAACATGTGATCCACGTAGACGGTGTCGATGTCGGTGGCGTTGGGGTCACGGTTCGCGTCCTTGACTCGGAGGTAGAGGGGCAGACCCCCCACGGCCTTGGGGAGATTCGCCGTCTGGTAGGCGTCGTTGTCCGCCGTCTTCGTGACGGTAATCAGGCTGGACCAAGGTCCGGCCGCGGCAAGGGAACCTTCGATGACGAAGTCGTCGGATTCGGTGTTGAGGGTGTGATGGGCCTCGATGAAGAGCTTGTACGCGTCCCCGCCGCCCCCAACGGTGAAACTTCGCCATTGGTGTTCGAGGCGACTTGTCGTACCCTGCTGGCGCGCCACAAGAACCACCACTTGGTCTACGGAGACCCGGGAGGCCAGGCCGTCCGTGTTCTCGTCCAGAAGTGACGTGTCTGTATCCTGGATCACGATGTAGAGGTCGCCCCCGCCGAACCCGGCGCCGCCCAGGTCGAAGAACTTCAACGTCTCCTCAGTCTCGGTGATGGTGCCCAGCACGGTGACGCCGCCGGGGCCGGTCTTGTAACCGATTTCGAACGGCTCGACGCCGCCTCCCTCGCTGATAAAGCTGTCGACGGCCAGGATGGCCAAGTCGTCCGGGCCCAGGGCCGGGACGCTCCCGATATAGTATTGATGACCCGGCTGCGCGCCGCCCGAACTGTTCTTCATCAGATAGCGATCCGTCCCAAAGAACGGGTCGTACAGTTCCTCTTGGAGGATTTCGTAGACGCTGTCGTCGCTCCAGGTGTCGAGGTAAGACCCCGAGAACACGATGTCGTACTGCGAGAGGATCTCGGTGATGGGGAAATAGAAGTCCCAGACTTCGCCGGGCCCTAGGACCTCCTCGATGGCCTCGTAGGTGTCGTCCGAGGCACGGGTATCGCCCACACTCCCAGTGACGTTCCCCTCCACCAGGATGTCGACCGCCAGGTCATAGTCCGTGGTGAGTTGGGTTCCGAAGATGCCGAAACCGTTGTTCCGGAAGATTTGCACCTCACCGTTCGCGGTTCCCACGAGGATGTCGTTGAATCCGTCGCCCCCTGCTGGGTACACGTCCGCGATCTTGACGACGTTGATTGCCGTGGGCAGGCTAGCGATAAGGCTGGGGGTCCACTCTCCATCGTTGGTGTAGACCCACACCTCCCCGGAGCTGGTCCCGGCCGCAATGTCGTTGTCCGAGTCCCGATCGAGGCGCCCGATGGCCACGCCTTCGACCCGGTCCGCCAGGTTGTCGATCTCGTAGCGGGTCCATTGGCTCCCGTCGCCGACGGTGTTCCGGTACCAGAGAACGCGCCCGACCTCCAGTCCATAGACCGCGTCGAGGTCGCTGTCCTCGTCCAGGTCACCCAAGGCCACGTCCAGGAAGTCCCCGCCACCGAAGGGGGGGCGACCGCTGCAGAACCAAAGGAAACAATCTTGGCGGAAGGACTCCATGACCGTCCGACTCCAGGCACCGTCGTTCTCGTAGAAGGTCGCGTACCAGGTCTCATCGTCGCCGAACCACCGGAATGTGTACTCGTTCAGCGCCGTAATCACGTCCAGATCCCAGCGGGCCCCACGGACGATGATCTGGCCGGTGAGGGCGTATTCCTCGTTGAAGTCGACGACCCGCTTGATGCGGAAGCCATAGGCGTTGGTGCCGAACAGCCAGGGATCCAGGTTCGTGGTCGAGAGGTCGACGTTGAAGGAGTAGGAACGGCTGTCGTTGACCGCGCCTGGGCTCACGGGGTCGTTGCCGGGGGTGGCCCACACCTGGACTCCGCTCTCGTAGTCAGAGATGACCACGTCGCCAAATGTGAATCCGGCGTCCGTGTCCAGGACGGTGACCTTGACGTACATGATGTCCGTCGTGTTGAACGTGTTCGTGGGCTGGGTGTGAGCCGCGTCTGCGAAGAACTCGAGTCGCGGGTAGTCTGGGGCGCTGCCGTTCTGTTCCGTCACGAGGATGCTGTCCGACGTGGCGAAGCGGTTGTTCGGAGACGGGACGTTGTTGGTGCGGATCTCCATGGCCACGGAGTAGGGTCCCGCCGCCAGCTGGACGCCGTCCCACCCGTAGGCGCTGGAGTTCGTGCTGAAGCGGAACTCGTAGACGGAGAAGCCTCCCACAAAGCCCAGGAAGGAGAAGGCCCGTGTGCTGGACGGGAGCGTCGTCCTGGTCACCGGATCGTTGTAGGGCGTCGGACCGTATACGACGGGCATCTGGGGAAGCCCGGAGGGGGAGTAGAGGAACACGTCGTTCTGCAGGTCCGCGTTCTTCAGCTGCTGGCTCGCCACCACGATGACGACAGTCTCCCCCTTTCGGAAGGTTCGCGTCCCGTTGGCGTCGTAGCCGTTGGTGTCCCATTCCGTCGCGTTGAAGATGTCGTAGAGCTGGAGGTCGTTCTCAAGGGCTAGGCCCTCGGGGCCCCTGAAGGGCGAACCACCGCCGCCGAGGTCCAGGACCTCGAAGATGAGTCGCGTCTGGGCCTCCCGTCCGCCCATATCCGTCGCGTTGAGGATGATGATGCCCCCGTCCCAACTCTGCAGGGCGGCGAAGCTCAGGGCGCGACTGAAAACTCCGTCTCCCGCCAACGCGTCTCCCACGATGGGATCCCCGTTGTCCAGCAGCTGGACGTAGCCGAGGGGGGCTCCGTATCCGAAGGTGATGTATCCCCACACTGAGGCCGGATTCAGATCCCCATCCGGGTCGCCGACGCGGACGTAGATTGCAAACGTATCGTCCACGCCGACCGGATCGCGGCTCGGGCTCGAGGGCTCCGAGTCCATCCACTTCTCGAGGAAGACAGGCATGCGCTCCCCGCCCTCTCCCAGAAGGACCTGATCCCAGACGACGGTCCCTCTGACCACGTCCACGATGAGGATGGAAATCCGTCCGGTCTGAGGGATGGTTTCGTTCGCGTAGCTCCACGTCTCCCCGATGTTCCAATGCACATCCGGTCCGTTCACGCCGTAGGCCTTGACGCTGACGCCATCGAAGTGGCTGCCATTCGTGCGGAATGTATGGGTCAGGTTGTCGATCGTGAGGTAGATCCGGGTGTTCGTATCAAGAAGGTCGTCCCCGCCAAGGTGCGTCAGGTTGACGTAGGCCCCGGACCAACTTCCGGCCACGTACCGCCCCTCCAGCCCCCCATCGATCCCGACGTTACCCTGGGCTCGGGGGGCAGGGAGGGTGAAGACCCAGAGGACGATTGTCGAGAAGAGAATGACCGTGATGAGGAGGATGAGAATGGTTCCAATGACCTCTGACACACCACGATGGTCCAGAGGTCTCCGCTGCAGCACTCAGGCTCCTCCCAATAGGGGCTTATTTGCGCTGGCCAGCTTATTTAATCATTCCCGCGGGATTATCGAAGAAGATAGCAAGAATCGACGGACGGGGCGAGTCTGGGGGGCATCTTATGGGCACGTCTCGTCGGAGGCCGAGGGGCCAGACTGTAACCAAGCTTTAAGTGGCCAGTATCTGCTATAACGGCCCGATGCCCCAGGAGGAGGCACGCCGTCTCCCACGCTCCCTAGTCAATTTCCTCCGAGATCTCGCCATCGCCTTTCTCCTGGTCGCCATTGTGTTCGGGGCCCTCTTTGTGTTTGCCCGTACGTGGCCCCCCATGGTGGTGGTGGAGAGCGGCAGCATGCAGCACAGCAATGCGGAGAGCTTCCTCGGGGTCGTGGACACCGGGGACATTGTCATCGTGCAGACCGCTCCCCGCCGGCAGGACATCGCGACTTACGTGCAGGGTCGGACCGTGGGATCCTCGAACTACGGCGACTTCGGGGATGTGATCGTCTTTCAGGATCCCGATGGGCCGCCGGGCCGATGGATCATCCATCGGGCCTTGGTCTTCCTCGCCTGGAACGAGACAGCAAACGGGTTTGACATCCCCACGCTGGAGTCCCTTGAGCGGGGTCGCGATTGGGATTCGAGTGCGGCCACGCCCTTCGGCCTCGTCTCGGGCGACACCGTTACCCTCATGAATGTCGGTTTCCGACCTAATACAGACGTGATGATTCGGATGAGCGACTTCTTCAACGATCTCAACCTCACGGATTGCCCCGCCTCGTGCGAAGGCTACGTCACCATGGGAGACAACAACGCCCCGGGTTACGACCGAGATCTCGTTTTCCAGAATCTCATCCTCGGGCGGTCACGGGGGGAGCTCCCCTGGTTCGGCCTCCTGAAACTCACCTTCGCCGGCCCCTTCGCCTGGGGCGATGCCCGGGCGCCCGCCAACAGCTGGTCGGCCCTCACCGTGTCCCTCATCCTCCTCGTCGCCGGCCCCATCGGCCTCGACGTGGGCTTTTCCCTCCTCGCGGCCCGTCGCGAGAAGCGCGCTGTCAACCCAGACGAGCAGGAGGAGAACGCCCATCCGGAAGCGGACGAGGGTCCCCCGGAGGACGACGAAGAGACGCCCGCTAAATGAGGGTCGTCTGGACCTTGGGCCGATAGCTGCGGAGTTCCCTCAACACCTCATCCCGATTGAGAATTCGCTTCACGTCCGGTGCGGACACGCTGGATTGGATTTCCTTCGTTCGTCCGCCGCGGCCGAAGGACTTCACCTTCGCGTTGATGAGGCCCAGCATGTCGAGCTCCGAAATGAGGTCCGTCACCCGTCGCTGGGTCAGCGGGCCCAAGCCCGCCCGCCTGCACAGCTGGGAGTAGGTATCGTACACCTCCCCCGTCGTCAGCTTCGCGATCCCGACCTCCTGTTGGAGGATGATGCCGAGTAAGATGAGTTTCGAGTGGGTGGGCAAGGAGCGCACTGCCTCGATCACGAGGTCCAGCTCGAGCTTGTTCTTCGCCCGCTGAACCATGACCTCGGTGATGTGGTTCCGGCCCTTGCGGTCCGCCAGTTCCCCGGACACCCGGAGAAGGTCAAGGGCCCGCCGGGCGTCCCCGTGCTCTTGGGCCGCCAAGGCCGCGATGAGGGGTATGACCCCCTCCTCGATGACCCCGGGATCGAAGGCGAGTTGGGCGCGCTGCTCGAGGATGTCGCCGAGCTCCTTCGCGTTGTAGGGTGGGAAGACCATCTTCTCGTCGCTGAGCCGGCTCTTCACACGCGGGTCGAGGAATTCCGTGAACTTCAGGTCGTTCGATATCCCGATGAGGCTGACCTTTGCCTGGTGGAGGTCGTCGTTGATCTTGGTGAGGTGATACAGGACATCGTCTCCGCTCTTGTACACCAACTTGTCAATCTCGTCAAGGGCGATGACCACGACCCGGGCGGCATCGTCGATCTTACGCCGGAGCAGGTTGTACACCCTCTCCGTGGACAGGCCGGTGAAGGGGATGCGCTCGTCAAAGTCTTGAATGAATCGGTTGCCGACGTTCTGGAATACCCCGTAGGGTGTGTCCACGATCTCGCAGTTGATGTAGAAGTACTCCACCCGGTCCTCGATGTCGGCCCGTCGGAATTCGTGGCCAACGTACTTCACAACGGCTGTCTTCCCCGTCCCCGTCTTCCCGAAGATCATCACGTTGGACGGCGCCGCACCCCGGAGGGCCGTCGCCAGCACCGAGGCAAGCTGGTTGATCTGCCGCTCCCGGTGCGGCAGGCTGTCGGGAATGTACGAGGGGCGGAGGACGTCCCGATTCTCTCGGAAGATGGATTCCGCGTGAAGATACGGTTGGAAGATGTTCCCTTCCATCAAGGACTCCCCTGAGAAGGCGGCTCCCCCAACGGTCCGCCCCCTTGGACCGACGACATCACCCTCGTCTACAAAAGGCTTTGTTTCGGCGGCCGCCGGACACCTCTTTTGGAGGGGGAACGGCACCCCTTTTTCGCCCTCACTCGCGCCAGTCTTTTTCGCCCTCACTCGCGCCAGTCGAGTCCCAGGGTACGAATCCCAACCTTCGGGATGAGGGGCATTTTCCGCTTGTGGATGGATCGTCGCACCATCTCGCTAACCCGCTCGACCGTTTCCTCCGGAAGCCCCGTTCGGGATACGATCTCCTCCGACGGCATCTCCAGTTCGAGACCCAGGAGGGCGCGATCCAGGTCCTCATACGAAATCCCTAGTTCCCCCTCGTCGGTCTGCCCCTCCCACAGGCCCGCCGACGGGACCTTTTCGAGAATCCGTTCAGGAAGTCCCAATTGGCGCGCCATACCGCGGACCTGTGTCTTATACAGGTCGCCGAGGGGAGCGAAGTCGCAACCCGCGTCGCCGAACAGGGTGAAGTACCCGCTAAGGTACTCGGATTTGTTGCTCGTCCCAATGACGAGTCGGTTCTCCGCGTGGGCGGCCTGATACAGGGCGATCATCCGAACACGGGCGTGCACGTTACCGCGGCCGATTCGGTCCTCCTGCGGAATCGCGAGGGATTCCACGAGGGCATCAACCATCGGTCCGATCTCGACCGTTCGGAAGCGAATGCCGAGATGCTTTGCCCATGCCTCCGCGTCCCGAACATCCGGGGAGTGCCCGGCCGTTAGTGGCAGGGCGAGGCCCAGGACTCTGTCGGGCCCGATGGCATCCGCCAACAGGCCGGCCGTGACGGACGAGTCGAGGCCACCGCTCATGCCAAGGACGACCCCATCGCGGCCGCTCTCCTCCCAATGATGCCGGAGGAAGGCCTGGATGATGGCGACCTGCTCCTCCCGGAAGGAGGGACGAAGGGCCATGTCCTCTTGATGGCGGCGGGGTACATAGCTTGCTCCGCCCGCCTTTGGGAACCTCATTGCCCCCTCTCAGGTGCGGCATCCACCGCGCAGGCCTTTTATCAAAAGAGGGAATGGAACAGCCGCATCATGGCTGAACCTACGCTCAAGGGTAAGCGCTGGGAACCCGCGATGGAGGAGAAACTCCTTCAAGCCTGGGAGCCGGACCTCTACCGTTTTGACCCGGGCAGCGGAAAGCCAATCTTCACCATCGATACGCCGCCGCCCTACCCCTCGGGCATGAGTTGGCACATCGGGGCCGTTGCGGCCTATTCCCTGATTGACATGATCGCCCGGAGCCTGCGGATGCGGGGGTACGAGGTCCTCTTCCCCTTCGGCCTGGACCGGAACGGCATCAACATCGAACGCACGGTGGAGCGAAAGTACGACAAACCTCTCTACGAGTGGGACCGCCAGGAATTCATCGAGGTGTGTCGAAAGGAGGTGGACCGGCAATCTCAGGTGTACCTCAAGACCGCCCACCGCATCGGTTTCTCCGCCGACTTCGAGGACCACTACTACGAGACCGATTCCCCGGAGTACCGGGCGATGTCCCAGGGCATCTTCCTCCAGCTCTTCGAGCGGGGTTACTTCTACCGCGACCTCCGGCCCACGTTCTACTGCCCCGGCGACCGGACTCCCATCGCGGAAGCGGACATCGAGTACGAAACCCGACCGTCAAGACTCGTACACGTCGCCTTCCAGGGGAAAAATGGCCCCGGGGTGACCGTCGCGACCACCCGCCCGGAGCTCCTCTTCGCTTGCGACGCGGTCATCGTTCATCCCGATGACGAGCGATACACCGACCTGCAGGGGGCGACCCTCCTCGTGCCTCCCACCGGGAAGGAGGTCCAGGTCTATCCCCACCCGGCGGCCGATCCGGTGTTCGGGACCGGGGCCGCGATGATCTGCTCCTACGGAGACACGACCGATATCCGGCTCTTTCGGGAACTCGCACTGAACCCCGTGGCGGCCATCGACGAGGAGGGGCGGATGACCGCGGATGCGGGGCCTTACGAGGGCCTGACCGTGGCCGAAGCTCGCCGGTCCGTCACCTCCGATTTGGAGAAGGCCGGGGTCGTTGAGAAGGTGGAAGAGATCGCCCACAAGACTCCGGTTTGCGGCCGATCCGGCGACGCCATCGAGTTCGTCCAGACCGAGGACTGGTATATGCGACAGCTGGACGTTCTCCCGGAGCTCCGCGAGCTCGTGGGAGAGATGGAGTTCCATCCGAGCCGCCATCGGCAGCTTCTCCTGGACTGGATCGATGCCCTCACCATCGATTGGCCTGTCGGCCGACGGCGGTATTACCACACGGAGATTCCCCTCTGGTATTGCGAGAGCTGTGGAGAGGCCCTTGCCCCGCCTCCCGGGCCATACTACCGGCCATGGAAGGACCCGGCCCCCTTCGAATCCTGCCCCCGCTGTGCGGGCACAGCATTCCGGGGCGAGGAGGGCGTGTTTGACACCTGGATGGACTCCAGCAACAGCAACCTCGTGGCCACCCTGTACAACCGAGACGACGCCTTCTTCAAGGCCCATTTTCCCGCCTCCCTTCGCCCCCAGGGGCGGGACATTGTCCGGAACTGGCTGTACTACACGCTCCTGAAGAGCTATCGCTTTCTCGGAGTGAAGCCCTTCGAGCACGTGTTCATCCACGGCATGGGGTTGGACAAGCTCGGCCGCGCCATGCACGACAGTCTCGGCAACGTCGTAGAGCCGGGTCCCATCTTCGACCAGCACGGCGTGGATGCCTTCCGGTTCTGGGCCGCGAGCGAGACGAATGTAGGCGAGGACTTCCGGGTCTCGGAAGACAAGATTGGTGGGGCCAAGAAGTTCCTCACCAAACTTTGGAACGTGGCGCGCTTCATCTCGTCGTTTCCAGAGACAGAGGCGGGGGAGCTCCCCGCAACAGAACGATGGATCCTGGCCGAGCTTGACCGGCTCGTCGACGATGCCCAGGCGGGCTTCGAGGACTTTAACTTCTTCGTTCCCTCCAACAGGGTCCGGGACTTCCTCTGGAACCTCTTCGCCCCCCATTACGTGGAGATGGTGAAGCATCGGGCCTACGAGGGGGATCCGGCGGCCATCCATGTCCTCCATAGGGTCCTTCGGGATTTGCTCCGCCTGCTGGCGCCCATCTGCCCCTTCATCACGGACGTCATCTGGCGAGAGATGTACGGCGGGTCCGTCCACCGGGAGGCTCTCCCGGCTGTCCGGGAGGAGGGGGGGAGCGATTGGGTGGCACTGACACCCTCCCTCCTCGAGTTCAACTCCTCGGTTTGGAAGGAGAAGAAAGAGCAAGGCCTCGCCCTTCGCGACCAGATTGCGGGCGTCGACCTTCCCGAGAACCTTACGCCCTTCGCGGAAGACTTATCGCGCATGCACCATATCCAGTGGTAGGGATGCGAAAGATCCTTCTCCTGCTGATCCTCGCCCTCCTGGCCTTTTCCGGGTTCGCGGCCGCGACCCACTTCGCCGACCATCGCTATTACGTCCAGGGCAACATCGTAGACTCCTTTGGGATGCCTGGGATGTTCGTGCGAGTAGACGTGGTGGATATCTCCGATCCTTTGGTGCCCGCTTCGGCGGGATCGGCAGGCTTCGGCGGCGACTACTCGGTTCTCATCCACCTCCACAACAACAACGTGGGGGACCAGATTCGTGTCACCGTAGGGGGGCAGAGCGCGGTGATTATAGCCGAATTCGATCCCACCGACGGCGACACGGAACGGTTCTCCCCGCGCCTCCCCTTCACGATTGCACCGGGCGCGAACCTCGTGCCCTACGTCCTCATCGCTCCCGCCATCGTGATCCCGCTTTTGCTGGTGGTGCGACGGTATGTCCCCATGGGCCGTCCTCGCGCGAGGGCGAAGCATGGCCTCGGCGCCATCTCCGGAATCGGGAAGGCCCGAGAGAAGGACCTGAAGGCCTTGGGAATCGACAGTCCTAATAAGCTCGCAGAGGCCGACGCCGCCATGATCGCGGGCAACTCGAGCTTTAGCCTGAGGGAGGCGAAGCGCGTCGTGCGGCGAGCAGAGGCGTTGGTGGAGGAGAGAAACCCTCCCACCTAGCCCGGCCGTGTCGCGATGGTCAGGACATCCCCATCCTGGAGCGTGTGGTTCAGCCCCACGCGTTGCCCCCGGAAACGGGCGCTCGGACCCGACACTTCCGCGTGACGGAACCGCTCGACGAATTTCCCGTGCAGGAGCCGACAGACTTCCTCGACCGTGGCCCCGGCCCGGAGGATGACCGGCGCCTCTGAAGCGTCTTTCTGACCGCGCGGCCTCAGGTACACCCGGATGAAGGAGAGCCGCTCATATACGGTCTCGATGAGGGCGCCGATGCCGTCCTCTTCCTTGGCCGAGATGGGGACCACGGTCCACCCTTTCAGGTCTTGGCGGAGGCGCTCAAGGGCCTTCCCCGTGATCAGATCGATCTTGTTCAGGACGAGGATCGCGGGGACGTAGACCCGATTGGCCGCAAAGCAATCCACGAGCCGCTCCAGATCCAGGTCCTCTTGCAGCACAATTTCGCCGTTGAGGAGGCCCCACTCGCGCGCGACTGCCCGGACCGTTTCTTCGTCGAGATGGGTCTGCAGGACCGAGAAGGCCACCGTGAGTCCGCCCCGGTCCGTCCTATGGACGGAGACCCGCGGCGGCGCCTCGTTGAGGCGGAGACCTCCATCGTAAAGCTCTCGCAGAAGCGGGTCCGGATCCGCGCGTTCGACGTCGACCATGAGGAGAAGCAGGTCGGCGATCCGAGCTTGCGAGAGGACCTCCCGACCTCGACCCCGTCCCCGTGCGGCCCCCTCCGCGAGGCCAGGCAGGTCGAGGAGCTGAATCCTGGCCCCCCGGTGGGCGAGCATCCCAGGAACCGCCCGAAGGGTCGTGAAATCGTACTCCCCGACCTGACTCGAGGCCTCGGTGATCACGTTGAGGAGAGTGCTCTTGCCCACGCTCGGGTACCCCGTGAGCGCCACCGTGCCGTCCCCGGCCTTCCGAACCCCCGTCCCGTCCTGGCGCGGCCCCTTCGGGCGCGCGGCCTCCTCACGAAGTTTCGCGAGCTTCGCCCGAAGAACTCCCAGGTGCTTCTGCGTCGCCTTGTTGTAGGGCGTCCGCCGAATCTCCTCTTCGATTTCCTGAATGCGCGCCTCGGTCGAAGGCACCATCCCACCAAGCGAAGGGACCAGCAAATCGTTATCGCCCGTCGAGGGGCTGTTCGCCGAGAGAACGCCTTGGTCAGTCCGAGGGGGTCCCCGGAACGATGCGGGTGCCGGCCCCTCCCTCGAGGGCCGGGATGGCGCCGTCCCGGTCGACGATGATTGCCAGGCTCCCTCCCCCGTCCAGGAAGTCTACCGCCCCGCGAATCTTCGGCCCCATACTGCCCGGGGGGAACTGCCCTGCGAGGAGGTGTCGTTCCGCCTCCCTAGCGGTCAGCTGTCCGAGCGCCCTCTCGCGCTCCGTCCCGAAGTCCAACGAGACGTGGGGCACGTCGGTCAGGAGAAGTAGGAGCTCCGCCCCCAGCTCCCGCGCAAGGAGGCTGCTCGTCAGGTCCTTGTCCACGACCGCTTCGACGCCTCGCACTCTCCCTCGCTCCCGAACTACCGGCACGCCACCGCCACCTCCTGCGATGACCACGGGCGCGCCTCCCTCCAGGATTTCACGAATGTGCGAGACGCCCACGACCTCAAGGGGCCACGGGGACGGAACCAGACGCCGAAACCCGCCTCGGGGGTCCTCGGCCATCGTCGCCCCCAACCGCTCGAGCTCCCGGGCGCGCGACTCCGAAACGAGGGGGCCAATGGGTTTGGAGGGCGTGTGAAACTCGGGATCGGTCGGGTCCACGGCCACCAACGTGACGAGGGCCACGGGCGCACTCCCGGGGTCCTCGAGAGCTTCGAGGAGCGCGATCTGGATGGCATACCCGATCTGCGCCTGGGTCTGGGCCACCAGCACATCGAGGGGGCTGGGGGCCACCTCCCCCGCGGCGATTTCGCTCTGGGAGAGGAGGGCGCCAACTTGAGGGCCATTGCCGTGTGTCACGATCAGCCGGTAGTCCCGCTCGCGAAGCGCGAGGAGCGGAGGAGTCAGCCTGCGCGCCACATCAAGCTGACTGGCCCACGTCAACGGGCCGGTGGGAGGCGCGATGGCGTTCCCGCCCAACGCGACGACTGCGAGCTTCATGAGACCAACCGGGCGTCTGTTCAGCTCTCGCCCCTATTAAACGGTCCCCGCTGGGTGGTCCACGTGCGTCGGCCACTTTCACCGAACTCCCCCCTTCGCGCTTATAGCTCCCGACGTGCCGACAGGGAGGCGTGACATCATCTCCAAACCCTTAAGAGGGGGGCTCGGGTACGCCGGCCGACGGAAGGGATGGGATGCCCCGCCAGTCCTTTGCCGAGCGGTTAGCTGCCAAGCAAAGGGAGATTTCCGTCTCGGAGTTCTTCGAGCGAAACAAGCACATCCTGGGATTCGATTCGGCCACCAAGGCCCTCCTGACCTCGGTCAAGGAGGGTGTGGACAATGCCCTAGACGCTTGTCAGGAGTACGGAGTCCTGCCAGATCTCCTCGTCCAGATCGACCGGGTGGACAGGGACGAGTATCATCTGGTAGTGGAGGACAACGGGCCTGGTATCGTAAAGCGTCAGGTGCCCAAGGTGTTCGGTAGGCTTCTCTACGGCTCCCGATTCCACACGTGGTCGCAAACGAGGGGCCAGCAAGGCCTGGGCATCTCAGGGGCCATCCTGTACGGACAGATTACCACCGGGAAACCCGCGGTGGTCCGCTCGAAGACCGCCCAAGACGACGTGGCCTACCAGATCGAGCTTCTCATCGACACAAAACGGAATCGCCCACAGGTCTTGAAGCGAGACTTCCAAGTCTGGGATCGGGAGCACGGGACCCGTGTCGAGACGCACCTCCGCGGCCGTTTCATCAACGGGAGACAGTCCGTCATGGAGTACCTTCGCGCGACCGCCATCGTCAACCCCTATGCACGCATCGTCTTCCAGCCGCCGGACGGCGCGCGCCGAACCTTCGACCGCGTCTCCTCCGAGCTACCCCGTCCTCCGGTGGAGGTGAAGCCGCACCCCTACGGCGTAGAGCTGGGCACCCTCCTGCAGATGGCCAAGGAGAGTTCCCACCGGCGCTTGACCGCCTTCCTCCAGTCCGACTTCAGCCGAATCAGCTCCCGTGTTGCCAAGGAGATCTGCCGCGAGGCGGAGGTCCCCCCCGAGTCCCACCCGAAGAATCTCAACCTGTCCAGGGCGAAACGTATCCATGTGGCCTTCCGCCGCGTGAAGATCATGGCGCCCCCCACCGACTGTCTCTCTCCGATCGGCCAACGACTCATCCGAACGGGACTCCGGAACGTGGTGGGATCGCTACGTCCCGAATTCTATGCCCCCCCCGTCACCCGGCCGCCGGCCGTCTATGGCGGTCACCCCTTCCAGGCGGAAGTCGGGATTGTTTACGGGGGCGAGCTGCCAGGTGATCGGCCCGTGGAGATCCTCCGCTACGCGAACCGAGCACCTCTGCTCTACCAACAGGGCGCCTGCGCCACCGCCCAGGCCATCGAGTCCGTGGACTGGCGGCGGTACGGTCTGGAGCAGCGAGGGGGTCGGGGCATGCCGTACGGGCCCGCCATCATCCTCGTCCACGTGTGCGCGACCCGGGTCCCCTTTACCTCGGAGGCCAAGGAGGCCATCTCCCCCATCCCTGAGATCGTGGCGGAGATTGTACGGGCGCTTCAGGAGAGCGGGCGACGGCTCCGTTCCCACATGAACAAGAAGGCGCGTCGGGCCAAGACGAGCGAGAAGTTCGAGATCGTCCGAAGTGTTCTGCCCCTCATGGCAGAGAAGAGCGCCAAGATCACGGGCCGCCCTCCGCCCGACATCACGCGCACCATCGCCAAGATCATGAACGTCATCTGGATTGACGAGCGTGTCGTTTTCGAGGACGGGCGGCACCGTGTACGCGTTCAGGTGTACAATTACACAAGCGCCCGCAAGCGACTCGCCCTCCACGCGGTGTTGCCCTTGGACGCCCTGGACGAGGCCACCGTGCAGCCTGCCCCCACGCAACTGCGCGCGGACGGGAAGGCAAGCTGGAAGCTCCCCTGGATCCCCCCCACCGAGAAGGTCGTCATCGCCTTCGAACTCGTGGGCTTGGGCCGGAGGGGATACGAGGAGGGGGACCTCTTCGTGAGCGGCGTCCCCACGACCCAGGTGGTGGGTGCGGAACCCCTCCCCGGGGATTGGGACCTGGAGGCGACGCTATCGGAGGGAGACGACCTACCTGGTGACCCCCTCGCCGAGGAGGTGGCAGAGAGTGGCTAGCCAGTCGCAGAGGGCACGCCAGCGCGCCGTCGTACGGTCGCTCCGTGGGTTGGCGGAGAAGGTCTACGAGCACCTAGAACACGGACGCATCCCGGAGATGTCCATTCCCCTCCGGACGAAGTCCAACATCCGTCTCAACGCCCGAACGGGAGTCTGGACCTATGGGAAGGCCAAGGGGACGCGGTCGGCCAAGACACTCAAGGGAGCCAAGATGCTCCTCCGGACGCTCTACGTCCTCGACTTCATCCGAGACATGATCCAAGAGGGGAAGTCCTCCACCCTTCGGGAACTCTACTACATCTCCGAGGGCTGGGAATACGCCGGGTTCTCGACGCAGGATGAGAGCAACCTCCTGGCGGAGGACTTGGAGATTCTTACCGGAAGCCTTCGAGAGGACTTCCGCCTGCGCCCGGAGGAGGACGGCGCGCGAGTGATGGGAAACCTCACCGTGGAGGAGTTGAACCGGCGGGGCGAGCCGAAGCGGTTCAACTGCCGTGACGACGTGGGGGATTCCGGGTACGGCATCCCACACAACGTGGAGGCCGAGAAGTTGAAGCTCATCGATTGCGACGCCGATTTCGCCCTGGCGATCGAGACCGGGGGGATGTTTGACCGGCTGGTCGAAAATCGGTTCGATGAGGACATGCGAGCTCTCTTGGTCCACATCAAGGGACAACCCGCCCGCGCCACGAGGCGGTTCCTCAAGCGGCTCAACGAGGAGCTCGGTCTGGACGTCTTGACCTTCGTCGACGGGGATCCGTGGTCCTTCCGGATCTTTGCCTCGATCGCGTACGGGGCCATCAAGACCGCCCACATCTCGGAGTACCTCGCCACGCCCACGGCCTCGTTCTTGGGCATCACGGCTTCGGATATCCTCAACTACGACCTTCCGGCGGCCGACTTGACCCCGCAGGATGCCAAGGCCCTCCGGGACATCCAGAGTGACCCCCGCTTCGGCGACCGCTTCTGGCGGGACGAGGTGGAATTGATGTTGGAGGTCGGGAAAAAGGCGGAGCAGCAAGCCCTGGCCAAGTATGGCCTGGATTACGTCACGGATGTCTACCTGCCCGAGAAAATCGCGCAGCTGGGCCTCGGCTAGGGGGCGTTTCCCTCGATCTCAGGCCCCTTCGGGGGTTCCCACCCCGGCGTACTCATCCACCGCCCCCTTGGTCATGAGGCGTTTCAGCTCGGCCGTCCGGACCTTCAGGAGGATCACGTCTCCAAGGATGGCCAGGCTCGTGGGAACGTCCAGACGCCGCTTGCGCTTCACCGGATTCAGCGTCCCCAGCCTCTGGTATGGTTTCCGATCGAGGAGGAAGGTCAGGCTGTCCACTCTCCAGAGGTTCGTGTCGATGTACGCATCCTCCACGATGCCGAGGTTCTGCCCGTCCTGGGAGATCACGGGCATCCAGAGGACCCAGGGAAGGGCCATGGGTGGCTTGTCCGGTCGGATGAGGAAGTCCCCCAGCTTCTTCACCGGGGTCTTGAGGAGGACAAAGTTGCCCACGGACGCGACGGCGTTGGGGTCGAGCAGGGCCGCTTCCCGCTCCTTCCGGGTCCGGAGCCCGAGGGCCTTGGTGAACCCCCGCTCCGGTTTCATCTCGAGGGCCGCGACGTTCCAGTCGTCCCCGACCAAGGCGATGTGGACCCGTCCCACTTGCCAGGCGTCGGCGGAGATGACCGGCATCCCGTACAGCTTCCCGGCCCGGAAATGCATACGCGCCTCGAACTGCCCCTCCCGCATATATATTCTTGTTCCGATGATTATCGTCGGGCTCTGGGCCGGCCTCTTATAGCGGGGGAGGCCGTTTTCCCTCCGTGGGAGACGCCAGGAAGGCGTTCGGCGGGCTCTGCGAATTCTGCAGCTACGAGGGACCGTTCGACCGGAAGGAGGAGACGGGCGAGTTCGGGTGCCCCCAATGCGGCCAGCCGCCCCGACACGCCCCCGAGGACGAGTGGCTCGGGTGACCATGTCCGGAGAAGAGGCCCTGACCCAACGGGAGGGGGAACGCCTCCTCGACTTTCTCGAGCGGGCGATTCGGGCTCGGGGGGGCGCCCGTCGACTGATTCTCGGCATGGATCGATACCGTGAGGTCCAGGATAGCGTGCAGAACGAGGACTTTGGGCTCGTGAGCATTGGGGGCCGGCACCCCTTCCAGAACATCTCCCACATCTTTGGCGTCCCGGTCGAGGTCGACTACCACGACAAGACCCGTCTGGAGTTTCTGGACTAGGCGTTGGCAGGGCACCCCGGCAGGGATGCAGACAGTAGGGAGACGGCAAGCTCTTTGGAAAGTCTGCTTAGCTACTGTGCTGCTAGGGCCCAGGCCGGGCCCCGCCGGGGCCCCGGGCAAGCGGCGAGAGGCGCCCCTAATAGGGTGAAAGGGCGGGGCCATCGGGCCCCGCCCCCAACAGAGATGACCGGCGGCCAATTGCGAAGCCGCCGTGGTTCAACGTGATGCTCAGCCGCCGCCCCCTGCAAAGGGAAGCAGGCGGGGGAAGCAGGCGGGGGAAGCAGGCAATCCCCGAACCGCCCTCCGCCGCCGCCGTGCTGTTCCCCCTCCAGGGGAAGGACGGGCCGACCGGGATTTGAACCCGGGTTTAGGGCTTCGCAGGCCCTTGGGATGTCCAAGCTACCCCATCGGCCCCCGCCCATGCAACGCGGGAGGTTCATAAGAATCCGGTGGTGGCGCCGTCCTAAGCCAGACGTCGGTCATGGAGGACCGCCTGCAGCTTGCGGGTCACCTCCCCGATGCCCCCCTCGCTGCGGACCCGCGCAAGCAACCCCTTCGCCGCATAGCGGTGGACGAGGGGTTCCGTCTCGCGTCGGTAGGCGCGGAGCCGCTCCCGGATTACCTCTTCCGTGTCGTCCTCGCGATGGACGAGTTCTCCCCCGCAGCGGTCACAGACGCCCGACCGCCTCGGCGGGTCGTGGACCAGGTGGTAGACGGCCTGGCACTCCCGACAGACACGTCTCCCGCTCAACCGCTCGATCAGCTCCCCCTCCGCCGCCTCCAGGGCGACGACGACATCCGGGGTCACGTGGGCCTCGAAGGCCTCCGCCTGGGCGACGGTACGCGGGAAGCCATCGATGATGAACCCCTCTCGTGCGTCCTCGTCTTCCAGCCGCTCGCGGATCATCGCGATGATGAGGTCATCGTGGACCAGTTCCCCTCGCTCCATGAACCCGCGAGCCTTCCGCCCGAGGGAGGTGTCGGAGGCCACGTGCCTCCGGAGCATGTCTCCGGTGATGATGCGGGGCACGCCGAGGATCTCTGAGAGCCGGCGCGCCTGTGTCCCCTTCCCCACCCCAGGGGGTCCCAGGAGGACGACCTTCACAAGCCGCCCTAACTGCCGGACGCTTATACCCCTTCACCTAGGCGGGCGCCGCCTCCTCCACCGCCTTCGGGCCGGGGGTCGCGGCCGGGACCGGTTCCACGGGCCGGAGGCCGGCGTAGAGGTAGAGCGTGGACCCCACCATGGCGGTCCCTAGGAGACTGTAGAGGACCGGGAAGAGGAGGAGGCCCACGAGACCCCATCCAACGAGGAAGAAGGCGATGGACGCGAGGAGGGTGAGGGTGGCATAGCCGAGGCAGTAGGGGATGACCTCCGGAAACCGACGGGCGGCCAACTCGATGCTCATGCGGAGGGCCAGGGCCAGGGGGGCGTTGTCGACCACGACGACGAACGGGGTCAGGAAGAGGAAGTACAGAAGGCCGAGGACGGCCGCAAAGACGAAGAACGCCGCGGGCCCCTGCCCGAGGCCGCCCAGCAGGAACGGACTCGCGGCCAGGAGGAGGAAGGTGGTGATGGCCAGGAAGGCGAGGACCCGAGGGAACGCGCGGTTGGCCGACGCGAAAAAGCCCTCCCCCCTCCCCACCCGCCGGGCCATCTCGAGGCGACCCACGTAGCCGGCCGTCAGATAGGACTGGACGACGAGGACCAGGAGGAGGAGGGCCGTGGCCAGGTCCCCCGAGGTCCCCAGCATGTACAGGGGATAGAAGGGAAGCGCCCCGCCCCCCGGCCCCCACACCTGAGCGACGGAAGGCAGGGCCACAGGGAGGGTGAACTGCGGCGAGACGATTGCCGGAGTCGCCACCAAGGCCAACATTCCCAGATCAAAGGCCAGCGGGACGAGAAGGAGGAGAGGCGCCTTCGGGACGAGGCGGAACCCCTGTTTCAGCGCATCGGACCAGAGCGGCACAGCATTCCCGGGGTGGGAGTTCGTTGCCGGGGCTTAAGGTTGTCCACGCGTCAGAAGAGGTGATCTTCAACCGTCTGCGCGGCCCCCCCGACGCGGCAGCGGAGGGTTTCGATGCCCAGTTCCTGGATTCGCACCTCTACCTCGTCGACGTCCTCCGGGAAGGTGTTCACGTAGACCGTGGCCCCGGTGTCGATGGAGAAGAACGCAGGGACCTCCTCCTCGCGCATCCGACGGACGGCCATGATGACGCTGAGGGTCTCCGGCGTCCAGAGAACCATCTCCTGCGGGCCCGTCATGGTAATCCCGTGAAGCAGGAGGGTGTCCCGTTCCGCGAGTTCGCCGATCCGTCCCACCTCCTCGTTCCCGATCGCAAGCTCCATTTCGGCGAGCATGCGGGGCACCTCGGCGACGCGGGCCATGAAGAAGGGGGAGTTCACGACCTCTCGATGGGCGGCCTCCGTGTCTCGATATGCGGGAACGAGGGCGACGAGGATGCCCATCTGGAGGTCCTCGGAGGCGAGCTGCTCGGCGTACGATTCCTCGTCGGTCGAACCGGTCCTCCACTTGGAGAAGGCCCCCGTCACCGCGCGTGTGGCCGAACCCGCTCCCCGACGTGCGAACACCGACAATTGCTGGGGCGTCAGGTCTAAATCCGCCGCCCGCGCCGCGGCCACCGCAAGGGCGGCGAATCCCGACGCCGAGGCCCCCAACCCAACCCCCGCCGGGAAGCTGTTTGTCGAGACGACCCGCGCATGGTCGGAGATGGCAGCCCGGTTTCGGACCGCTTCCAAGACGGCGATCCCTCGCTCGAGCTCCCGGGCGGTGGAGGAGACCCCGTCCAAGGTCAGCGTGTCGGCGCCGTAGTCCCCAAACTCGACCGTGGTTCGGGTGACGAGAGGGGCCGTACACACCGAAATGGAATCATGGAAGGGAAGTCGGAGAACGGGGTCCGCAAGGCCGTGGTACTTGATCAGTCCTTGGATGGGGTGCGCCGTGGCGGTCGCCTTCATGTAACCTCGTCCCCAAGCCGCGGCCGGCTAGATATCGAAGACGACGTTGGCATATCCCTCCTTCGGGTCGACCTCCAGCATGTGGTAGGTGACCGCCTTGACCTGGGTCTGGAGACGGTGCCGCCCCGGATCCACCCCCTCGCCCCGGGCCTTGGCCGAGAGCCGAAATCCCTCGATGGCCACGTCAAACTCGGCGAGGAAGACGTTCTCCGCCTCGTGGATGAAGAGGAGCTCGCTCAACCAGTCCACCATGAGAGAACCGAGGTCGTGTGCCTCCGCTTCCACCTGCACCTCCCCGACGGGGCGCACGCGGTCGACGTCGGTCATGAGGTCGAACATGCCGTAGGCCGCGTTCTCGAAGATTTCATCCGCGCTCGCGCCGTAGGCCGTGATGCCCGTGTCGGCGGTATGCTCGAACACCTTGTACCGCACGCACCGTTTCAATTCAAGCCGGGATATCAACCTTCGCGGGAATCGGGACTCTTCCCCTTGGCGGAGTAGACTCTCTCGACGATTTCGATCGGAACCCGTCCCTTGCGGCTCTTTCACCTGCGGGGAACCTAGATTCGATTTCAAGGGGGAGGTCCCGGAGGTTGCGGGTACCAGTCGGGGTATCTCCGGTAGGGGAGGGGATCTAGGACGCCCGCCTCCTGGAATCCCTTCAAGCGGAGCTGACACGCGTCACAGAGGCCGCACGCCTCTGCCTCGCCCAGGTAGCAACTCCACGTCCGGGCGAGGGGAACGCCCAGCTCGACCGCCCTTTGAACGATTGCCCCTTTCGTGAGGGCCATGAGCGGATGACGAATCTGCACGGGCCGGCCGTCAACCCCCCGCCTTGTCCCAAGCCGGGCGGCCTCTTCGAAAGCCTGAAAGAATTCCGGTCGGCAATCCGGATAACCACTAAAGTCGAGAGCCGTGGCCCCGATGAAGATCGTACCGGCGTCGATCACCTCCGCCCATGCAAGGGCGTAGCTGAGAAAGATTGTGTTTCGCGCGGGGACGTAAGTCTCCGGGATGCCGTCTGAGATCTCGTCCAGCTCGCGGGCCATCGGGACTTCCACACTCTCGTCTGTTAGGGCCGATCCCCCGAGCTCCCGGAGGTCGAGGTTCAAAACGCGGTGGTCGTCCACTCCGAGGGCCCGTGCGACCTCCCGCGCGGCCTGCACCTCCCGCTCGTGGCGTTGCCGGTACGCGAACGTTAGGGCGTGAGCGCGGAACCCCTCCGTCTGGGCAATGGCCAGGGTGGTGCTCGAGTCGAGACCCCCGCTCAGCAGGACGACGGCAGCGTCCATGGCCCCCAGGAATCGAGCCCCTCGCGCTTAAAGGTGGCCCACGGCTAGCCGAGGGCCTGCTGGGCCGTGATTTCATCGAGGGGATACGGGTCCCAGGGCTTTAGGCCCAAGGCCACTTCCAATTCGGGAAAGGTCAGGACGGGCTTCTCGTACCGCGTCGCGTCGTCGATGGCGATGCGGGGACAGGCCGTGTTGACGAAGGCGTCCACCTTGTGCCCCTGCAGGAGTTCCGGGCTCACGGTGTCCATCAGGAGGAGATGACCTTTGCGTCCACGGGAGGCGAGGAGGTCTTTGATCTTCCGAGCGAGGGCCATCCGGTACTGGCCGACCTTCCGCGAGACGATGATCCCAAACGTGGCCGCCTCCTGCGCCAGCGCGATGGCGGCGTGTCGGACCCGGAGGACGCGGTCCTTCAACTCTGCCAGGTTCCGTACCTCTTCCGTGAACGGGTCGGCCACGATCACCGGCGTGGTGGTGGCGAGGGCGACGCCGAGGGCGTGGAAGTCTCCCGTGCCCACGTAGAGGAAGGAGTCCACCCGTCCCTCCACCTCCCGCGCGGGATGGACATCGCAGCCCAGGAGCTGTCCTTCGTAGGCCGTTCGCCCGTCCGCGCCGCCTACCAGGACCTTCTTTCCTTGCTCCTCCAAGTACGCGACGACTTTCGAAAACCACGGCTGGTGTTGGATGTTGGTCAACAGCCCCACACGCCGTCCCAGAAGGGGTAGTGTCGCATCCAAGAAGTCGAGGGGCGGGAACGCCATGGGTGCCTCCACAAAGACGACCTTTTTCAGGTTCAGGTACGGCATGGGAGCGTGTCCGATCTGGACAATCAGGTCCACTGGCATCTGTGGGACGTCGCACGCCCCGAAGGTGGGCTGGGCCGAGACCATGGCCGTGACCCCCGTCTCCCGTTCCAGATCTTCCGCCGTCTCGAGGGCGCGGAGGCGCAGCCCATCCGGGAATTGGATGCCGACGGTCTTGCAGCCCCGGTCACGAATCGCCCGGAAGGCCGGCTCCAAGTCCAGAGCCGCCCCCCTCCGGTCTGCCGAACTCACGAGGTTTCCACGATGATGCGTGTGGGCGTCGGAAGCTTGTACCCCGCCTTTCGTAGCGCTTGCTTCGCCCGCTTCATATGGGAGGGAGTCGTGCGAATGAAGAGGAGGGTCTGACCCGTTCGCACCCGGGCCGCCGTCCCCACGGGGGTCCCGAAGGCCCCTCGCATTCCATCCGAGATGCGGTCGGCGCCGGCGCCCACGGCAATCTTGTTCTCTCGCAGGACAATGTGGGGGTAGGGCTGGATTCGCAGATGGTATTGTTGGCCGGCTCGCCGGGAGATGAACCGGTTTGCGGTAACGCGAGCGGCCTCGAAGGCGGTGTGGCGAATCTGACATGCCTCCTCCGCCACGAGTCGGATCTTGAGGGGGAACTCGCCCTGGGGGTTCCCCATGTCGTACTGGGCAATGCGGGAACTGGGAACCCCTCCCATGTACTCCCGCCGGGTGTAAGGCTGCCCCTTGGCCTGCCGATACATCGAGGCGGGCTTTCGAACCATGGGCGTTTCTAGGCCTCGTCGCTATAAAACCGTTGGCGGTCTGGCGTCGACCGCGCAGCGGGTCGCCTCTCCCTCCTACTCGCTCGCGACGGCCCGTGTCGAGAGCATCACGGCGATGACCGCCACGACGGCCGCCACGGCCACGACGAGTCCGTAGCTCACAAACAACAGGAGGGTGGTGTTCACGAGCGGGAGGTTCTGGAGGAACACCTCAGCTGGGAGCGCCCAGGCCGAGATCCCGAAGATGGCCGCCAGGAGGCCCAATGGCGCGGCTAGGAGGGTCCGCAGGCCTGTGCGGAATAGAGTGAGTTGGTCGTGGACCTTCAGGTCCTCGCTGATAGCCACCGTCGCCGCGCTCTCCGGGCCCTGGGTCACAAATTCGCGGGCCAGGCGTTCCGCGTCTCGGGTGGACACGGGCCATTCGACCTCGCGTCTCAGCTTGGTCTCCACGCCCAGGAGGACGGAACGGGCTTGGGTGTCGACCCGCAGCATCGTCAGCAGGCCCGCCGTGAGGGTCCCAATGAGGACCAGGGCGCTGCCCACTAAGATGCCGTTGTAGGTGCGGAAGGAAACGAGAGGGGCATACTCGTACCCCGTCTGCGAAGCCATGTAGAAGGAGAGGACAACCGTGAGGATGGATCCGATCACGATGGTCGCCGCGAGGGCACGCATAACCCTTCGAATACTCACCATGTTCCATGTTCGCGTGCTCCCCCTTCATAAGGACACCGTTTCTATTCTGAGAATCGAGAATGATAATCAGACTCCGAATTACCTCAGAATGCGTCCGCCGAAGCGTTAAATAGCCTCCCGGTCCGTTGCGAGGTTCGGGCCATGAATCTCATCAAGCTGGGGGGCAGCGCTCTCACCATCAAGGGCTCCTTGCCCCGCGTCCGCCGGAAGGTCTTGGAGGCCCTGGCCGCCGAGCTATCCCCTTTCCAAGGGGACCTCTGCTTGGTCCACGGAGGAGGGAGTTTCGGACATCCTCTGGCCCTCGCATACGGCCTCCACCGCGGTCTCCGCGGGGACGACGGCCTCATGGGATTCGCCGAAGTCCAGCGACGGATGCGCGACCTGAATGGTCAGGTTCTGGACGCCCTCCATGCCTCCGGTGTGCCTGCTGTGTCCGTCCCCCCCGCTCCCCTGGTTCGGATGCGGGGAGGTGAGCTCGAGTCGCTCTCGGTGGATCCCTTCCGAGAAGCCCTCGAGGCGGGCCTTGTCCCGGTGACTTTCGGCGACGTCGCCCTGGACGCGGTGCAGGGGGCCGCCATCTGCTCCGGAGACGACCTGATGGTTCACCTCGCTCGCGCCCTGCGACCGAATCTGGCCCTTTTCGTCGCGGACGTGGAGGGAATCGTCGGTCCCGGGGGGGACGTCCTGGAGGTGATCCGTAGGGAGGTGCCCGACCTTGCCTGGAGAGAACCCGCGGAGGATGTGACGGGGGGAATGCGCGCCAAGGTCCAGTGCATGCTGGACATCGCCCGAGACGGGTCGCGCTGCCTCCTGGTGAGTGGCCTCGTCCCGGGTCGGGTGCAGGCCATCCTCGAAGGGCAACGCGTCCCGGCCACGGAGGTCCGGTGGTCCTGATGACGGAGCGAAAGCGGGAGCACGTGGACATCGTCCTCGATAGGGAGGTCCGGCCTCGGCACAACTACTGGGACGACGTGCAGTTCCTGCACAACGCAATTCCTGAAGTGGACCTAGACGAAGTGGACCTTCGAACTGATCTCTTCGGCAAGCCCCTCGCCGCCCCCATCGTCATTTCCTCCATGACCGGGGGATTCAAGGACGCCGTCCAGATCAACGCTAATCTGGCCCACGGCGCCGCCGAGGTGGGCGTCGCCATGGGAGTCGGGAGTCAACGCCAAGTCCTCCAGGGTCAGGCCCCGGAGGATTCCTGGACCGTGTTGAGGGAATACGACATCCCCCTGGTGATTGCCAACATCGGGGCCCCGCAGCTCGTGCCGCAGGCTGGGAAGGACGCCCTGGGGGTCGAGGATGCGAAGCGCGCGTTGGAGATGGTCCAAGGGGACATCCTGGCGATTCACATGAACTACACCCAGGAGATTGTGCAGCCGGAAGGGGATCAGCGGTCTCGGGGGGTCTTGAAGGCCCTCGGCGTCATCGCCGCCGAGGTCCCGGTCCTGGGGAAGGAGACCGGCGCCGGCATCTCGCGGGACGTCGCCCTACGCCTCAAGGAGGCGGGGGTGCAGGGCATCGATATCGGAGGCCTCGGGGGCACGAGCTTCTCCGCCGTGGAGTACTACCGGGCCAAGAAGGAGGGCATGCGACAGAAGGAGCGACTTGGTCAGACCTTCTGGGAATGGGGCATCCCCTCGCCCATCTCTCTCCTCCTGGCCAATGTGGGCCTCCCCCTTATCGCCACGGGGGGTCTCCGGAACGGCCTGGACGTGGCCCGAGCCCTTGCCCTCGGTGGCCAGGCGGGGGGCATGGCCTCCCAGATGCTTCGGGCCGCCAACGAGTCGGCGGAAGCCGTGGTGCGGGCCCTCGAGGAGGTGGTCGCGGAGATCAAGGCGGTTCACCTCTTGACCGGGTGCGGCAGTCTGGCCGAGCTGGCGGAGACGCGCACGATTTTCACCGGCCCAACGCGGGAGTGGGCGGCTTCCCTCGGCCTCCGGGAGGGGTAGCCGGTGGACCAGCCGGCGTTTGAGGCGTATCTCCATGAAAAATCGGCCGTTGTCGATGACGAGCTGCAGGCCTGGCTCCCTCCCGTGGAGGGGATTCCCCCCCTCCACGAGGGGGTCCGGTACGCGCTGGGTCTCGACGTCCCGGAACGGAAGCGGCGGGGCAAGCGCCTCCGGCCCGTGCTCTGCCTGTTGACGTGCGAGAGCCTCGGTGGCGATCCGGACCGGGCCATGCCCTTCGCCCTCGCGTCCGAGATGCTCCACAACTTCATGCTCGTGCATGACGACATCGAAGACGGGGACCGGCTCCGCCGTGGTCGGGACACGGTTTGGGTCCGATACGGCGTCGAACACGCGATCAATATCGGCGACTACATGTTCGCCCAGACCTACGATCTCGTTCACGCCTCCAGGGAGCGCGGGGTGCCCGCGTCCAAGGTCCTTCGGCTCGTGGACGTCGTCTCTCGAACCGTGAAGAGGACGGGGGAGGGCCAGGCCCTGGACCTCGAAGCCCGGCAGAATCGCGGACTGACGGTGGACGATTATCTCGAGATTGTCCGGGCAAAGACGGGGAGGTATCTCGCGGCCCCCCTCATCGGTGGAGCCGAGATCGCGGATGCCGGGTCCGACGTGATAGACGCCCTCGCCTCCCTCGGGGACCAAATCGGCCCCGTGTTCCAGATTGCAGACGACGTTCTCGATCTCACCGTGAGCAAGGGCCGAGGGGAGCCGGGATCGGACATCCGTGAAGGCAAGCGTTCCCTCCTGGTGGTCCACACGGCAGGAGCCGCCACGTCGGACGAGGCCAGGGAACTGTTTCGTATCCTCGACGCCCCGCGCGAGAAGGTGACGTCGGCGGAGGTGGCCTGGGTCATGGAGCTCTTCGAGAAATACGAGGCGGTGGATGCCGCCCGTGCCGTGGGCCAGGAAATGCAGGCAGCGGCGGAGGGCGTTCTCAAGCAGCTCCCGGGGCGGCTTCACGCCAACCTGTCGGCCGCGGTGGCGTTCATGCTAGGCCGGAAGTGGTGAACATCAGGACTCCAAGCCACGATCCGTCAACCGGAACTTGACGCTGGCCCCTTCCTCCAAGTGGCGGTGCTTCATGATGACCGCCAGACGCCACTGCGGGGCAACCTTCTCCAACCGGAGGATGTCCTTCGCGTTATGGCTCATCATGTGTCCCCCGAGGGGGGTGTATTCCCCCGTATCGAGCTTGGTGTACACCTGGGACGTCACGAGGATGGGGATGTCCCGGCGGCGGGCCGCGGCCATCAGGGCCGTAATCTGTCGTGCGAGGGAATGCCGCTCCTTCTCCCGAGCCGCGTCGCCCCCCCGCAACCGATAGTGGGTCGTGGCGCTGTCCAGGACCACGAGGCCGATCTCAGGGGTGGTTTCTGCGAGCTTCGCGGCCCTGCTGACCGCATTCTCCTGCTCCGCCATGGTGTGGACGGCGGTGAATAGGACCTCCGGGACGACGCGCTCGAAGTCGTCCCCGCAGATTTGCCGTAAGCGCTCGAGGGAGACCCCCTCTGTGTCGATGAAGGCGACCTTGCGGCCCGCCTGTGCAACGTTGCGGGCCAGCTGCAGACAGAGATTCGTCTTCCCGCTCCCCGCCTCCCCGAAGAGGAGGGTGATGCACCCGCTCTCGATCCCCCCATCGAGGAAGGCATCCAGGGTGGGGCAAGCCACCTCGATTTTCACCCTCGAACGAACGACCCAGCGCTATTTAAGCCGCCTCGGCGGGCAGGCGAACCGCGTAGGTGACTCGATAGACATCGTGCCCTCCGCGCCTGCCATGGAGCTTGGGGGAGGAGGAGACCTTCCCCCCCAGATGGGCCTTGATGCGCTGGGCCAGGGCCTTGGCGGCCCTGTTGCTACTGAGGTAGATGTCGAGCCCACCGTGCATTGTCTCCTCCTTGGCGACGAAGAGCCTGGGCTCCCCGCGCATCCTTTCCTCGACAAAACCCCGTATAGTCTCCATTTCCTCCTCCGCCACGGGGCGATCGAAGGCACGGACCTGAAGGATGGCTTCGTAGTACTGGCCGTGTTGCCTTGCGCAGTCCGGACAGGTCGTCCGCTTTAGACGGACGCGCGCCTCGCTCACCTGCTCCGCCACCAGCTCCGGGAGCACCAGGCGGTGAGACAGGCGGAGCCCCACCTCATCCGAGTGGCGGAGGTCCATGTGGAGGAGAACCTGGTGATCCCGGACGTCCCGTGAAACCGCGGCGGCCTTCGCCACGGTCTGCCGAAGGGCGTCCTCCAGTTCGGTCTCGGCCCATCCGCGGGGAACGTGAAAACGACCGCAGTGGACGCATCGCTCGAGTTCAAGGACCGACGGGAGGTCCACGAGGGAGCGCTTCTGCGGCAAGCAGTTCGCACAGAGACCCCCGTGCACGGGACCCTCGGTCCCGCACTCGACGCAGAAGCTCCTCATAGAACGACCATCTGGGCGTGGGGTACGCCGTCGATGCGAATGATGCCCGCCTCTTCGACAAACCCCCCCTCCAGGGCGGCGGCGACGGTCTCCTCGCCCACGAAGTTCCCGATCGTGGCGAGTCGCAGGTGGCGGAGGAGCTGTTCCCGGTCTGCGGCCACGTCATCGTAGAACTCCGGCCTCACCTCCAGTCGGAGCTCCCCCTCGCGCAAGGTCTGTCCCAGGACGTCCGCATCACAGGCGGCGACCAGCACCTCCTTACCCCGATTGTGGACCTTGAGTCGGATCAAGGCATGGAAACTCGTGTGGCCCGATTTATAGGTATCCGAGTCAGAACCGGCTCACGAGGCGCCACTTGTTGGGGGCGGGGGAGTAGACCTCCCCCTCCTGACTCCAACGCTTGAGCCATGCCTCCACGCGGTTGGGCGGTACGCCCCGTTCCTCCGCCGCCTCCAGGATGTCCTTCAACTCCGCCGCCCCGTCGCGCTCGGCCAATTCCCCGATGATCTCCCGCAAGGCGATAATCTGGGCCCGCTGGGACTGGCTGAGCCCCGTGGCCACGATGTCGATGTCGAATCCACCCTCGATGCCCGTCACGCGCTCCAGCCAGTACTCGGCAATGCGCACGGACCGCTCTGCATCCTCCGCCTCCACGTTGGGGCTGAGACGGGCACGGGCGCTGGCCTCGGCGAGTCGGATGAAGGCCTCCAGCTGTCGAGGCGTGATCGGGACCGTGCCCGTCTCGTCCTCCCCTTGCTTCCGAATCTCGAGGTACTTGTCCTGGATGACCTGCATCGCCTCGGGCGTGAGAACGGGATAGACGCGCTTGGCGTAGGCGATGTATTTCCGCAGGAAACTGGGCTCGAAGTAGGGAAGGAACGCCTCGTCCACCTCCTCCGGGTGTGCGTCGAGTCGATGGGACTCCGCCTGACGCATTTTTTCTCCTGCGAGGTGCCCTCGGAGGATGTGCTCCGCCATCGCGCGGTCGACCTGCGCCTGCGGCTTGTCCAGGATGGGGAAGATGGTGTCGAACCGCGAGAGGAGGGTAGGCGGGAGCTGAATTTGCTCCGAGATGTACTTCCCTGAGTCAAAGCGTCCCAAAGTCGGATTCGCTGCCGCAAGAATCGAGGTTCGAGTCTGCAACGTAGCTGTGATTCCCGCTTTGGCGATGTGGACTGTCTGTTGTTCCATTGCGTTGTGGATGCTCGATCGATCCTGGTCGTTCATCTTCTCGATCTCGTCGATGGCCACGAGGCCCCGATCGGCGAGGACCAACGCCCCGGCCTCCAGTGTCCAGCGCCCCTCTCCAAACTCATCTCGCACGGCCGCCGCGACCAAGCCGGCTGGCGTCGCTGCCTTGCCTGATGTGTAGATTCCCCGCGGTGAAAGCCTCACGATGTAGGTCAACAGTTCTGACTTGGCCGTGTTGTGGCTGATGATGCCGTTAGCGATGAACCGCTCTGGACCCGGAACCTCGACATCGTACACCGTCTCCACTCCCACGGTGCGGATTGACACAATGCGTTCCGTCAGATGGCGGTGCCAGCGACGACTGCGACCCTCGGCCTCCCTAACCACGTCCTCCAGTCTCTTCCCTTTCTTTTCACTGGCGAAGCCGATTTTCTCCGCGAACGTGATCAGTGAGTTGGCCTGGCGGATTACCAAGGAGCCACTTGGACCGCCGCGGATCAGGTCCCCTCGGGAGGAACGGTGAGGTCTGGGCGCAGGCCCCCAGAGAACTCGGCTATGAACGCCCCATCTCAGGAGGAGAACCTGGACGTCACGAAGCAACTCGATTTCGGCCGATCTCAAGGTGATGGCTGTCCGGCCGCGTCCGTTAGCGAAGCAGGAGCCGTCCGCTTCGAAGAGCCAACGGAGGAAGGAGCTTACCACCGAGTTCCGGGATCTGAGGATGGAGTCCGGAATTCGCTTCACCCGAAGATCCTGAAGCCATCGAGCGATCGGTGTGCGGTCCACTTGATAGGCAATGGTGTGATGCCGGGGCTTCTGTCGGTTCGGGGTTACGCCGAAGACTTCCTCAATCAAGCCGACGAGCAAGGGTTCGAGTTCCAGCTCTTCGGTCGCGATTTGGAAGCCTACTCTTCGGTCCTGGATCCAGCCATCTCCCAGAACGTAGCCTAGGATGGCCGCGAGCTTCTCATCAAAGAATTCGGGGACTCGCACGCGCCATGATTTGTGGTAGTACTCCGGCTTCTTCCATCCCGTCCGAACGAGGGCCCGCTTAGTGCACCTGATGCTCGGTGTCACCCTCACGCGGTCTCCGATGCGCAATGCGTCCAAGCGTCTCCACTCGCCCCGACGCTCTTGCGGAATCCAGACAAGAAGCGGATGGTTGTAGGTGCCCTTGATGCACTTCCCCGATTCTGTGACAACTTCCAAGATGGGTTGCTTTTCATATCGATGGAAGCGTGTTGCCAAGCCGCTCCGATAGCCTCCGGTCCCGAGTCGCAGCCTTTCCGAGATCGGCTGAAGATGATGGGTTCCGAGATCCTCGAGTTTGGCGGTGGTCCCGTTTCCAAGGGTAATCCGTTCATCACCGATGAGGCACCCGGGGTCCCCCACGAGCAATACGTGGCTGTCTCCACGGATGCGTCGGCCGTCGGGAAGCTCCTTGGCCACGCCTCCGAAAAGCTGGAGGGCCAGGGCCTCCTTCTCCACATTCAACCCATAGATGGAGGGGGCAATCGATCCCACGATCTTGCGGATGACGTCGCCGCTCGCGGCCTCCTCCAGGATTCGCTCCTCGTCCTCCGGCGTAATCTCGATTTCCTCGTACTCGACCTCCTCCAACTCCAGCCCGACGACGTCGAGGAAGATGTCGAAGAGCGTGGATTTGGAGCGGAATCGACCGCGCTGGGAGCCTCGCAAAACCCCGTTGAACACGATGCGGTCCCCCGGGTTGGCGAGCCCGACGAGGTCCTCCTCCAGGTAGCCGGCCAGACGTTGTGGAGCTTCTCCCCCGCGGAGGTCCTCCGGCGCCTCCTGAATCTCGATCTTCTGGGTGTCGATGTAGCGGGAACCCTCATCGAGGAGCTTGAATTTCGTCGCACCCGTAGTGCGGCTACAACCCCCTTGGTCCTCGTAACACTCCAATGGCTCGCGAAAGTCTAGACCCTCCTGGGCCTCCTTGATCACCGCCCCGCAACGCAGACACTGGAAGACCGCCTCGACCAGACGGGGGCGGACCTCGGTCGCCTTCCGAACGAGCCCTTCGACGGAGACCAGCTTTCCCAGATGCTTCGCTCGAAGGTCGCGGACCTCGACTCGGAGGTCCCGGGGGACGCCTCGAACCCGAAACCGGATTTCGGCTTCCTCGGTGGGCGGAACAAAGCTGCGGATCGCCTGTTCCACGGAGTACACGGCATTCTGAGGGTGGTCGAGGAGGTAGATTGCCAGGTCCGAGTCGAACCGGTCGATGGCGCCGTAGTCGACCTCCAGGCTTCGCTCCTCCGGATAGGCATCCGCGAGCTTGGTGATCCGCCCGCTGAGGTCGGCCTCGTCGAGGAATTCTTCCCAGCGCGCTACTAGCTCCTCGGTCGAATAACTCAGCAGGTGACGGTTCCCCCGTCGCGTCGTTGTGACCATGGGCTATTTAAGAAACGGGCCATCGCTTCGTGTGGGGCTCTCCACCCTTCGGACCCGATTTCCACTGGAACTACTGGCCTCCTCCGAGCCGCCTTTCGTCATGCGCATAGCGAGTAGCCGCATCCGCGGCAATGGAAACATCCTCCTTCCGGGACCAACGCGAGGCCGCAGGTGGGACAAACCCTCCTTACGGCGACCGAGATGGTGGCCCCTCGTCGATCGGTCGCGCTCTCCAATCACTCACCTCGAGACTCATCTTAGGGGGCTATAAAGGACGGTTGGAGGGAGGTCCCCGAAAGTGAGAGCCCGCCACAAGCTTTAATCGTACCAGGTCTGTTACCAGCGGGCGGGGGAGCCGGTGTTCGTTCCGGAGCGCAACCTCAAGGAGCTCATTCTTTCTTATCTCAAAAGGGAGGAGACCTCCATCAGCGGCCTGGCCCGCCGGCTGGAGGACGACGGATATAAGCTCCATCGCCTCCTCATCACCGGCTACCTCCGGGCCCTCTCCGACCTCGGCTACGTGCGGGAGCGCGAGATCCCTCCGGCCAAGGTCTACGGCCTGGCGGGTGGGCGTGAGCGGAACTTGTACGAGATGCTCGGGAGCATCGCGCGGGACATCGAGGGCGACGAGCGGAAGGCGGTCCGACTCGCCATCGCGATTCTGCAGCGCCTCTTCCGCCGTCCGATCTTCTTCCGAGAGGTCCGGGAGGCCGGCTTCCCCAGCGGGTACGACGCCTTCATGGTGGAGGAGGACGAACGGGCGGAAGCGAGGAAGGAGCTGTTGAAAGTCGGAATTCGGCTCCCCCTGAGCGAGCCGGCCTATCAGGTAAAGGCCCGCCGGAACGAGAGGCAGGAGGAGGCCCTGATCCGGCTGGTTCTCGAGCGATTCGGCGTCTCCGGGCTGGTCATGGAGACGAAGCAGACCCGTTTGTCGGAAAAGTCGGGCTAGAAAACCTCGACCCGGCATCCGGACGCGTCAATCTCTGCGAATCGGGACCACGCCGGTGAAGATCAGCCCGACCGCGGCCTGGACAGGAGCGGCGGGGTTGTTGCAGTCGATGCTCCCCTCGGGGACCACATTTGTTCTGCTAAAGAAGTCCACTTGGATCTTGGTGAGGGTGTGGGTCCTCAGGCCGCAGGAAAGAACGCCGCCACTCTCCTCGGCCGCGGTTAGGGGGGCCGGGAAATACCCTTCTGAGCCGCCGCCGGAAGGACGGAAGCGGGAAGCTAGGCCACTGGGGTCGACGCGCCGTCGGGATCCAGGCCCCCGGGGGCCTTCTCCATCCCGCACCCCCACGAGCACCGGCAGCCCGCGGTTAGGCTGCTCACTTCCGTGCCTGACCCGGTTCCCACGGCTAAGGTCGGGTCCCCGGCCCTCCGGCCCGTTTCCCAACCAGCCCCGGTCCCGCGGGACAGGATTTCAGCGTCGGCCGTCCGGGCTGGAAACCGGCCGGCTACGCCTCGCCCAGCTGTCGGCCCCGCATATCGACGGTTTCGGTGTACAAGGGGACGCCGAGCCCCCCGCCCAAGCCTAGCAATGCTGGAAGCCGGGCCAGGGATTATTAAGTTTGCGCCGCCGGTTCAACGCTGCATCAGCTTGATGATGGCCTCGGCGGGCTCCCCATCAGCCTCGATGAGGGCCTGGCGGGCTTCCTCCGGGGTGACGCCGGTCCGTTCCGCCACGAGTTGAACGTCCTCGTCCGGGATGGCAGGACCGCCACCCGGGACCGCCTCCTCCGCCTTCCCGGTGACCATAAACATATGCTGGCCTTGCGCGTCCATCTCAGCGACCCCCGGGTTGCGGATGACGACTTCCCGATCCGCCGTGCGGATGATGACCTCCTCCACCCCTTCCCACTCCTTGTAGCCCAGCTGTCGCATCATCTTCTTGGCCTGGCGGGGGTCCACGCGCCCACCGGGAAGTCCTGGAATCATGGCGATCGGCCGATGAATCTCGCTCTGCCTATAAGAGTGTAGAAGCCCGACGAACGGGCCGCCTGAGCATTAAATACGCCGCGACCCCATGAAATGGCCGTGAAGGTCGCCGTGGTCTTCGACGACAAATGCCACCCGGACCGGTGCAACCTCGAGTGCATGGCTTACTGCCCGCCGATGCGGACGGGCACGGAGGTCATCTGGCTCAGCGAGGAGACAGGCCGGGCTGTCATCTCGGAGGAGACCTGCATTGCCTGCGGGATCTGCATCACCAAGTGTCCATTCGATGCCATTCGCATCGTGAATCTCCCCGACGAGCTGGGGGAGGAGATGGTCCACCGATACGGGCGGAACCAGTTCCGTCTGTTCCGACTCCCCGTCCCGAAGGAGGGGCACGTGATCGGCCTCCTCGGACCCAACGGCATCGGCAAGACCACGGTGATTAACATCCTGGCGGGACAGCTTGTCCCGAACCTGGGAGGGTATGAGGAGAAGGCGGACTGGGACCGGGCCCTCGAGGCGTACGCCGGGACGGAGATGCAGAACTACCTGCGACCCCTCGCGGAAGGGACCCGACGAACCGCGTTGAAGCCCCAGTACGTGGACCGCCTCCCACTCGTCCAGAAGGAGGAGGTGGGGACCTTGCTGGAAGGCGTCGACGAGCGCGGCGAGCTCGACGCCGTCGTCCAGGATATGGAGCTCGGAGGCTTCCTGGACAGCCCCCTGAAGACCCTCTCCGGGGGGGAGCTTCAACGGACCGCCATCGCCGCGACCCTCCTGAAGGACGCGGACGCCTACTTCTTCGACGAACCCTCCTCCTACCTGGACATCCATCAACGCCTCAAGGTAGCGCGGGTCATCCACGACCTCTCCCGCCGGAGGTCCGTTGTCGTCGTAGAGCACGACCTGGCCATCTTGGACTTCCTGGCGGAGACCGTCTACCTCCTCTATGGGGAAAAGGGGACCTACGGCATCGTGGCCCAACCCCGGCCCGTCCGGAGCGCCATCAACGTCTATCTGGAGGGGTACCTGCCCGCGGAGAACGTCCGGATCCGGAGACGCGAGATCCGTTTCGAGGCCCGCGCCCCGAGGCCGGAGTGGAAAGCCGAGACGCTCCTGACCTTCTCGCCGCTCGAAGTGGAGCTGGACGGCTTCTTCCTGGAGACCGAAGGAGGCGTCGTCCGCAAGGGGGAGGTGGTGGGTGTGCTGGGACCCAACGCCACGGGCAAGACCACCTTCATCCGGGTGTTGGCAGGGGAACTCCGTCCGAAGACGGGAGGGGTGGAGGGGGAAGGCAGGGTCTCCTACAAACCCCAATACATCCAGCTCGCCTACGAGGGGAGTGTGCGGGAACTCCTCCTCGGCCGCATCGGCAAGCAGGTGGAGAGCAGCTACTTCCGAACGGAGGTGGCCAGCCCCCTTGAGTTGGATCCGATCTACGAGAAGGAGGTGGCTTCCCTCGCCGGCGGGGAGCAGCAGCGGGTGGCTATCGCCCTCGCCCTGGGGGCGGACGCGGACATCTACCTTCTGGACGAGCCCTCGGCCTACCTGGACAGCAATCAGCGGATGGAGGCGGCCCGGGGGATCCGGCGGGCGATGGAAAACGCGGGGAAGACGGCGCTCATCGTGGACCACGACGTCTACTTCATCGACATGGTGGCGGACTCCCTCATGGTGTTCACGGGGGAGCCCGGCCGGACGGGGCGAGGAACGGGTCCCTACTCGATGCGTGACGGCATGAACCGCTTCCTCCGGGCGGTGGACGTGTCCTTCCGTCGGGATCGCGACACGCAGCGACCTCGGATCAACAACCCGGACTCCAAGCTGGATCGACTCCAGAAAGCAGCGGGGGAATTCTACTACCAGGTCGCCTAGGGCGACTGGGCTTCCCCGACCGGCCGACGGTTCCGGCGCCACCATCGGTAGCCCAAGTATGCCGCGATGATCACGGCGACCGTCGCCAGGACGAGGAGGTCGAAGTTCTCCAGACTCTCCGCAAAGGCGAACGCGGCCTGGCCCAGGTAGAAGCCGGCGGTGACGAGAATTGCGGACCAGATAAGGGCCCCGAAGAAGGTGAACGGGATGAAGACCCGGAGGGCCATGCGGGTGATGCCTGCCGGGAAGGAAATGACGGAGCGGAAGCCGGTGAAGGAGTTCGCCAAGAAGACCGCCCAGCTTCCCCACCGCTGGAACCAACCGTCTACGTGGCCCAGGTGCCGCGCCTCGAACCGGAAGAGGCGGCCGTACTTCACCAGGAACGGACGGCCGAGGAACCGGCCGATGGCGTAGGCCCCCAGGGAACCGACCGTCGCCCCGGCGGCGGCCACGAGGATGACGAACGGGAGGAAGAAGGTCCTCTCCCGCGCCAGGAGGCCGGCAAAGGGGAGGATGGCGGCACTGGGGATCGGGGTGATGACCCCCTCGATGACCATCACCACGAAGATCGCGAGGTACCCCCCGGTGGCGACGAGTTCCAGGAGGAAGGTGGCGATCTCGAGAAAGACCATCGCGGCGCCTATTCGACAGGCTCGCTTAAAAAAGCTTGGCGAGCAGGTATCATTGGCGCGCGGCGCCAAAGGGCCCTACGCAGTGGATGCCGCGAGGGGAATCCACCGGCCCTGTCGGTCTTCCTCCAGCTCCCGTGCCTCGGCGACGAGCGTTCCGCGCAGGAAGGTGGCCGTGGGGAAGATCGCCTCCCAGCCCTCGAAGGGGGTCCACCCCGCCTTCGAATGGAGGTCTCGCGACCGGATCCGGCTCCTTTCCCGCGGGTCAAAGACGGCGATGTCGGCATCCATCCCCACCTCCAGGGAGCCCTTCCCCCGGAGCCCAAAGAGGGCGGCAGGTCGACGGCACAGCGCACGGACGAGGACGTCCAGGGAGAGGTCGCCCCGCTGGACGAGGCCGAACATCAGGGGATAGACCGTCTCCACGTTCGGGGCGCCGGGCGGGGCGTTGTCGAACGTCTCCCCCTTCTCCTCGCGGGTGTGGGGGGCGTGGTCGGTGGCCAGCACATCGACCTGTCCCTCCGCAAAGGCCTTCCACAGGGCCTCCCGATCGGCCGGGGGCCGCAGGGGTGGGTTCACCTTTCCGTGGCTTCCCAGGTCGGCCGTCATATCCAGGAGGAGGTGCATCGGCGTCGCCTCCACGCTCAACCCGGCGCCCCGGAGGGCCTCCAGCCCCACGCGAGAGGAGAGGTGGGCCACGTGAACCCGATCGGACGGGTGCCAGGATACCAGTTTGCGGAGGGCGTTCCCCTCCCCGGCCTCCGCGCCTCGCGCTTCGTGGTGGTCGGGCAGCGTCTCCTCTGTCCGAGGTCGGAAGGTGGTGGGATCCTCCGCATGCACCGTCAACGGCCGGGACACGTCACGAAGAGTCCCAAGGATCCCGGGGAGGTCCTCTCCCGATCCCGCCAGTCCGCCAAAGCTCTCGGCCCAGTAAAATTTGTAAGCGTGACAATACGGCTCCAACCGCGCGATGTCCTCTCTCTGGAGGACCCCACCAAACAACCCGAAGTCCACGTTGGCTTTCGGAGTGACCGTGGCCCGCTTCTCCTTCAACCGGTCTGGCGAGGTGGCGTGAGGCTGGGTGTTGGGCATGTCAAGGACGGAGGTGATGCCCCCCACGGCCGCCGCCTCACTGCCGGTGAAGAAGTCCTCCTTCTGGGTAAGCCCCGGATCGCGGAAGTGGACATGGACGTCGACCCCCCCGGGGAGGAGAATGCGGTCGCCGAAGTCGTACCGCTCGTCTCCTCGAAGCGTCTTCTTCACGACGCGGATGACCCCGTCCTCGATCCCGAGGGCCAGGCCACGGAGCGCCCCGCGGTAGTACGCCCTACCCTGGATGACCATCATGGACTGTGCTGAGGACCCGTTGAACGACGGCGCCCCGGGGTTCCACCTCCCCGAAGACCTCCGCCTCGAACCGGTAGACATCGACGGATGGCTCGAACCAGGCGTCGGGGAGTAGGCCGGCCTTCATGCACGTCTGGGTGAGGAACTCTTCGGGGGCCCAGCCCTGCTCCACGGCCACCTGAGGGAGGAGGAGGCCGCCGGTCGCTCCCTGACGAACCAAGAGGCCATGGATGCCCACCTCCACGGTGTCGGGGTACCCCAGCGGCCGCGCCGCGGGCAGCCGTTCGGGGGACGTGAGGAGACTGACCTCGACCACCACGAGGTCCGTCTCTTCGGGCCCCAGGGGCTCAAAGCGCGGGTCGTGGCAGGATGCCACCGCCGCCCGTTCCACCGCCTCCCCAAGGGAGACCGCGGTTTCCACGTAGCCGATACAACCGCGGAGAATCCCCTCTGGATGCGTGCTCAGGGTGACGAAGACGCGACCGGGTCGGGCAAAGGTAGCGGGGACGATTGGGCGGTCGTCGACCGGGCGGCCGGCCCGAGAATCCACGGACCAGCGGGCCAAGCGGACCCCGGCCTTACCCTCGGCCTGGCTCCACATCGGCCAAACGAGGAGAGGCGCTGGCTTAAACTCTTCTCCCCCATTTTCTGCGGACGCGGACCGGTCTAGAAAGCTTTAACTGAAGACACATCGATTTCACGTTGAGGCGTTTCGGTGAAGGCCATCCCCGTTCTCGAAATCATGTCGAAACGGCTGGTCACCCTGGCCCCCGATGCCTCGATTCATGACGCGGCCCGGTCGATGCGGGAGCGGGATGTCGGGAGCCTCCTGGTGGTCCACGAGGGAAAACCCATCGGTATCGTCACCGAGAGGGACCTCGTAACCAAGGTCGTGGCGGAGGACCGGGTCCCCTCCGAGATGCGGGTCGAGGAGTGCATGACCTCGCCCCTGGTGACTGTCGAGCCCTACCAGGAGGTCATGGAGGCCGCGAAGACCATGGCGGAGCTTCACATCCGTCGCCTCCCTGTCGTGGACGGGGAAAACCTGGTGGGCCTCCTCACGGAGAATGACGTGCTTAGGGTCTGGCCGGCGCTGATCGAAATCACCCGCCAACGGGCGGAGATGGCGAAGCAGGGGGAGGGGAACGGTCTGGGCTACTGCGAGTCCTGCTCCACCTTCTCGGACCAGCTAGGGCTCAGCCACGGCCAGCTGCTCTGCCCCGCTTGCGGCGAGACCTAGCGGCCGACGCCCTTCTCCCGCGGTAATCGGGTCGCAAAATTTAAGGTGACCCAGGGGGACGCTCGTGTCAGATGCGGTTTGTGAAGATCTCCCAGCCCGAGATCGAGGCAGTCCGACAGCTTTACGAGAGCGTCATGTCGTACGCCTGCCATGGCCTCTTCTTCCAAGAGGGCCTCTCGCTCGGTGCGGAGGTCGCCGAGATGGCGGCCAAGGGGGAGGACTTCTTCGACGCATGCCGCCGCATCCTCATCGCGCGCGGCTGGGCGGAGGACATCACCTTCGGGGAGAAGGAGGTGAAGGTGACCGGTTCCATCGAGGCCACCGAGGATGCGGGGTCGATCACCTGTCATCGCCTCAAAGGCATCCTCTCGCGGGTCATGGAATCCGACAGGAGCCCTCGCGTGAGTCTCACCGAAACGAAGTGCGCCAGCAACGGAAACACCGTGTGCGTGTTCAAGATCGAGGCCTGAGCATGAGCTTGGAGGACGTGTTGGGGAGGCTCAGAGAGGAGACGGGGGCCCTGGCCTCGGCGATCATTAGCCGGGATGGCCTGGTCATCGCGGCAGACCTCCCCGAGGGGGTGTCCGCGGAGACCTTCTCCATCATGTGCGCCGCCATCATGGGGGCCGCCATGACCGCGGTCACGGAGATGGGGCGGAGCGCCCCCACGCGGATCCTCTTGGAGTCGGAGGACATGCTGGTGGTAATCTGCGCCGCGGACCGCCGCTCCATGCTGGTGGTGGCCCTTCCTCCCGAGGCCGATGTGTCAAAGGTAGACAAGTGGGTCGACCTGGTGGTGGATGAGATTACGCTGACTCAATAAATGCGGGTAATACTGGAATCGCCGCGATGTGGCAGGCGTCTTTGACCTAGTCTTCAACGACAACTAGCGTTGTTGATAACCTAGGTTAAGACGAGAATCGCCGCGAGACGCTGCCAGCGAGAGGATTCGTCCTTATCGATTCCTAGTTCGGAAACGGTCGCATGCCGCGAGTCTTTCTTCCTTCTGTGAGGAACAAGTTCGCTAGATGCTTTCATATCAATCAGGAACTCGCCCGCCTTGCGCCTGCCCCGAACCTTGATGGGTCAGGACCATCCGGCGCGACAAGCCTAACCCTGTGACGGCCCATTCGGGCAGAACGGGCAGTCCTGGGGCAGAATGAAATTGACGTCGGATTCTGGAGCCGTCGCTGGCTGAAACTGGGATACGTAACCCCACTTCGCGGCCTTGACTGTGATCTCCACACCGATCGGCATCTGGAGACTGTAGAACCCGCTGCTGTCGGTCAGGTCCGAGGCGGTCGTGCAGTAGTTGCTCACGATCGCATGGAACAAAGGCGGGTATGGCGGGCCTGGCGGTAAGTCATCCTTGGTCACGTAGCCGGAAACGGTATCCAGCGACCGCGCGACCAGGTCGAGGTTCTGCGTGGTCCAGCCCCCTCCTACGGTCAGGGACATGGATTTCTCCTTGCTGCACGTGCCGGACTCGAGCGTGTAGTCGCCTACAAAGATGTCCTTGATCTCGTAGTTCCCGCCTGAGTCGGTCGTGGCCGTGTAGTTTAATGTCGCGTTGGAGAGCTTCACCTCGACCCCCGCGACGGGTGATCCTCCGTCTTTGACCTGCCCCTTCAGTGCGGCGGAGGGGATGTCGTGGAAGACGTTTCTGGCAGCGGACCCGACGATGACTCTTGTGTTGACCTCCAACGGATGGTCTTTGTCAGCCACCGCGATGGGTTTGAATTCCATGCTGACCTCGAGTTTTGCCTTCAGCGTGGTATTAAACCAGAAGTTGGCCCCATCTTGATCATGATCTTGCTGCCAATCTCGGCCCTCGAGGGCCGGACCAGGGATCTGGGTGACATCGACAGTCGATGCATCGAGCGGAACGAGCTCACGGCCTGCGGGCTTGTCAAGGAACGCCTTGAAGATGACGAGGGTGTCGCTCGCGTTACTGGGCAAGTCCGTCCCCCAACCCTCGACGGTAAACGCTGGTGAGAAGGAAGTGTTCTCCGTCACCTTGATGACCAACTTGCCGCTGACGGAGTCCTCATAGACTGTGGATTCTCCGGTTGCGATGCCACGCCCCCCACTTCCGCCGGTTTTGCTGTTGTAGAAGTCCCCTTCCGCAACCGGATCCAAAGTCGCGATCGCACCCCCCGCGAAGAACGTCATAAGAAGAAAGACGGCCAAGACTATCGAGATTTTCTTCATTCCCCCCAAGTATGAACCCCCGGAGCGGGGTATCGTCATAGCTTATAAAGAATGTCATTGAGCAACACGTAACATTCCGAGGTGAGAACGAAGAAGCGGCGGAAACCTTTGGGGGGAAACGGCCTTACTCTGTCTCGGCGGCTCGGGCTCCACGTAACCTCCGCCTCCACAGAACGATGATCGCCAGCCCGGCGATCAGCGCCGAGGCCACGCCCGCGACGAAGGGGTTGAAGAAGTCGGGTGCAGGCGGGACGTGCAAAAACGCCCAGGTCTCATCGGATGACCCGCCGGCTTCCCTGGGAAGGTCACCGCCGAAAAGGATGACCCGGTCCGATTCCGCGTCGTACGCCAGCGCCAGACTGCTTCGGATAGAGGGACTCCTCACCGACGTGATGTTCGTCCACTGATTCCGGTTGCGGTCGTAGGCCCACGTCTCATTGGTCCAGAAGACCTTGTTGCTGGCCGTGCCGCCGAAGACAATCACCCGGTCCGCCTGCGAGTCGTAGGTCATCGCGTGCATTCGCCGAGCAGCCAGTCTGGGGTCGGGCGCCATCGCGGTCCACGTGTTGGCGTTGAAGTCGTAGCTCCAGGTGTCTTGGTGGACGCTGCCCCTCATGGTACCGCCGAAAAGGATGACCCGGTCCGATTCCGCGTCGTACGCCATGGCGTGATTGCGACGACCTTGCGGCCTGACCGGGGGATTCACGTTGGTCCAGGTGTTCGTGTTGGTGTCGTACGCCCACGTGTCGTTCTGGTCAAGATAGTTCAGGGGGTTCAACCCCCCGAACAGGATGACCCGGTCCGACTCGCTGTCGTACGCCAGCGCATGGCGGGCTCGGAGCGCCGGGCTGAGGTCGGGAGTCACGTTGGTCCAGGTGTTCGTGTTGGTGTCGTACGCCCACGTGTCGGCCCTCCCTCCCACTTCGGTTCCCGGATGGCCGCCAAAGAGAATCGTGCGGGCGGACTCGACGTCGTAGGCCAGGGCGTGCCAGAAGCGACGTGGAGGCGCCACGGTCGGACTCAGGTCCGTCCAGGCGTTGTCATTGAAGTCGTAGGACCAGGTCTGGTTCGTTAGAAAGCCGCCAAACAGGATGACCCGGTCTGCCTGCGAGTCGTAAGTCATGGCAGGACCGAAGACAGCTTCCGGTCTCGGGTCGGGATTCAGATTCGTCCAGCCTGGCTCCTCGTCCGAGGCGGTCTGCGCGCCGGCGGGAACGAGAAGGGCGGACATTAGCAGCACTATCATCAAGGCAGCGGCGGCGGTCTGCACGGTGATTAACCCGGCCCATGGGAATAGTCCAGGGGGGATAAGGAATTCTTGTACTTTCGAAACAAAACGGGAAATAGGACATCTCGTCCCTAGCGGGGGACGGGCAACTGTCATATACTGACATCGTAACCCCAGGCTGCGGGAAAGGGCGCGGGGTCCGGCCGTGTTCTTGGCGGGGGAGCGCGGGCCAGAGGCTATCGTCCCCTTACACTCACCCCAAGCGGGTCGCTTTGTCTCAGGAGGTGGAACCGTTCTCTTGGAAGAACTCTTGGAGGAACTTCAGCGCGTTTCGGCACCGGACCAGACGATTCAAATCCAGCTCGTCGCCGATGGTAGGGTTCTGGCAGAAATCGTCAGCGAGCATCAGAGAAGGTCGGGGCAGACGACTCTTAGGAGTGTCATATAGCGTGATTTGGAGCTTCCCCTGTCCGAGCTGAGGTGCCGATTTGGAGGCCTCGTCCAAAGTCCGAAAGCGGGTTCTAGAGGGCGAGATCAAGCTCGTCGGCGGTCGGTGTCCCGAATGCAACGGCCGCCATGTGTGGACGACTCAGCGCGGAATAATCATTGCTTGGAAAGCGACCAAGGAAGATTTCGCGGCGCTAGGGAAGTGGAAGAAATGGTGGAGCGGATGAGTTTGACTAGTGTCGGGGGAAAACGGTTAAATAAATACCTCCGGACTGCGTTTTACGGGGCCTTCTCGGCCTCCACACAGATACAAGGACGAGACAATGGACACAGAGACGCAGAATTTTGAAGATTTGACGAACCCCGTTCTGTCCTTTGGGGTCGTCCTCCGGGCACGGATGGGCAAGATCAAGGAAATAGCCGAGGCACTCGCCTCGGATCCCGACATAAAAATCGTCATTTCCAAGGTGGGCCAGGCGCGTACGTTGTGGCTTGAGGAACGCGAACGCCCCGATGACGAAGCCAGGAGGCGAGCGCCATGAGACTATAATACTTCGCCAAGATGCGACATGATGGTGGAGCAGGTCACCGCCGCCTGACCCCCAACTGTTATACCGCCGCCCCAGTTCGGACCACCGTGGGCCCGTGGTCTAGTGGTTTGCCTCGCCGAGGCCCACCAATGACGCCACCCTTACAATCCGCATAGGATAGGTGGAGGTCGTCGGTTCGATTCCGACCGGGCCCATCCCCTCTTCGCACCTAGGGCGGAGCCCTTCGCCGGGAGCTTCCCCGGGCAGACTGCGGCCCGCCCGCATCCTTCTTCTCGCGCCCCTCGACCATCATCCCCCCAAGGCGCCCGAGGTAGGCACCGTTGAGGAGGTATACCTGGGCTCGCTCCATGTCCACCAAGCCGGATTTCAGGATCGGACCGAGGTACTGGCGACCCCTCTCGTTCACGGGGGTTCCCCCGGAGAACTCGTTGAAGGCCGGAACCAGGACCAGCTCCTCGGGGTGTTGCGCATAGCGAGGGTGGTCCGCCACGAAGGGGGCCCGGACCCAGCATCGTTCGTAGGTTCGGGGGCCCAGACGATCGGGGAAGAGGAGGGTCGGGTGGTTGTGACCCATGAGGAGGGTGTGGGCCTCCATGACCTCGGGGGAGGGCCAAGCGTGCCCGTGGATGTATGCGACGTCGTCCCGACGGTACCCCTCGGGCCCATGGAGGGTCACCCAACGGGGCAGCAAGTAGGCAATGTTCCCGTCGTGGTTCCCCTGGACCAGGTGGACTTCGGAAA
>JAUVFR010000042.1 GCA_030594205.1 Methanobacteriota archaeon
TGGCTCCCGATATTTCCTGGATGGCTGGGAGTGGAGACTGAACTTGTGGGAACGGCTCCTATTCCGGCGGCTTGGCTTCTGGGGAGCGGTCCTCGAGCCAGGAGAGATCGAGAAGCGGTTTGGGGCTTTATTCGAGATCGAAGAGATCGGCCGTGAGATCCGAAGAACCTCGCATTTCCCGCCGATCTACATGAGCGGCTTGCAGGAATCTCCAGGCCACGCCTCGTATCTACTCACCAGGATTGGTAATTGAACTCCCCCGCCAACCCTCTTCTGAGCGATGGACCCAGCGGGACTCGAACCCGCGGCCTCCGCCTTGCGAAGGCGGCGATCTTCCACTGATCTATGGGCCCGACTCCTCCTTCAGGGCATCCAGGCTTAAATCCCTGTTTGCGGGCCTCAGAGAACCTGGCTCTTGCCTGTCAGCGTAGGTGGGGAGGCTGGAATTTCAAGGGGTTGAAATGCTTGGAGGCGTTCAAGCTTAGACGAAGATGGCGGACGAGGACATCCCCCCTTGGCTCCTGAGGACTGCGCGTCACTTCCGGTGGTATCTCCTCATCGGGCTCCTCGTTGTGATATCGGCCGTGGGACTCGGCATCTGGGAGGCGGCGGCCTTGTCAACCGCACCGAATCCGGTTGAAACCGTCATCCGGGTGATCAATCCCGCCTTGAGTTTCCTGGGAATCGGCGTCCTAACGTTCGGGATCGGGATGTCCATTGTCATCATCATCCACAACCTCACGGGGGCCGCCCGGGATGCGGTGGATGCCTATCAGAGGGCCTTCCCTGCCTCGCCGCTCTCGATGCCGAAGCGGCCCTGGTTTGCCGGGACCTTTGCCGTCCTCCTGTTCGGAGGCCTCGCCTTCGCTCTCACGAACTTCTTCTTCGCCCTCTCCGGCGGTTTGGCCGCTGCCGGGTTAGCGGGCCCAGGGGTCCCCGGGTTCACCGCCGCGTCGTGGGGCGCGTTCGTCGAGGTCCTCCGGACTCCTCAGCGACCTGGAACCCTCTCCTTCATTGCCCTGGGTATCGGCCTGGGCCTCGCGACCATCGTCTACAACCTTCGCCTGCAGGCCCGCCTCCTCCCAGGCATCATTGGCGGCCTGTCCGCGGGCAACCCCGCGGAGGTGAAGGGTGTCGTGGCCCCTACCCTTCCCCGCCTCCCCTCCGCCCTTATCTTCGCCGGATGGGTGATCGTCCTCAGCGCGAGTTACCCGATCGGCTTCCTCGGAGCCCTCGCCAGGGCCGACCTCGTCGCGGGAATCACAAACCCCACGGCCGCCCAGACGGTCGCGTGGACGACGGGCCTCTTCCCCGTCATCGCAGTGACGGGGATCGTAACGCTCCTCGGCGGCATCGTCTACTGGCTCCTCCTCATTATCCAGGCGCTACGCGACCAGCGGAGCGTGATTGGACGCATCGGTTCCGCTCTTGCCGGCTACGGGGCACAACCCCTGGAGCAAACCCTGTGGCCCGAGAAGGTCGCGGTCTTCTTGGCAGGCGGGGCACTCCTCACTCTTCTCCTCCTGTTTGTCCCCGCCGTGCTCAACGTCTACCTTCGATGGGAGATCCTTCGACTCGCGGGCTCTACGGGGGCGGCCTTCGTGAACCTGCAATTCCTGACGAACTTCCTAACGGCCTTCGTTCCCAACATGCGATTCGTTGGCATCGCCCTCGTCATGCTCGCGATCGGTCTCACCCTGGGAATCATCATGATCAATCTGCGCGGCATGGGGATGATCCTGCCAGGAACCATGGCCCGGATCCTCCAGGCCAAGGGGCAGGAGGTGGACCCCGCCCCGGTGTCCCCGGATGAGGGGGACGTGGAGGAGCGGGCCGAGAAAGCCCTCTCCCGGTTCCCCACGAAACTCTTCCTTCCCCTTCTCGTGGGCGCGTTGATCATGATCACAACGGCCTTCCCACTGACCGTTCCGTTTCACTCCGACCTCCAGCTTCAGTGGAGGGACGCCATGGAGGCCGGGGACCAGGAACTGGCGGCTCAGCTCACCCTGGACATGAAAATCCTAGCGTCGATTCGTGAGCCGTGGAACTTCGTCGGGATGGGCCTCATCTTCTTTGCCATCGGCCAGTTCTTCGGGACCATCATCGGGTTCGTGCAGGCGCGGAAGGTCGTGATCGCCGATGTATGCGACTCCCTTGCCGTCCCGAGTCACGGAAGCCCGGGCGGCGAAGGAACACCTTCGCGGTAGGGGACACGCTCAAAAAATGAGAACTGCCATCACGCGCGTGCGTGATGGCTCTGATGTCTCTGGGTCGAGATCGGTCTAGGCAGCCTGCTTGTATCCGCACACCGAGCAGACGTACTTCTTGCTGAAGACCCCCTTCAGCTGCATCCGCTTACCGTGGTGTTCCGGAACCCCCGGCGTCGCGGGGGCTGCGGGTTTTTCCATCATCCCTCCCATCGCCGCCTTGACGGCATCCATGGAGGCCATGAACGCCATCTTCTGGTCGTCGGGGAGGCTCATGGCCGCCTTTTCCGTGAGGGCCATGTCGCTCTCACTGATCTCCGGGCCGACCTTCATCCTCGCCTTCATGCGACCGACCATGACGGCCTTCCGCTCGTCCTCCGAGAGGTTGGCGATGATCATGGTTCGCCCCGCGATGAGCTCTTCTCGCTTCTTCGGCGGGAGCTTGCTGAACCCGGTAACGAGCTGGGAGATGGATTCCACCCGCTGGTCTTCGGGCATGGTCGCGAACATCTTTAGTCGGTCTGTCATCATCTGCTTCCGCTCCTCTTCGGGGGCGTCAGCCATCATCCTGATCATGTCTTCCATGTGTTCTCTCTCCTGTCCATATCTACGGACTTTTTCTCGCTTAAACCCTGCGCATGGAAGCCATTGGATTCTGGGTTGACAACCCGCGGAATCCACGGGTTTAAGATGATGAGCGTCCATTTCGAGCAGCATGGCCCCGATCTCCGAAGTCGCCGATGCGATGAACCGGAAGATCCTAAACCTCCTCCAGCTGGACGGGCGTACGACGATGGCCGATATCGCACGTCGTCTGCGCCGTTCGGAGTCCTCGATTCGGGAGCGGATTCGACGCATGGAAGCCAAGGGCATGATCAAAGGCTATTTCGCGTGTGTGGACAAGCGAGCCCTGGGGTATCGGTCCGAGGCTTTCGTCTTCTGCAATATCGGTGCCCCTGATCAGGCGGGCATCCTGGACGAACTGCTTCGCCTCAAACAAGTCACGGGCATCTTCCACATCAGCGGGGCGAAGCGCTTCCTCCTGAAGTTGGCCGCGCGGGACAACCAGGAGCTACGGCGCATCATCAACCGGACCCTCATCCCCCTCGGCATCACGGACGTCGAGTCCCATATCGTAATGGACGTCACGGCAAAATTCCCGCCGGACGCGGTCGTGGACGAGTAAGGTGGATGGACCCGGCCCACGCCCGGAAAAGGTTTATGCGCCCAGCGAGCCTCGTGGCGAGGGTGGCTGAAGGGGAGGGACGAATCGAGGTCATCCTTCCGTGGGCCCTCCCGGAGTACTCCCAGGGACGAAGACGGGCCAGCTGTTCCATAGCCGCGACGGTGGGGACTCCTGGGAACTCCTTCGTGACCACTTGCCCCCAATCATGTCCGTCGAGGCGGGCCTCGCGGGCCGACACTCCCCCAGGTAGATCCCGATGACTTTACGGCTATTCAATACGGCTACCCGCGCGAAGGAGGCTTTAGAGCCGGCCGATGGCCGAGTAGGCATGTACGTGTGCGGGCCCACGCCCTACCATTATTCCCACCTCGGGCATGCCAAGGCCTACGTCGCGGCCGACGTGATCCGGCGTTACCTCGAGTATCGCGCGTTCGAGACGCAGTTCGTCCTCAACTTTACCGACGTCGATGACGCCATCACGATCCGCGCGGCGGAGGAAGACGTTCCGCCTGAGGAGCTCGCTCAGAGATACATCGACGCGTTCCTCGAGGACATGGATCGCCTCAAGGTTCGGCGCGCCGACACGTATCCCCGGGTCACGGAGCACATTGAGGACATCCTGGTCGTGGTCCAGGACCTGGTCGAGTCGGGCGCCGCGTATGTGGTCGATGGAGACGTGTATCTGCGAGCCAAGGAGGAGGATTACGGCCGTCTCAGCGGACAATCCCCGGGGGAGGTCGTCGTGGAGCAGATTCAAGGCGGCGGGGGCCGAGAAGGTCCCTTGGACTTCGCGCTCTGGAAGCGATCCCGCGAGGGGGAGCCTGCCTGGGAGAGCCCGTGGGGACCGGGCCGGCCTGGGTGGCACGTGGAGTGCTACACCATGGCCACGAAGTACCTCGGTCCCGGGTTCGATCTCCACGGCGGGGGCCGCGACCTCATCTTCCCCCACCACGAGAGCGAGGACATGATTGCCGCCGCCCACGGCAAGGGACCCTTCGCCCGCCAATGGTTCCACAACGCCTTCATGACCATCGAGGACGAGCGGATGGCCAAGTCCCTGGGCAACTTCGTGACGATTCGGGATGTCCTCGAAGACGTAGACTGGGAGGTCCTCCGGTTCTTCCTCCTCAAGACGCACTACCGGGAGAACGGCACCTATACGGAGGTGGCCCTGCGGGAGGCGGAGAGGGAGCACGACGAGATTCGAAACGCCATCGTGCGCTTACGCGCGGATTCCGAGTCGGATCAACCCGGAAGGGACGAGGCGTTGGAGGCGGAGAGCGCCCGGACGCAGGAGCGGTTCGAGGAGGCGATGGACGACGACTTCGACACGAAGCGAGCCACGGAGATCGTCCTCTCGATGGCCCGCGAGGTCAACGACGCCGGCCCTCTTCCTGCCGCCGCGGCGGATGCGATCTTCACCCAGTTCTGCGATCTCTGCGGGGTCCTGGGCCTCTGCGAGGAGGAGTTCGAGGACTAGGTCGATAACCTTTTACCGACCCTCCAGTTAGAACAGCGACTGGCCATGGCCGACTTTCGCGCTGTCATCAGTGACCCCAAGAACGGGAGGGCGTACCCGCGGGAGGTGGAGGGCCACTACGCGGGCGCCCTCATGGGGAAGCGCGTCGGCGAAGAGGTGGACGGCATCTTCTTCGACCTGCCCGGCTACAAGCTGGTCCTCACGGGCGGATCCGACAAGGACGGCGTGCCGATGCGTCCCGGCCTCCCCGGCCCCCGCCGGAAGCGCATCCTCGTCGCGGGCGGGCCCGGCTTTCGCTCGCACAAGGGCGGCCTCCGCCGCCGGAAGACCCTCCGGGGGGACACCGTCGGGCCGGACACGGTCCAGCTCAACCTCAAGATCGTCACCTTCGGCCCCAAGTCCATCGAGGACGCGTTCAAGGAGAAGGTGGAGACGGAGTGAAGGTCCCCGAACAGCCCGAGGTAAACATCGGCCTCATCGGGCACGTGGACCACGGCAAGACGACCCTGGCTAAGCTCCTCACCGGCGAAGTCACGGACCGGCACAGCGAGGAGATCAAGCGCGGCGTCTCGATCCGACTCGGGTACGCGGACGCGGCCTTCTACAAGTGCCCCAACAAGCGGGGCGCGCAGGCCTACGGGGTCTCCGCAAAGTGCCCCGACGACGGGGAGGCGAAATTCCTCCGGGCCGTGAGCTTTGTCGACTCCCCCGGCCACGAAACCCTCATGGCCACCATGCTCTCGGGAGCTTCCATCATGGACGGCGCCCTCCTCCTCATCGCGGCCAACGAGTCGGTGCCCCAGCCCCAGACGAAGGAACACCTCATGGCCCTCACCATCGTCGGGGTGGAGCACATCATCGTGGTTCAGAACAAAATCGACCTGGTGACGGCGGAGGAAGCCAAGGCGAACATGGAGGAGATCGAGGCTTTCCTCCAAGGGACGCCGGCGGAAGGGGCCCCGATCGTCCCCATCTCCGCCCATCACAACGTCAACGTGGACTACCTGATCATGGAGATCGAGCGGACGATCCCGACGAAGAAGTTTGATCGCGACGAGGCCTCGCGCATGTTCGTGGCCCGCTCTTTCGACGTGAACACGCCGGGGACCGGCCCGGAGAAGCTCGTGGGAGGTGTCCTGGGTGGCAGTCTCCTCCAGGGCGCCATGAAGAAGGGCGACGAGATCGAGATCCGACCGGGCCGTCGCGTGGAGGCCGAGGGCAAGACCTCAATGGAGGAGATCACGACGGAGGTCGTGTCCCTACGCGCCGGGGGCAAGGCTCGTAAGGAGGTCCGGCCGGGCGGCCTCGTGGCCATCGGGACCAACCTCGATCCCAGCCTGACCAAATCGGATGCCATGCTGGGGCGGGTTGCAGGCAAGCCCGGGGAGCTTCCCGAGGTCGCGGAGCGCATCACCCTCGAGATCGAGCTGTTGGACCGCGTGGTGGGGACGGAAGAGGAACGCCAGGTCGAGGCGATTCGAACGAATGAGCCTCTCATGCTCAGCGTGGGCACCGCCACCACGGTGGGGGTCGTGACCTCCGCACGGGATGGCGAGGCCGACCTCTCTCTGAAGATTCTGGTCGCGACGGAGACGGGGCAGCGGGCCGCCATCAGCCGTCGGATCGGGGGACGCTGGCGCCTGATCGGTTACGGCATCGCGCAGTGACCGCGATAGCCACAAATAA
>JAUVFR010000023.1 GCA_030594205.1 Methanobacteriota archaeon
CCCGAAGCCTCCCCCCACGTCCGGGGCGATGACCCGCAGGTTCGCCTCGGACATGCCGAGGACCCGAGCCAGGACCTCTCGGTGGGTCTTGGGGTTCTGGGAGGTCACCCAGAGGGTGAGCTGCCCGATCTGTTCGTCCCATCGGGCCACGGCGGCCCGCGGTTCGACGGCGGTCGGCTGGAGGCGCTGGTTCACGATCCGCTGCTCCACCACGAGGTCCGCCTCCCGGAAAGCGCGGTCCACGTCCCCTCCCTCGAGATGCCAGCGGAAGGCCAGATTCTGAGGTACCTCGTCGTGGAGTTGGGGTGCGCCCTCCCTCAAAGCCTCCTCCTGGTTCGTCACGACCGGGAGAGGTTCGTAGCCTACGTCCGCAAGGTCCAGGGCGTCTTCGAGGGCGTAGGGATCGACGGCCACGATCACGGCCACGGCCTCGCCCGCGTACCGCACCCGGTCGACCGCCACCGCCGGGTAGGGGGGCTTCTTGAGGCTGGCCTCCTCCAGTCCCACCTCCGTGGGCATCGTTCCCAGAGCCCCCTCCAGATCCCCTCCACTCCATGCGCCAAGGATTCCCGGCATCCCCCTCACAGCCTCCAGGTCGACCTCGAGAATCCGGGCGTGGGCGTAGGGGCTGCGAACGAAGGCTGCATGGACCATCTCGGGCAAGCTGAGGTCGGCGACGTACTGGCCCTGCCCCGTGACGAAACGGCGGTCCTCCAGGCGAGGAACCGAGTTCCCGACGTATTGATCCTCCGAGATCCCCTGATTCGACACCCTCGACTCACCCCGCAGTCGGGCTCCGGCGACCTCCCCAGGCGGCCCCCTCGTTAAGACCTTCGGACGGCCCGACCGGCCGATGCCGGGAACAGTTCTGGGAAAGTTACTTATAGAAGCGAAAACACATTAACGGTACAGTGGGGGGGGAAGAGGGTAGATGGTCGTTAGACCCGAGGAACTCCAGGAAGCCCTGGAGAAGACGTTGGATATCTCAACGGAAGAGGCCAGCGACACCGCTCTGCGGGTCCTGAACTATTTCGGGTTCAACTCCGTCATCATCGACAACGCCCTACAGCAGGAGGACCGCAAGGTCTTCTACGACCTCCATGACGCGGGCCTTCTGAACACGTACTGGGAGACGGTGATCCTCCCCACGGGCCGCTCGTGGCGGACCTTCTACTGGGAGCTCGATGGCCTTGCCATCGACCGCGCCCGCCGACGGCAGGACGAGCAGCCGGAAGAGAAGGTCTACGAGACGCTTCCCGAGGAGATCTGGGCCCGGATCGAGCCCTAAGGGCCCGCCGACTGCTGCTTGCTTGTCTTCTTCGGCTGGGTCACTCGTCCATGGGCCGTCCATCCAGACCCTGCGAACGCGGGATTCCGCACCCGCGAGCATTATATAGACGCACCCGCTAAGCCGATTCTGGCCCAGGCTGGGCCGTCAAAACCAAGTGGGCCTATGCCGGTTGAACGGAGGCACGCATGCACATGAATCGACGACACAGGGCAGCGACGATGTTCTTGTTATTCGTCCTGCTCCTCGGGGGGCTTGGACTCCTCACGGCGGACCCGTCCGCCGGACAACAGCAGATCCTGGGAAGGATTACCGAAGCGGGTACAACCAATCGTCTCGAAGGTGTCGCCGTCGCTCTGCTCGATGCCCACGGGCAGAAGGGGGACCAGGCCCTCGCCACCGGTCCCGACGGAACCTACACGTTCACACCCACCTCCGGGTTCTACGGGATCACCGTCAAGACGTCGGGCTTCTTCGACAACGAGACGGAAGTCTTCCGTTTCGACAACACGGCCACCCTCCGGAAGGACATCGAAATGGTGAAGATGCCGGCCGCGACGCTCATGCTCACCGTTCACGTGGAAGACACCATCGGTGCGAACCTCGCGAACGCGACCGTTGAGGTGACCAACACCACCGCGCCCCAGTCCTTGGGGACCGAGCTCACGAACGCCAGCGGGGACGCCGGCTTCTCCGTGTGGGCGGGGACGTTTGAGATCAAGGTCGAGAAGGCCGGGTTTGAGACCGATATCACTGCCGTCGCCCTCTCCATGGACGCCGTCGTGCCGATAACCCTCGACGCGGCCGTCTCCCTGGTCGGCAACGCCCAGGAACCGGGCGGCCCCTTTGTCACCCAAGGGCTCGTGGCCTTCCTCTACAACATCGACATGGGGACGCCTCAGGCCAAACGGCTCCTCGTGGCCAGCGTCACGGGCAGCCTCTACACGTTCTCCGCCTTCCCGGGGGACTTCATCCTGATCGTCGATGCCGATGGGAAGGCCGCCAACATCACCCAGATCACCGTGACGGGGGCGGAGGACATCAGCCGGACCCTGGAGGACTCGCCCGAGGAGAGGGTGGACACCATTATTCAGTATGCGGAGGGCGACTGGAACCGGCTCCACCTGTGGCGGAACCTGACTCTCAACGACGATAGCACCTTCCCCGGACTCCCGTTCGCCTCCGTTCGCCACCTGCGACTCCAGATTGACCTGGCTTTGGGCGATGGCAACGGGGCGCTCAACGAGACCGAGCGGGAGGCCTTTCGCGCCTTCCTGGTCGAGGCCGGCCCGAAACAGGTGGACACGATCGACTTCTTATCCACAAACAGCGAGTCGTATCGGTCCGACCTCAACGGGACCGTCACGGACTACAACGTCTCCTTCACGACCTTCAACCTGACGGGGGGTCCCGTCCAGGTCGCAGGCCTCGCCAACTACACGGCCATCGATCCCACGATCGACCCGGACGAGGAGATGTACTTCGTCAACATCACGGCACCCCACGATACGGACGCGGAGGTGCGGGTGAACACCACCTACACGGTGCAGGTCATCCCGAACTACGAGCGGCAGACCGAGACCATCACGGGCTCCGTGGACATCCAGAGCTATGTCCGCATCGTCATTGACCCCCTCGTCGCCCCTGGCGAATTCCGGGTGGACTTGGAAGTGGCCAAGGCCCTGGCAGGGACGGCCCGGGTCCTCGTCGTCGCACCGCCCGATCGATTCACGGAGACGAACGTCAGCGAGGACAACTACACCGCCATCGTGCCGACCAACGAGTCCATGACCTTCACCGCGGAGGAGTCCACGGACCCGAACAGTCCCGATGGTCGCATCAACCCCGATTCCAACTTCACGTGGACCTTCACGAACGACAGCACACCCCAGGTCGAGGCCTTCGGCATCCGGCCCAACGTGACCCTCCCGGTCATGGGCAACTACAGCGGGAACCTTACGATCGTGGAGGTTGGGACCAACATCACCTTCCAGAACTTCACCCTCCACGTCGATGGCATCCTGCCCATCGCGCTCCTGGAGAACAACGTCACCGGACTCGGCATCGATGCCAACGGCACCACCATCAGTGTCGAGGAGGGGCAGGCGGCCGAATTCTTCGCCGGGAACTCGACGGACCGCATCCATGACGACATGGTGGGCGTCGTTCGCGCCTATCGCTGGGACTTCGACGGGGACGGGGTGGTGGACGCGACCGGTCAGAGCGTGGATTGGACCTTTGAGACGCCCGGGGAGTTCACCGTGAACCTGACGGTCGTGGACCAAGCGGGTCACGAGAGCCTCAACTCCACCCTGACCGCGATCGTCTCGGATACGTCGCCCCCGGACGTGGAGTTCCGCATCTTGGATGAAGACTTCCAGGAGGTTCAGAGCATGGTGGAGCAGGTGGTCTACCTCTTCGACGGGTCGGACACCACCGACAACCTCGATAGCGTCCAGAACCTGAGCTTTGCGTGGGACTTTGGCGACGATACCACGGCAAGCGGGGTGAACGTCACCCACACGTACACCGACAGCGGCAACTTTGACGTCGTCCTGAACGTGACGGACCGGGCCGGGAACGAGGGCAACGCGACACGCAGCGTCGTGGTGGGCGTCGACCCTTCTAAGCGACCGGACCTGGAAATCGAACCCAACGTCATGCGCATCGATCCCGCGAGCCCGGAGGAGTCGACCTTCTTCGGCTCGGTGAGCCTCTTCATCACCTTCAACGTGACGAACGTGCCCGGTCGAGCGCCGGCCACCGATGTCCAGGTCAGCTTCTTCGCCTTCCAGTTCGGCCAGTCACCCGGCGACCCGGTGCCCATCACCCCCATCTTCAAGGACGTCGACGGGGTCCCGACCGGCAACACGCTCGATCCAGGGGAAACAAAGACCGTGGAATTCACGTGGATCACGGGCCCGCTGGGCAACTACACGTTGCGTGCCAACGTCACGGACACGAATGAGCCGGAGCTCTTCATCGGACCCCGGAACTCCGTCGAGCGCCAGGTGGATGTTCGGGAGGCTGCATGGAAGCAGCCACTCCTGATCGGCTCCATTATCGCGGTCATTGTAGGGATTCCCGTGGCCCTCTTCCTGCGGCGACGGCTACGGGGCCGCGGCCGGGGCCGGGAGCGCGTTACCAAGTGAGCGGGTTCATCCTCGGGCACGGATCCGAGGCGCACACGCGACGTGCTACATCTCCTCCAGGGGCTGAATCCCCAGACACACGAGAAGGTTGCCTAGGACGATCCTGAACGCCGTTACCAGAGCAAGCCGAGCGGCGCGTGGGTCTTCCTCAGCTTGCAGAACAGGAGAGTCCCGGTAGAACTGGTTGAAAGTCATCGCCAGCTCATGGCCGAAAAGGGCCACCCGATTGGGGCGGCGGCGTTCCGCCGCGTCTCGGAGGACCCCCGGGTATCGGGCGAGGAGCTTCACCAGGGCCCGCTCGTGGGGATGGGCAAGGAAGCGCGCGTCCCAACCGTCCAGCCCCGCCGCCTTCCCAAGGATCCCCGCGGCTCTGGCGTAGGCGTACTGGAGGAAGGGGGCGGTCTGACCTTCGAGACTCAACGCCTGGTCCCACCGAAACAAGATCCGCTTCTCCGGCTGGACCTTCACGATGTTGTACCGGACCGCCCCAATCCCGACGGCCTCCGCAATCCGCCCCATCTCCTCCTCGGACAGGTCCTCGCGCCGCGCCTTCACGGCGAGCAAGGCCCGTTCGACCGCCTCGTCCACAAGGTCGTCGAGGTTGACGACGCGCCCCGCCCGCGTGGAAAGCCGCCCTTCGGGGAGGGATACGAAGGCGAGGAACACCGCCTCCGCCTTCTGTTCGACCTCAAGGAGACGAAGGGCGACGGAGAGCTGTTGGAACTCCAGTCGATGATCCTCCCCGAGGACGGTGAGGGCCTTGTCGCTGCGCCCAAACTTGTCGAGGTGGTAGGCGAGGTCCCTCGTCGTGTAGAGCGTCGTCCCGTCCCGCCGCGTGAGAAACCAGCGTGGATTCCGTCCCGCGAACCCGTGAGGGGCCATGTCGATGTAGAAGGCGCCGTCCTCCTCCTCCAAGTGGCCTCCGTCTCGGAGGCGCTCCACGACCCGCTGGGCGCTCCCGTCGGCGAGGACTTGGTCGTCCCAGAAGAGGTTGTCGAAGGCGATGTCCAGGCGTTCCAGGCTCCGGAGAATGCCGTCCATCATCTGCTTCGTGACGGTTCGGACGCGGCGCCGGATTTCCTCATCGCCGTCTTCGAGGCGACGCACCAGGCCGTCGACCTCCTCTGCGACGGCTGGATCCTCTGCGGCTGCCATCGCCTTCTGATAGAAGCGCACGAGCCGGTAATCCTCCCCCTCCCGGGCCGGGGGTTCCATGTCCTTCTCGCGTAGGTTGTCGAGGCCCCAGAGGAGGGTCAATACCTGTCGGCCAGAGTCGTTGACGAGGAACTCCCGGGTGACCTCGTACCCCGTCCGATCAAGGAGTCGTGCCAGGGTGTCCCCGATGATCGAGTTGCGCGCACGGCCCACGTGAACAGGTCCCGTGGGATTCACGCTGGTGTGCTCGACAAGAGCACGCAAACCGTTGGGGGCCGCTCGCCCGTAACCCTCTACGGACTGCAGTACGGCCCCTAGGGTGTGCTCCGCGAAGGGGCCCAGGTCGAGATGAAAGTTCACGTACCCTGACACCGGCTCATGGTGGCTCACGTAGTTTCCGGCCGGCGGCATGGCCTCCGACAACCGGGCGGCAATCTCAGGGGGTGAGGCCCTCGCCGCCTTCGCGTAGGCGTGCGTGGGGAGGGCGATGTCCCCAAATTGGGGCGCAGACAGCTCGAACGGAACGTCCACCCGAGGCAAGCCTAGGGTCTCCTCGCCAGCGCGGACGAGGGCGGCGACCGCTTCCGTGAGGTCCCGCCAGGGATCCTCCGTCATCCGGCCACCTGAAAGCGCAGGAGGCCACCCAGTCCTCGGAAGGTTCGAGCGAAGAGCGCCCCCTCCTCAGAATCCACCGAGATGAACTCGACGCCGGTGCCGACGCTTTCTGCAAGGGCCGTTAGCTCCTCCACGACGTCCACGTCGTCCTCCACGTCCAGGTCCGACCCGCACTCCGGACAGGGGCCCGGTTCGCCGCTCTCCGTCGTCACGTGGCCCCGATGGCCGCAGGTGGGACAGCGTACCTCGAGACGCACCTTCCGCAGGCTTTCGGAGATGAAGAGCACGTCAACCGCCCCCAGGCCGAGGGCTCTGCGCACCTCCTCCTCCCCGTACACCGCGAGGCCCCCATCCGGCCGGCGCACCTGATCCATGAAGGCCTGGACGAGGCGCTTCTCTCGCATGAGATCGAGGTCGGCCAGGGTATCCTTGGCCTTTTCCACGATCTCCCGGAGCCCCGATTCGTCGGCGTACCCGAGGTCGAAGGTTTCCAGGACGACCTTCTTGAGCTCGTGGTGGAGGTAGTCCTTCTCCAGGAAGAAGTCCTTCGTGTACCCCGGACCCCCGATGAGAATCCCCTTCAAGTCGCCCATGCCCAGGAGGGCGTCCGTCATGAGGTTGCCCACCTTGACGAAGAACTCGTGGGCGGCCTGTTCGATGAGCCGCTCGAAGCGGCGGGCGGACTGTCCTCCCTTGCTGTGCTTGCTGGGGACGAGACTCTGCACGTTCTTGATGACCTCGATCCGCTTGCCACGCAGCAGGCCCAGGGTCGCCTCCGAGCGATCGATGACAAGGAGCCCGTAGAGGTCCTTCTCTCGGAGCATCTCCTCCAGGGGCTCCGTGAAGAAACGCGAATCACAACGGTACCAGAAGGTTGGGACGGGCTCTGGAGGCTCCACGACGAAAGAGACCATCTGGGTCTGGTCGCCGCCCACCTGCTTGTGTCCCACGAAAAAGGCCAGGCCCCTGTCGGGCACCTTCCGGAAGGCCCGGAGCCGAGATAGGATGGACTCGATGGCGGAAGTCACGTTTTTCCGGGTAGTCTTGCTCTTGATATTGCTGGACTGGCTCAGCTCTTGGCGGAGGTACCCAGTCGCGTCCGAGATCTGTCTTTTGGGAGGCACATAGAGGGAGACGAGCTCCGTCCCTCTGCCTTCGGCTGCCTCGATCTCCTCGAGCTTGCGCTTGAAGAGGTACCGCTCTTTGCCCTTCTCTTGAGCCGCCATACACTCTTATCGTCCAAACCCCGTGCCCGCTATAAAGAGGATTGGCATGCCCATTTTTGGTTAAAGGGAATTAACCTCACCCAACGGTAGGCTGAGTCGAACTCTAGCTGGGCTTTGCGCGTTGTCACGTTGAGATCAGGTTTGACGTGACTTCATGACGCGAATCTGTTCTAGGGTTCGGTTTGTGGAGGTTCGCGTTTCATCTGGGCAGTGAGGTCAGGACAGCAACGACCCAACGAGCTTGTACGCTACTGCCCGTACGCCATCGTGCCGCCGGCTAGCGCAGCTGCCGCTACAAAGGATCCGAACAGAATCACGATGTTTTGGAACAAGCTCAGGTCCGGCACCCACACCAGTGCGAAGAGAATGATGAAGATCGCCCAGGCAAACATGATGACCATTGTGACGGCCACCTGCCACGTTTTACGCTTCTTTTCCAAGAATCTCCCCCGGGCTGCGACTGGAACTCCTCTATAAAAGTCTTCCGCCGACAACCGGCTTTGACCCTGGCTTGAGGGAGAATCCGATGCTAGTCAAACTCGAGAAATGTATGCTCTAGCTCATCACATGGCCTATTCATCCTGAATGAAGAGGAGGCATCAGGAGGTCGCGTATCCTGAGGTCCTGATGGAGGATACCAGGTGGTCGCTCAGAAGACAGCGAGGCTTCCGTGGCCCAAGTTTATGGTGCTGTCTCCGTCGGCGGTGGCGCCATCTACGCAGGCTGGGTTGCTTGTTCAGGTATCGAGAAGAACGCCACGATCATGAGGATTTCGGCGACGAAGATGAGGATGAATCCCACGCCTACGATGAGCAGAATCGCCCCGATGAAGTACAGTAGCGCGGTCGTACCGAAGAGCTTGATGCCCAGGTGCGCCGAGATGGCATTGAAACTCTTTCGGAGAAACACAGCGGCAACGATAGAGAGGATCCACGCGATGGCAAGCCCGATGAGTATGGTGACTATGGCGAAGATCGCGAGCGGGTCTGTGATGTCGAAGCTCGTCGGGGCCGTGAACCCGGGTCCCAGGATGGGCAGCAGGGCCGTGAAGACGAACAGGACGGCGACGACGAACCCGATGATTGCCACGATGACGAAGAAAAGCATATTGTCGTAGATCGAACGATCGCCCGCGGCCTCCGAGATGTACTTGACGGCCAGGAGCACCAGAATGAAACCAGCGATACCGACGACGATCCCCACGAAGGGAATGAAGGTCCCGAGCAAGATCAGGATCGCCCCGACGCCTCCGTAGGTCTTGGCGTCACGTAACGTACCCATGGACCCCTGATATCATGGGGGATATCAAGCTTTGCCCACGTTACCGGCTGAGGACAAGACCAATATGTCCTCCTCATTTACGGTACTCTAATTACATGAGCATCCAGAGTATCTGCCACCCATCTAACCGGAATCCACGTTGAATGGTTGGGAAAGAAAAAGGGAAAAGGACGGGCGCATTTTGGGTCATTCTACTAAGGGAAAGAGGATTGGCGTGCCCCTAGAACGAGTGGTGATCTCCCTGGGAGGGTCCATTTTGGTCCCGGGAGAGGGGGATGCGGAGTACCTGCAGACCCTCGCTTCCCTGCTGGCCCGGTTGGCCGGAGAGCGGATGCTCTTCCTAGTGACAGGCGGGGGTCGGCCGGCTCGGTCCTACATCGAGGTCGGCCGTGCCCTGGGTCTAGACGAGCGTGCTCTTGACGAGATGGGCATCGTGGTCACTCGCCTGAACGCTCGCCTTCTTCTCCAAGCCCTCGGGCCGAAGGCGTCTCCGTCGGTGGCGGAGAGCTACGAGGAGGCGGAGGAAGCGGGAACGCGGCACCCTTTGGTGGTCATGGGCGGCGTCCGGGTCTCCCTCACCACGGACGGGGTGGCCGCGGAGCTGGCAGAGCGGCTCCAGGCCAGCCGCATCGTGAACGCCACGAGCGTCGATGGAGTGTACACGGCGGACCCGCATCGGGACTCGCACGCCACGCGCATCGACCGGATGAGCTATGAGGAACTGGCGGTCATCGCGGGGGAACCGACGGGGTTGGCAGGGCCTTCCATGGTGTTCGACCCCCATGCAGTCCGCGTGGTCAAACGGGCGGCGATTCCCCTCATCGTCGTCCACGGACGTGACCTCGCCTCCCTCGAAGGAGCCATCGTGGGCGGCGACTTCGTCGGTACTTCCATCGGGGCCTGAGGCATGCGAGCCTTCATCGCGGTGGACATCAGGGCCACCCGCGCGATGGTGCGTCTGCTGGACGCCCTTCGTGGGACGCGGGCCCGTGCCCGGATCGTGTCACCCGAGAACCTCCACATCACGCTCAAGTTCCTCGGGGAGACCGACGACGGCCTCGTTCCCTTCGTCCGGGATGCCCTCGCGGGAGCGGCCGTGGGGGAGGACCCCTTCACCCTTACCATGCACGGGAGTGGGGCCTTTCCGAATGCCCGCAGTCCTCGCGTTCTCTGGATTGGAGTGGAGGGCGGGGATCCGCTCGAGCGGATCGCCAAGCGTCTGGAACGGGCCTTGCAGGAACTGGGGTTCGAACGCGAGCGTCGCCGGTTCACGCCTCACCTGACCGTGGGACGCGTGAAGAGCCGTAAAGACGTCGGAGAACTCACGGAGCTGCTCACGGCCCATCGCGACGAAGCCTACGGCACGCAACGGGTCGAGACGCTGCAGCTCAAACGAAGCGAGCTACGGCCCACGGGGGCGGTCTACCATGAGGTTCTCCGGGTGCCCCTCGGCTGATCAGGGCTTCCCGGCGTCGTGCAGCAGCCCATCCCACTCGACCTCGTGAGGGATCTTGTTCTGCTGCAGAAGCTGGCTGAGAGCTTGGGTCACCCGGGGCACCTCGACGCTGCGCGAGCTTGCGTACAGGTAAAACTCCTTCCGCTCACTGAGGGGGAAGATGAGGCGCATCATTCCGTCCCGGTTGAACCCCTCGGGCTTCCGATCGTTCCGGAGGTCTCGGAGGTTCTCCTCCAAGATGATTTCAAAGAACTCCGGGTCGTCCCGCGTCTGCTCCGATTCCTCGAGGAAGAGGGCAAAGAGATCCCGGAAGAGGGGCTCCAGATCCCGAAAGCGCACCTTGGGACCGAAGAGGATGTGGCCGCTCCGGGCGCGCATGCCGTTCTCATCGGGGGACCGGTAATAAAGGGATGAGGCGCAGGCCGGCCGAAAAGACCTTTAACCGGACCGGTTCCATGCTGGCTCCGTGCGCACGGTGCTCGTGGTCGCGGGAAGCGATTCGGGCGGCGGCGCCGGGATCCAGGCCGATCTCAAGGCCCTGGCCGCCCTCGATGTCCACGGAGCCACCGCGCTTACGGCCGTCACGGCCCAGAACACCCAGGAGGTGGTGGCCACCGAGCCGCTGTCTGTCGAGACCGTCCGGGCTCAGATTCAGGCCGTTCGAGATGACCTCGACGTGCGCGCAACAAAGACCGGGATGCTGTACTCCCCCCCCATCGTCAAAGTCGTCGCGGAGGAGCTTGCCTCGCTGGACACCCCCCTCGTCGTCGATCCCGTCTTGGTGGCCGCCTCCGGTTCCTCCCTCCACGCATCCGGGTTACCCGAGGCCTTGCAGGAACATCTCTTGCCCATGGCTACGCTCCTCACTCCGAATCTTCATGAGGCCGAGACCCTGACAGGGGCCCCTGTACGTGAGATTCAGGAGATGAAAGACGCAGCCCAAGCCCTCCATGCCCTCGGGCCGGAAGCCGTTCTGGTGAAGGGGGGGCACCTCGAGGGGGAGCTCGTGGACATCCTCTACGACGGGACGTCTTTCCGCTCTTTCCCGGGCCACCGATACCGGAACGAGCTGCACGGGAGTGGCTGCGCCTACGCCTCGACCATCGCGGGGTATCTCGCCTTGGGCCGGGGGTTGTCGGAAAGCATTCAAGCCGCCCGGAAACGCGTTGCCGCGGGCTTCGCCACCGCCTACGCCGTGGGCCAGGGTTTGCGCCTGATCAACGCGGGATACACCGAAGACCGCTGGCAGGTATGGACCGCCGTCCGTGACGCGACGGAGGAACTCCTGGGATTTCTAGGTCCCGATCTCGTCCCGGAGGTCGGCATCAACCTCGGATACGCCCTCCCGACGGCGGATACACTCGAAGAGGTGTGCGCCATCACCGGGCGCATCGTGCGCATCGGGAAGCGATCGGCCGCGGTCGGCCCTCCGGCCTTTGGGGCCTCCCGCCATGTGGCGCGCATCATCTTAGCGGCCATGCAGTTCGATCCCGCTAGCCGCTCGGCGATGAACCTGCGGTACGACGAAGGGTTGGTCGCCCGCGCTCGAGCGGCTGGGCTGGAGATCGGCACCTTCGATCGAAAGGACGAACCCGCGGAGAGCGAGACCATGGAATGGGGAACCCGGGAGGCCATCCGCCAGGCCGAGGCGTTCCCGGAGGTCATCTACGACCTGGGGGGCCCCGGCAAGGTTCCCATGGTCCGCTTCCTGGGCGCATCTCCGAGCGAAGTGGTGGAACGCGTCCGCAAGGTGGTCGCCCCGTGAAAATCGCGATCTTCACCGATACGTACCTCCCCGCGGTGGACGGGGTCGTGAATTCCATTCGAAACACGAAGCGGGGCTTGGAGGAGCGGGGGCATCGGGTCCTCGTCTTCGCCCCTGGAGGCAAAAAGGCGACGCCCCCGCCCGACACCCTCTACACCCGGGGGCGGGAACTTCGCTCCATGCCCGGGTACCACGTCCCCTTCATTCCGACGAGGCGGGAGCTGACCGCCCTCGCCGAATACGGACCCGACGTGGTCCACGCCCACGGATTTGCCTTCATGGGCCTCAAGGGGATGTGGGCCTCCCGAGAACTCTTCCGGCCCATGATCCTCACTTTTCACACGATGATCATCGATGCCCTTCCATACTACCTGCCGTTCACACGGCGTTCCCGGGTCCTGACCGCCCTCCTCTCGCGATACTTGCGCGCGTTCCTCCACCATTCGGGGGCGGTCGTCACCCCTAGCCAGGCCGTCCTGGACGAACTTCGTGTCCTCGCCCCCCGAATGCAGCGCACGGCGGTGATCCCCAACGGGGTCGACCTGGATCGGTTCCGTACGGACCTGGACGGAACCGCTGTCCGCGAGAAGCATGGCCTCGAGGAGGCGGAGATCCTTCTCCATGTCGGTCGGGTGGCCCCGGAGAAGGACATCGCTTTCCTCCTGCGGGCCTTCCCGGGGCTCCTGCGGCAGAGACCCGGAACGAAGCTCCTATTCGTCGGAACCGGTCCCGAACTCGAGAGGTGCCAGCGATTCGTCCATCGCCATGGCCTCACGGACGACATTCTCTTCACGGGGTTCGTGCCGGACGAGGAGCTCCCTTCCTACTATGCCGCGGCCGATGTCATGACCATCGCCTCGAAGTTCGAGACTCAGGGCATGGTGGTCCTCGAGGCCATGGCGTGTGGGAAACCCGTGGTGGCCGTGGACTACAGGGCCTTCCCGGAGTACATCGAGGATGGGCACAACGGCTTCCTCTTTCCCCCCGGCGACGTGCCGGGCTTCCACCTGAGCGTCCTTTCGGCCTTGGACTGTGAGGACGGGGTTCGAGAGCGGGCTCGCGAAACGGCCCAGCGCTTCTCGTGGGACCACTGCACGGAGAAGCTGGTCGCCTTATACGAGGAGATGGCGGCCCAGGCCTAGGATCTGTCGATGCTGACCAGTTCTATCCGGAAGATCAAGGTCTGGCCCACGACCTCGTCGTTGTAGTCTACGACATAGGTCCCCGCTCCGGGACTCACGTTCACGATGCGGAAGGTACCCTGGTCATCCTCGGCTTTCACGTTGCTGATGTGGCGGGTGTCCAAGAGGTGCAGGACGACAATCCGCCCGAGGCCGGCATTGGCAGAGGTATCCACCTCGAGGACCTGGGCTTCCCATGCCTGCAGGACCGAGAGGACGAAGCCCTCCTGCGGGAGATGCATGACGGTCACGAAGTCCTCCGAAACCTCGACCACTAGGGTGGCCCATTGCCACACGGGATGGGCGAAAGTGAGACCGGCCACCGGCTCACGCTGGAACCGGGCGATGAAATCGAGCCGCAAGAACGTCTCAAACTGCGTCAGCTCCTCACGCAGCGGTCGGACCTTGATCTGCGAGGGGTCGGAGGGACCATAGCCCATCTCTGGCGGGACGATAACTTCCCGGGCTTCTCCCACGCGCATGGGCGTGGGGAAGAGAACGCCATGCTCAAAGCCCTCGATGACCGTGGACGGAGTGGAGCCCACCTGGAACCGCAGGGGCGAGTAGGAGCCCCGGAACTCGAACGACACCGCCTTGGGCCAGGTCGCGTCGTCCTCCGCCACGTGCTGGAGGCTCGTGTCAAAGACCCGTCCGTTGGTGAAGAATCCGATGTAACTCACCAGCACAATGTCCCCCGACTGCACCACATCGGGGGGGACCGGGGCGGGAGGCAACGTCGCGACCAAGATGCCGATGATGATGGCGGCCACGATGACGATGGCAATGACGACCCGCACGGGGCTGATCTGGGAGGGCCATCGGGGCAAGCGCTGCATCCTGTGCAGGTCTACCAGTGGGTATTCGATAAATATTGTGGTATCCGCGGGGCCATGATCGGGTGGACGTTCATAAGCGCGGGCCGCCTACGCGCCCTTCGTGCGGGAGCGGACGGTAACCTGCCCCGAGTGCGGGTCCTCCGACCTATACTGGGAGGCCGGCATGATCACAGGCCAGCTCTACCATTGTCGGGCTTGCGACTACGTAGGCGCGTTCGTCGTCGAGACGGAACCGGACCGGAGGGAGGACTAGGCGAACATGGTCCCCGTCTCGGGGGACCCTTCCAGGGCCGCTTCGACAACCTTCTCACGTGCCTGTATGAAGTCGTCAGACACGACGTGGTCCCGCCCCTCACGAATGGCAAACATGCCCGCTTCCGTGCAAATGGCCTTGATGTCTGCCCCGGAGATCCCGTCGGTCTGGGCGGTCAACCGATCGAAGGACACGTCCCCCTGGATGTTCATGCCTCGGGTGTGAATCCGGAAAATCTCCACCCGGGCCTCTCGGTCGGGGAGGGGGAACTGGACGATCCGGTCGAACCGACCCGGCCGCATGAGGGCCGGGTCTAGGATGTCAGGTCGGTTTGTCGCGCCGATGATCTTGACGTTGGAGAGGGGCTCGAAGCCGTCCATGGCCGCGAGGAGCTGCATCAGGGTTCGCTGCACCTCGCGGTCTCCGCTGGTCGCAAGCTCGAGCCGCTTGGAACCGATGGCGTCCAGTTCGTCAATGAAGATAATGGCGGGGGCCCGCTCTTGAGCGAGATCGAAGAGCTCGCGGACCAACCGTGCACCCTCGCCGATGTACTTCTGCACGAGCTCGGAGCCGACGAGCCGGACGAAGCTGGCCTTCGTCTTGTTGGCCACCGCCTTCGCCATAAGGGTCTTCCCGGTCCCGGGAGGGCCGACGAGGAGGACGCCCTTGGGCGGCTCGATGCCCACCCTGCGGAAGACCTCCGGCTTCAACATGGGCTCCTCCACGGCCTCCTGGACCTCGCGGAGGGCCTCCTTCAGGCCGCCAATTTCCTCGTAGGTAATTGGAGGCTTCTCGATCACCTCCGCGCCGCTGACAATGGGGTCGTAGGAAGGGGGCAGGACGCCCATCACGGCCAGAGTCTGCTTGTTCAGGGCCACCCGGGACCCGACAACGAGGCTATCGGGGTCCACGTAGTCCGCGGCCTGGACGATGAAGTCGGGGCCGGTAGTGCTCTTGACGACCATCCGGCCGTCCACTAGAATGTCTCGAATCACACCAATGATGAGGGGCGGAGACTTTAGTCGATCGAGCTCGGCCTTGAGGCGTTTTGCCTCCCGCCTCAGCTTCCCCAACTCGCTCTGAATGAACCGTTTCTCCCCTTCGATCAGCTTTGAATCTTGGAGGAGCCGGTCGTTCTTCTGTTCGAGGAGGGCGATGCGCTCGGAAAGACGCTCGTAGAATTCCTGTGCATCTTCCTCATCCAAAAGCGTGCCTCCTGGCGGGGGAGGGGAGCATCGCGCGCTAATTACCTGGATGGTCTATTTATGCGTTCCCCCGCGGGCATCAGAAACGATAGACGGGGGCCGACATGTTCAAGTTAGGACGGGCCATGGGCTCCTTGAGCCTCTTGCGACGACGGGTCGACGTGGGTAGTGGGGGCCTTCACACTGGGCACCTTCGCTTCCCTGGCCATGCCCTACACCCTCTACGTCATGACAGTGCTGTTCGTCTTCGGCCTCTTGGCTGCGGCGGTCTTCCTTCTCCTGTCCCCGGCCATCCTCGCTTTCCAGTACTTACGCCATCGGCGGGGGTCTCGGCTCCCCCTGCTGGAAGAGCGGTAGCGAGGAAGACCTGATGCCGTTGTGCGAGATGTGCGGGACCGAGCAGGACCAACTGCGGCCCGTGTCGGTGGAAGGGACCAACCTCAGGCTCTGTGACCGTTGCTCGCGCTTCGGGGAGGAGATCCGGCCCGCGAAGACGCTGCCTGCCACGCTCCCGGGTGTGCCTCGAACCCGTACGGACCGCCCGTCCCGGGAAACGGAGTACGACCTGGCGCCGGACTTCCCGGACCGACTGCGGCGGGCCCGAGAGGCTCTCGGGTGGAAGCGGGAAGAGCTCGCTCGACGGATCAACGAGAAGCTGAGTGTGCTGGAGAAATTGGAGAAGGGGCGATTACGGCCACCCGACACTCTGGTGGCGAAGCTCGAGCGCGTCCTCGAGATTCGGCTGCGAGAGCGCGTCGAGGAAGGAGAGGCCCCCCGGCACACGGAAACCAGGCCCCTGACACTGGGCGATCTGATTCGCCGTGAAGACTAGCGACGGCCCTCCCGCACCCTCGCTTCCACATCGGGGTAGAAGCCGGAAACATCGACCTCGAGCTCCCGGGCCGCCAGGAGGGCGGCGACCTCCACGTAGATGCCCATGCCATCCTGGATACCGTTGACCCGGGCGGCCAGGTCTTTCCTGGGGACAGCCGCGGCCCTTCCTATCGCATCGAGAATGCGTTCGAACAAGTCGAACGCGTCCTGAAGGACTTCGGTCGTCGGGACGAAGTTCAACGGCACCTCCACCGCGTCGAGGTCAAACGTGGGCTCCACGCCCCCCTCCACCACCGTGACGAGGCCTTTCTGCACACTAAGGTCGAGGAGTCGCTGGGCTTCCTTCGGGGGAAACCAGCGCAGGTCCATCGAGGCCGAGAGTACGAACTCTCGCTCCGACATCCGTTCCCGAC
>JAUVFR010000041.1 GCA_030594205.1 Methanobacteriota archaeon
GCCGGTGCGGATACCATTTTCACCCTCGAAACGGACGACATCTGGTACGACGCCATGCTGAACTTGCCCATCGAGTGGCTCCAGGAACCCTCGACCTTGATGCAGGCCCTCCACGGGACCCTGACGGCCATGGTCTACGCCGGAGGCATCGACGACCCCGGTCCCATGAAGGAGATTTCCGGAGAACGATGGCGGGCGAACTCCGAGGGGGCCCGGGCAACGGGAGAGCCCTGGGAAGATGATCCTGTGCGGTCCGTGTACCTCGGATTGGGGGCCGTGACGGAGACGCGAGCGAAGGTCTACGGCTTTGACTACGAGCCCTGGTACGAATCGGTCCTGGCGTCCATGGCGGTCTCCCCCGAGATGATGGAAGCCAAGGCGAAGGGGGTCGTGGGTCGTCTGGGAGGAGCCAAGGAGGGAAGATTGACAGCGCCCGGCGGCACGGACTTCCGTTTTGCCTTTCATGGCTCGGATCCCACGGCCTGGATTGGACGGCTGGACCCCGTGAAGGGCAAGAAGTCCTCGTACTACCAATCCCTTCCCGAGGGATCCGTGGGGATCGCCCTTCGTCAGGGCAGCGGGGAGGGAAAGGTCGTCTCGACGACGCCCGTCCCTTATGCCGGTGAGTGGATTCGCGGCCTATCTTGGACCTTTCATGACGGCCGGCTCACGGATGTCCAAGCCGAGGAAAACGTCGATCAGATGACCATGCGATGGGATGACGACAAGCGGGCCCGCGGGGCGGACCAGCTGGGGTCCCTGACCATTGGCGTCAACCCAGAGACGCAGTTCGGTTTCCTCAACGACGACATCGTGGAGGGCGCCATCGCCCTCAACATCGGGGATAACGAGGACTTCGACGGCACGAACGTGAGCGACTTCACCTTCCCCCTCTTCCTCGCGGATGCGACCCTCGAAGTCGACGGCAAACCCCTCGTCTTGGACGGGGTCCTCAAGGTCTGAAACGGGCCGCGATGGACCCGCCGACCCTCGACGACATTCGCCAGGCGGAAGAGACCATCCGTCCCTACCTGGACCCGAGCCCGCTCTTGCCGTCGCCTGCGCTCTCCCGGCTCCTGGGCTTCGACGTCCGCATCAAGCTGGAGAGCCTTCTCCCAACGGGCTCCTTCAAGATTCGCGGAGGCATCAACATCGTCTCCCATCTGTCCTCGGAGGAGAGGAGTGCTGGCATCATCGCCTCGTCCACCGGCAATCACGGCCAATCCATCGCTTTCGCCGGCCGCCAGTTCGGTGCAAACGTCATCATCGGGGCCCCGGCAGACGCGAATCCGGTCAAGGTCGCGGCAATGGAAGCCTTGGGCGCCGAGGTGGTCCTCCACGGGAAGGACTTCGATGAGGCCCGGGAGTGGGTGGAGATCGAGGCGGAGGCGAAAGGCTACCGGTACATCCACTCCGCCAACGAGCCCCTCCTGATTGCAGGGGTGGGGACGGCCGCTTTGGAGGCCACGCGTCAGGATCCCCAAGCGGACGTGTTCCTGGTCCCCGTCGGTGGGGGCAGCGGTGCCTCCGGTTATAGCACGGTCATCCGCGCCCTTCGGCCTGAAGCCGAGGTCATCGGCGTCCAGTCGGAGAAGGCTCCCGCCTTCTACCGATCGTGGAAGGAACACAGGATGGTGGAGATGCCCAGCTCCGACACCTTCGCCGAGGGACTCCAGACTCGAGTTCCCTTTGCCTTGACTATGGACATTCTCTGGAAGCACTTGGATGACCTCGTGCTGGTCTCCGATGACGAACTCGGGCAGGCGGTGGCCACGTACCTCTGGAAGGCGCACCTGATCGCGGAGGGGGCCGCCGCCGCACCCCTTGCGGCCGCCTTCCGGTATCGGGATCGGTGGCGGGGCAGGCGGGTTGTACTGGTGCTCACGGGCCATAATATCGCAGAGGGGAAGCTCCGAGACCTTCTCGCCCGCTACGACCCCTTCGCGACCTGAGCCCGCGCCTTGGCCTTCTCGTTGGTCGGGCAATCGAAGTTGATGCAGGTTGTCCAGGGTCGGCGGCCGGCGTAGATCCGGACTCGAGGCGAGCCGCAGACCTCACAAGCTTCTGGCAGGGGGGTCACAAGGCCGCGCTGGGGCAGGGGGAAGGTGACGGTGCAATCCGGGTATCCGGTACACCCGACGAAGCGCTTGCCTCCCCGGGCGCTCCGTTGCAGAAGATTCCCCCCACACGAAGGGCAGATGCCGATGCGGTTCTCCGCGAGGAAGATCTCGCACTCCTCGTTGATGCACTTCTCCTCGACCTTGCGGCGGTTGGTGACCCGGACCGTGGGGACGCCACAGACCTCGCACACCGTCCCTGACGGCTCCACCGCCCCTCGCTTCGGGAGATTGAACGTGACCTTACACTTTGGGTAACCCTCGCAGCCGACGAAGGTGTTTCCCCAGCGCGAGCGTTTGATCACCAGGTGCGAACCGCACTCGAGACAGGTCCCGAGGGTGCGCTGTTCGCGTAGGGCCTCCTGGATATCCTGTCCAATCTCTTCCTCGTGCGCTTGGAGGCTGCGAACGGCCTCGGACAACATCTCCTTCGACTCCGAGAGGACTTCCTCCATCGTCTTCTCGCCCCGGGCGACCAGGTCCATCTCTTCCTCCAGGAGGGCGGTCATCTCCGACTGGGTGATGGGAGGGACATGGTCCTGCAGGGCCGTGATGAGAGTCTTCCCGGAAGGGGTGGGCTTGATGGGTTCACCCTGGATGTAACGCCGATGGTAGAGCTTCTGGATCGCCTCGTGCCGCGTGGCCTTCGTTCCAAGGCCTTCGCCCTCCATCTTCTGAATCAAGCGTCCCTGCGTGTATCGTGCGGGCGGCTGCGTCTCGCCTTCCGCCATCTCGACCTGGAGAACCCTGACGCGGTCCCCCTGAACCAGGTCGGGCAAGATGACCTCCTTCACCGGACGGTAAGGGTATGGATATCTCCAACCGCGCTCCACGCTCGTCAGACCCCGCGCCACGAACGTCTCCGTACCGACCTCCAGGGTGGCCTTTTTCGTCTGGAGAATGCTGTCCGGGGAAAGGGTCGCGAGGAAGCGGCGGACGATGAGCTCGTAAACCTTCCAGTTGTCGCCTCGTAGTTTGGATCGTGTAGCCGCCGCGACCGGATGGATGGGCGGGTGGTCCGTGGTCTCTTTCTTTCCCCGCGTGGGTGTGCGCCTTCTGTTCCTGGAGACCCAGTTCGCCTCCTCGCCGAGGCTCGAGGATTCCAGAGCGCCAAGGATGGCCTGGAGAGGGAGGCTCCGCGGGTACACCGTGTTGTCGGTCCTCGGGTAGCTGATGTATCCCTTGTTGTACAGGTCCTCGGCGACCCGCATGGCCCGAAAGGCGGTCATACCCATCTGGCTCGCCTGGCCGAGGAAGGAGGTCGTGTTGAAGGGCGCCGGGGGCCTCTCCCTCCTTCGGTCGACCTCGAACTCGGTCACGGCCGCCTCATCGGCTCCCTCGAGTCGTACCATGGCCGCTTCCGCTTCGTCCTGATTCCAGAAACGGCCCTTCTTGTGGTCGCCCACGAACGACCGATCGGTTTTCTCGAACGTCGCTCGGATTTTCCAGAATTTCTCGGGTACGAAGGACGTGACTTCCTCCTCCCGGGCCACGATGAGAGCGAGGGTCGGGCTCTGCACGCGCCCGATGCTCAGGTAATCGTTCCACAGCTGCCTCGCCGCGGTGGACACCACGCGGGTGAGGGTGGCGCCCCATGCCAAGTCCACAAACTGGCGCGTTTCGGCCGACCGGGCGAGGTTATGGTTCAGCTCCTCTGGCTCCTCGAAGGCCCGCAGCACGTCGGGCGCCGTCAGGGAGCTGAAGCGCGCGCGCCGCACGGGCACGTCCGGGCTCACCTCGCGGATGATCTCCAGGGCCTCGACGCCGATGAGCTCTCCCTCCCGGTCAAAGTCCGTCGCCACGATGACCTCTTCCACCCCGTAGGCAAGGACCTGGAGGGCGCTCATGATGCCCCGTTCCGTGGTCTTCTTAATGGGCTTGGACTGGATGAGCTCCTGGGGATCGATCCGGGACCAGGAGCGGAGCCGACGCGGGTAGTCCCATCCTACGATGTGGCCTTTGAGACCCATGACGGCCCAATCGTCCCCGTCCTTCTCGAAGTGGTATGTGGGAACTTTGCCTAGGGTTTCCCGCCGAAAGTCGCCTCCGGAGAGGATGTCCGCGATCTTCCGGGCGGCGATGTTCTTCTCGGCGACAACGAGCCGTTTCACGGGTGAATCGATGGCTGGTCGCTCTTATATAACCGTTCGCGGGCCGTTTCACAGGTGGATAATGCTACCGATTCTACAAAAAATACTAAATACAACATATACTATCACCCGCTCGGAGGTATCGGAGTGAAGGGGGTACGTTTTATGGGGGCGCGAGTGGGGGCTGAGGCTAGGAATGAAACTGGGATCGACCTTCGGTTTTGGAGGATGATGACGGGGGTCATTGTCTTCCTCTTCTTGGGCTCTTTACTCGCAGCATCGGGGGTGGTGGTCGCCCGCCCTGGCGAACCTTCACTTCCGCTGCCTGTGTCTGGGGATTCGCGTGTTGAGGTCAAGATTGGGACCCTGACGCTTGATATCGTCAGCCAACATGACGGATATGAATTCACGTACCGAACGGCCGAGGCTGAACATCGATATTCTATCATTGACGATCATGATGGTGTTCGATATTCCATCGATGGTGGACCTTGGAAGAGTGTTGCGCTCGGGCCCAGGCAGTCTTCATCTCAGATTGCTGAGGCTTTGCCTTCTGACCAGAACCAGAATCCAGACTTTCACTTTCGTGCCCAATACTGGTGGGACGGAGTCCGATTCATACGAGGGTATCCGGCCGTCTACCCCCACCCCGATCGTGGTTACTACCATGTACTCGCGAAGAATGATTGGAGATACTGGGGGATTCAGCTGCTTCACTTTCAGTTTGGAACTGACAACGTCGGTCTATCGGTAAACTTCGGCCCTTATGTCGTCGGAGCGCTCATCGGGGGCATAATTGGTTCACTCCTAGGCGGTGTCCTCGGGACCATTGCCGGCACCATCTTGGGTGCAATTATCGGGGGTTTGCTTGCGTATTACTACGGAGTGAATTTTCTGGATGAAGCCGGAGGGCTTTGGTGGTGGGTCAACAAGAGTCTCTTCACTGCTATCAAGAACATCCCTTGGTGGCTGTGGTTCTGTGGCCGTTGCGTGGAAGGATATATAGCGGCGCAAATAGACTATCTGCGGGTCGGCAGTCTCACTGCCAAGAACGATCTTAGAATCAGGGGTCCGTAGGCTATCCATGGGATGAGAGTTGGCCAGAAGAATTTCACCCAAGTTGGCCGAGGGGATGATGGTCGCTGGGGTTGTCCTCCTAGCTTTCACTTTCACTCTCGCACTGTATTCCATCCCCTCAGACGTTCCTAGGATCCCATTGTATCCTTTTATTTCCCTCCCCTTCCCTCTGCTCTCTGGACTAGTTGTCATCTCGGCCATTTTGCTTGTGGCGGGCTGGATTTATCACCCGAAAGGGTCCTTCGGCCAGATACTAATCGGGGCGGTGAGTTTCGTCGCGGCCGGTGCAATCATTAGGGCAATTAGCTTCGTAACGGCCGTTCCCGTCGATTTGGAAGGCGTTACGATTCACGTCGAGCTTTATGCAGCCCATGCCACGATGGTTCTCTCTCTCGGCATTCTGCTAGCCCTCTTCGGACTTCTCTTTTGGGCCGCGGAGCGTCGAGAAGGGCGTGGAGAGAGAATCATGATGTAAAGGGAGAAGCAGGTGGAGGGGCGAGAGGTCGTAGCTGTTCCCTCGGTGTCGTCACGCAGCGGACAAGAGCGTCGGAACTTGGGAGGGGACTTTCGCCACCGGAACCCCGGCCTCACGAAAGGCCCCAATCTTGCTCTCCGCAGTCCCCTTCCCACGGCTGATAATGGCGCCTGCGTGCCCCATCCTTCGTCCAGGTGGCGCGGTTTGCCCGGCAACGTAGGCAACTGCAGGTTTGTCCACGTGCTCAGTGATGAAAGCGGCGGCTTCCTCCTCCGCCGCGCCGCCAATTTCCCCCACGAGGACGATCCGTTCTGTCTCCTCGTCTTCCTCAAGGAGTCGGAGACCTTCCACGAAGTTCATTCCAATGATTGCGTCCCCCCCGATGCCGATTGCCGTGCTCTGACCCTCGCCAGCCTCCGTGATCGCATTCACGATCTCGTAGGTCAAGGTCCCGGACCGGGAGAGGACTCCCACTCGGCCAGGCCGGAAGATATGGCCGGGCATGATGCCGACCTTGGCCTTGCCAGGTGAGATTATCCCTGGGCAATTGGGTCCGATGACGGTCGTTCCCCGAATCTTTGCATAGGCGACGATGTCCAGGGCATCATGGAAGGGAATGCGCTCCGTGATCAGAACGAGAAGACGAATGCCTGACTCAATTGCTTCAATGGCCGCGTCCTTGGCATGAGGAGCGGGGACTAGGAAGAGGGACGTGTCTGCCCCCGTCGCGTCGACAGCTTCCTGGACTGCCTCGAAGACGGGGACCCCATGGACCTCCGTCCCTCCCTTACCGGGCGTGACCCCTGCCACAATCTTCGTCCCGTACGCGAGGCTGGCCTTTGTGTGGAAACGGCC
>JAUVFR010000058.1 GCA_030594205.1 Methanobacteriota archaeon
ACGACGAGGGTGGCCGAAAGCCGTTCCTCCACCGGGAGCCCCATCCTCCGCAGGTAGGCCACGACGCCTAGGCCCCCGCTGAAAAGGACGATGCTGAGGACGATGGGCACCAAACGGATGCCAAACGGGGTGAAGTTCAGGAGGAGACCCAAGAGGGGAACCACCGCGATGCTGAGTCCGAAACTGAGGGCGATGCGCTCGATCCAGTCGATCTCCCCCTTCCGATCCTCACTCTCTACCTGGGCATCAGTTTCCGCCTTCGTCTCCTTCTCGGGCCCCTTCCCGCGCTCATGGTTCTCACCTGCATGCGCGACGTACTTGACGAAATCCGCTAGCCCGCCACCCCCGGGGAACAGGGCGGCCACAAGGACGTACCCGGGAATGAAGAGGACGAGGAGGATGGCAGCCAGGAGGCCCTGTCCGGTCGCCAGGATGAAGGCGGCCATCGCCGCGACGTAGCCCAGGGCAAGGAAGAGGTCCCAAGGCCTCTCTTGGAAGTGAAGTCGCACTCGAGGACCGAACCTGCCCTCGTTATTTAGAGGTTGGCGGGTCCTACCTGGTCAGTCCCCTGGAGGCGTGTCTTGATGACGGCGTGTACGTGCGGACCTGCTGAGGTCTTGGAGGGAGTGCGTTGACGCGACATCTCCTCCCCCTCCTCACCGTCCTCTCCGTCGCCTTCGCCGTTCGCCTGCCTCTCCTCCTGATTTCCTCCCTCCCCCTGAACATCGACGCCTACGCGCAGGTCTCCATCGCCGAGGAGTTTCTGGCCACAGGAGTCTGGGGCCTCGGCGAGGCCTCCCCCAACAGCTACAACCTCAAGATGCCGTTCCTGCCTTTGCTGCTGACGGCGGCATCTGTCTTGCTGGGTGTGGAGCCCCTTCCCTTGGCGGCTCCCCTGATGATCCTCGTCTCGTTGGCGGGCGTCTGGGGGATTTACGCCTTCGTGTATCACCTGACCCGCAACCGATTGCTCGCCACATGGGCCTCCCTGATTCTGGCCCTTCTGGGTCCCTTCATCTTTGTGGGCAGTACGCTGATCAAGGAGGCCCTCGCCGTCGCCCTCCTTCCCACGCTCCTCCTCCTCTTCTACCGGAGGCGGAACCCCGCGGCCCGGGTCCTGGCTGCCGTCATCCTGCTGGCCCTCCCCCTAGTGCACCATCTCTCCATGCTGATGGGCTACGGGATCGTGGCGCTCCTGGTCCTCCTGGAGGCCGTTCGAACCTACTGGGAGGGCCGCTGGTCCACGAGACGAGTCGTCCTCGACATCGTCCTGGGGCCCGCGCTCTTCCTCTTCGGACTCTGGTACTACCAATCCGTCAACCTGGGATTCTTCAACCAGGTCTGGAACCCCGACGAGGCCGCCCTCTTCCTCTCCGTCGCCCTCCTCATGGGGGCCGCGGCGGTCCTCCTGATGTCCACCAAGCGAGCGCGGCCTTGGTTCGCGATGTCCAAGGCGAGGCGGCTCCCGAGCTTCCTGGACCAGAAGTCCCTCGTCATCATCGGGGCCTTCCTCCTCGTCCTTGCGAACGCCTTCCGGCCCCTGGTCCCGGGGACGGTGCCCACGTCGCCCTGGCTCTTCCTCATCACCTTGGCCTACCTCCCGCTCGCCGTCCTCGCGCTGATCGGATTCAACGTCTATCGCCTTTCCTCCGGGGCGCGGAAGGCGGTCCCCATCGCCCTCCTCCTCGCCCCCCTGACGGTCATCGTCTACGCCCTCCTCCGGGGCCTGGACCCCCTCTCCCATCTCCTGACCTACCGCTCGGTGGATTACCTGGACTTCGGGCTGGCCCTCACGATCGCGACGGCCTTAGTCCAGCGGATGGGACGCCGCAGGCGAACCTTCCTCTCGATCGGGGTCCTTGGGGTCCTCTTCCTCCCACTGCCCATGACCTACGCGACCGAGCACGTCTTCCAGGTCCAGAACACCACCTACCAGTACGAACTGGCGGCCTTCGGTCGCCTCGAGCCCACGGGGGTGTCGCAGGTCTCCACAGACCAGCGGATGGCGAACGTGCTCCAGTGGTACTTCCACCTGGATGCGGACGCGACCCTACCTTTCCGCCTCCTCGGAGGTTCCGCCCTCGCTGGCGGCTCGTTCCTCCTCCTAGAAGAGAACTGGCAGACTCGAGGCGCGCAGGTGCATCCCTTCCCCTTCCAGGTCATCGAGGAGGGCTCGTTCCAGCGCCTCTTGCACGAGAACCACCTCGTCTATCAGGGCGGAGAAAACGGCAACCTCGTCTACCTGGTGCAAGTGCGGGGGTAGGCGACACTCCCCCAAGACCATACATGATTCCTGCGGGACCTTATCCGTATGAATAATTCCTAGGTAAGATTTAAGTAAAGAAACCCGCATCGCGCTTTGGTTCATGATAACGACCGTTGCCACCTCCGCCGTCACCGCAGCCGCCCTGGGCCTGGCCACCAGTGCCCTCGGTACCCTCGGCGCCGTCGCGGTCGTCGCCCTGCTCCTTCTGCTCATCACGAAAGAGCTGAGCAGCGCGGAGGCGCAATCGGGGAGCGGGGGCCGAAGACTTCGAACCCTCTCCCGATACGTCGTGATCCCCATCATCCCCCTCCTCCTGGTCTTCGCCGTCATCGTGGCGGTGAAGGTCTGGGAAGTCCTGTAGTTCTCAGAAGAAGAAGGCCCAGAGCAGGTAGAAGGCCCAGAAGAAGAAGGGCATGAGCAGGTAGAGGGCCACGTTGGCGAGCCCGTGCGCAAGGATCACGCCCACGAGGTTCTTCGTCCGCTGAACCACGAACCCGAAGTAGAGGCCCACGGCGAAAACGAAGGCGAGGTCCGGGCCCGAACGGAAGCCGATGTGCATCGCCGCGAAGACGAGGGCGACGAAAAGGAGACCCGCCGCCTTGCCCACGAGTTCCTCCGTGCGCGGCTGCAGCAGCCCCCGGAAGATGAGCTCCTCCGTCAGGCCGGCCCCCAGGCCGATTACGATCGCCGCCGGGAGGAAGAGGGCGAGGGTGAGCTCGGGGATCCACGGTGCGTCGGCGGGCCGGAGAATGAAGAACTCCACCACCCCGAGCCCCAGGCCGGAGAGGGCGATCGCCGCCTGGATGGGGACCTGCCGGATCCCCATCGACCCGAGATGGACATCCCGGGGTCGGAGCCGCATGGCGTACATCAGCGTAATGGCCGCGGCCATCAACGGCAAGGAGATCAGGAACAGCCACTGAATGACGGAGAAGGGCGTCAGTGGCAGCCCGAGGCTCAGGATCCGGATGATGGGGATGAGGGTGAAGGTGGCGAAGAACCGGGAGAGGCCTGCATCGCTGGTCGAGAGGACGGACGCGTGGATGAGGAGGGTGAAGAGGAGGACAACATGGATGCCCATCCCGAGGAAGATGCCCACTGGGGCCTCCCCGAAGGCGGCGACCGTCTCTGCGACGACCACCAGGATGAGGTAGGTGATGAGGGGCACGAGGATGACGCGACGGTCCAGAACGGGTTCCGATCGGATCGTTTCGAACTGCGCCATGCCTTCCCCTTGACGCTCACGCCAACCCCGGC
>JAUVFR010000060.1 GCA_030594205.1 Methanobacteriota archaeon
CCGTCGCCCTCCTCCTGTTTCCGTCGGTCTCCCGCTTACACGCACAGAACGACCTCGACGCCCTCCGTTTCAAGACTCGCCAGGCGGAGCGGTACCTGACCATGACCATGGCGCCGGTCATCGCCTTCCTCCTCCTCTACCCGGAGGGGACTATCCACGTCCTTCTCTCGGACCCCTTCCTGCCGGGTGCCAGCGTCCTGCGCCTCTTCGCCGTCCTAACCTTCCTCTCGGCGCTCCTCGTCCCCCGGCAGGCCATCCTCCAGGGCATGGACCGGTCCGACCTCTTCGGCCGGGCGTCCCTCGTCGGCATGGTCGTCACCCTCGCCCTGTTCGCCGTCCTCATCCCGCCCTCCGTCTTCGGGGTCCCGTTGGCCGGCCTGGGCCCCGAGGGTGCCGCGTTGAGCTTCGTCGTCGGGACCACGGTGATCTTGGGCCTGGCTCTCGCCTCCTCCTTCCGTGTCGTCGGAGACCGCATCGGCGGGCCGGTCGGTCTGCACGTAGGCGCGGCCCTGGGCCTCGGAATCGTCTTCGCCCTCATCGTGCCCCCGGCGACGGGCCTGGCCTGGCAGTGGTTCCACCTGGTGGGCGTGTCCGCCGCCTTCCTGGCCGGGTACGCGGCGATCCTCGCCGTCCTGGGGGAGTTCCGGAAGGAGGATCTCCGTCTCTTCCTGGACCTGTTGGACCCGCGGAAGATGGCCCGGTACGTCCACGGGGAGCTGACGTCGAAGGAAATCGAGTGACTACAGCACGAGGGTGCTGTTCTCCCCCACGATGAGCTGCTGACCCCGGGGCAGGCGGTCGTTGGCCGCTCGGATGGTCGTGTGCCGCCCGATGAGGCTGTTCACGATCTTGTTCGGCGTCTCGATGAGGCTTTCCCCGATCAGGATGGAGGCCTCGATATCCGCTCCGATCAGCCGACAGCCGTCGCCGACGGACGTGTACGGACCGACGTACGTGTCCGGACCGATGACGCAATTCCGTCCGATGACTGCCGGCCCCTTCACCACACTCCCCTCCTTGACGGTGGACTCGGGCCCGATCCGGACGCGCCCCTCCACCCGGGCACCCTTCTCCACGGTCCCCTCGTTGGCCGCCTCGATGTCGTCCAGGAGGAGCCGGTTCGCCTCCAGGATGTCCTCCGGCCGGCCCGTGTCCTTCCACCACCCGGTGACCACGTGGGCCTTCAGATCACTGCCCGCCTCCCGTAGACGGTCCAACGCGTCCGTGATCTCCAGCTCGTTCCGCCAGGAGGGCTTCAGTCCCCGGATGACGGGGAAGATGTTCGGTCGCAGCAGGTAGATGCCCACCAAGGCCAGGTCGCTCTTCGGCTCCTTCGGCTTCTCCACGAGGGAGAGGACGCGCCCGTCGGCGTCCACCTCGACGACCCCGAAGCGCTCCGGATGCGGCACGCGAGCGAGGAGGACCGCCGCGGCGTCTGCGCCCTGAGCGAACGCCTCGACCATGGGGCGGATGGATTCCTTGAGCACGTTGTCCCCCAGGTACACGCAGAAGGCTTCCTCCCCCACGAACGCCTCCGCGCAGAGGATGGCATGGGCGATGCCTCGGGGCGCGCCCTGCTCGATGTACGTAAGGTTCAGGCCCCACTCCGAGCCGTCTCCCAGGGCCTCCCGGACCCGCTCCGGCATGATGTCGCCGAGGACGATCCCGATGTCCGTGATCCCCGCGTCACGCAGGTCCTCCAGGCAGTAGAGGATGTTGGGCTTGTTCGCGATGGGGATGAGCTGCTTCGGGCCCGTGTGGGTGAGCGGGCGAAGGCGGGTCCCGTGGCCCCCGGACAGCACGACCCCTTTCATTCCGCATCCCTCATGTGGGCCAGCGCCTCCCGCAAGGGGCGGGGCGGCGCCTTCAGCCGGATGTCGCGTCGCGTGGAGGTGAGGCAAGCGTGGAGGGGCCTCGGCGCGAGGAGCTGGGCTGCAGCCATGGTCGTCGGCCGCAAGAGTTCCAGCGGGAGGGCGAAGACCTCCGCGATCGCCTTGCCAAGCTCGAGCCGGGTCACGCAATCGGGGGTCGCCAGGTGGAAGTATCCCGATGTCAGGTAGGGCGCGAGGTCGAGGATGGCGGTGGCGGCCTCGTACGCGTAGCTGGGGGAGACGCGCTGGTCGGCGAAGAGCGGCACCTCGCGAGCCGACCGGAGCAGGGAGAGGATCCAGGTCACGCTGTTCGCCTTGCCCCGGAGCCGATTCCATCCATAGACGGCACAGAGGCGGACGACGAGGGCGCCCGGCAAGATCGCGAGAACCCGGTCCTCCCCCTCCCGCTTGGAGGCCCCGTAGTGGTTCAGCGGGTTCGGACCCGCCTTTTCGTCGTAGGGCCCGTCCTGTCCGTCGAAGACGTAATCGGTGGAGACGTGGACCAGCCGGACGTCCCGGTCTTTGCAGAGCCTCGCCACGTGCGCCGGTCCCTGCGCGTTCACAAGCACCGCCTTCTGGGGCACCTCCTCGCAGTCGTCGACTCCGGTACGGGCCGCACACAGGACGGTCCAATCGGGTTCCGCCCGGTCGAAGGCCTCCTCGATGGTCGCCGGCTTTCCGAGGTCCACGCGAATCGGCTGCAGGCCGTTTTTCGGGAGGGGCGTGGAGAAGTATGATCCCCACACCTCGTACCCCCGGTCGAGCGCCTCCCGGGCCACGTATTGGCCGAGGAGACCGCTCGCACCGAGGACGAGGACGCGCGTCAACGCAGGTTGCATGCGTGGGTCGTTAAAGTATCCTCAGCCTTCAGGCGGCCACGGACGAGGCCGAAGCCTTAATCGAGCTTCCCCCATCCTCCCGCGTGCATCGCCTTCTCGTGACCGGAGGCGCCGGATTCATCGGCGCGAACTTCGTCCGGCTGTTGGCGGCGGAGGCCGACTACGACCTCGTGGTCCTGGACAAACTGACGTACGCGGGGAACCTCGCAAACATCCAGGGCCTCATCGACGCCGGGGAGCTGACCTTCCACCAAGGCGACATCACCGATGCCGGGGCCGTGAAGGAGGCCATGGCAGGCTGCGACGGGGTCGTCCATTTCGCCGCGGAGACCCATGTGGACCGCTCCATCGCCGAGGCGGGGACCTTCGTCACGACCGACGTGTTCGGGACCTTCGTCCTCCTGGAGGCGGCCCGGCGGCAAGGGGTCGAGCGCTTTCTACACATCTCCACGGACGAGGTCTACGGGGAGGCGGGCGAGGGCGATTCCACCGAAGACGCCGCCCTGCAGCCCAAGTCGCCCTACGCGGCCAGCAAGGCCGGGGCCGACCGTCTGGCCTACGCCTACCACGCGACCTATGACCTGCCGGTGGTCATCACCCGATGCGTGAACAACTACGGGCCCTGGC